>NZ_JAKIKS010000218.1 GCF_023284005.1 Shewanella surugensis
AAGGTGTTCGATCAGGGTCATTGGGTTACCTCTCAGAAAGTGAGGTGCGATTAGATCACAGTAATTCAGCAGATTCAATCTTTGTTAACAAAGTGCGATCCCGCCCTGGCCTACAATGGCAATAACCGCATTGGCAATACAAAAAGTCACAGTCAATAGCCCCATCAAGGCACCATTACCCACATCTTTATTAAGCTCAAAGGCATAAACAGGTAACAAACCATTATAGATAGTAATAAATATCCCTGTTAACCCAAAAATAAAGATCATCAAATTGCCAGAAAATAATGGCAGTATTCCCATAAAGAAAACACTTAACACCATTGCCGTGATTAAGGTGGAGATGATACCAAAAAGCCGCTTGAGCTTCGTCACCATAAAAACACTGGCCAACATCATACTCAATGTCATTATCGCCGTTGTTTCACCAATCATGCTGGGTAAGTAATCTCTTTCCGTCATCAACCACACTGGATAGAACTCATAGAATGCATTCAAACCAAGACAGAAAAAAACTGCAAAACAAAGAGGTTAAGTATGTTTGGATGACTTAATAACGTCAGTGAATTATTCGACTTGAACAAACTCAAAAAAGATTGTTCATTGCTTACCTTGTGAGTTTCCTTTATCACCGTAGCTACAAAAATCATGCAAAGAAAGACAGCGACGGCCGCGACCTGAAATGCCATCGCAGCACCATATTGAGCTAAATAACCTCCAGCCAATGGACCGACTAGCCAGCCAAAGAATGAAGCGGCAGCAATGAGTGACATAGCACGCGTTTTATCGATGCTCTTGCAATCGATAAATTCCCCTCACATAACCCCGTCATAAAACGTGCAAAGATAAATAATTTTCAGATACAATGGCATAAGCGGTAACAATATAACCAAAAACACTCATGAAAAGCGTATAAATCAACAGTTTTTTACGTCCATAACTATCCGATAACGCCCCAATAACAGAGCCACCAATAAAAATACCTAATGGATAAATGGCTAATGAGAAACCCAGTAACAGCTCCGGAGGCATCGACATAAATTGATTCAATCCATTAGCCATTCACCCATAAATAAGGGTGCCAAAATCGGATAAGGTAGCGCAATGCCCGCAGTGCTTAATACTGTGACTAATAATACTGAGGCAAAAACCAGATAGCGTTCATCAGATAACGTCCATGATAATATTTTCTGACAGAGTAATCCTCCCACACAGTTAAGTAAAGTTTTTCACTTACTTAACTACTGGTGTTAAAGCGAAGCTAAAAACAAGCCTTAATAAGCGACAAACATGGGTTTTTCCTTTTGCCACAAAATAGGGGAAACTAGCAATAAGGTGATAGCGTAGACAACCCAAATAAAGATCCGCTCATCTAGGGGATCATGATAAAAAAACCAATTAAAAACAAAAGTAAAACAAAGAGGGAGTAAGGTAAACATATTTAATCCAGCGCTAATACCGGCATTTAAATGATGCCCACTCAGTTCCTCATATAAACGAAATATTAATAAAGCATAAGCCGATAAAAAACCTAAAAGAAAATAATTAATACCACTTAATAAAAAACTGCTAAGCAAATATTCATTAAAAAATAAATTACAGGAGTAGACTAAAAAAGACAGTAACACAGCAAAGAAAAATAGTTTTTTAGTTGAAAATAAACTATTGCTTACACCTAACGTTAAGCAACTCAACATATACCCAGTAATTGCGACATCATTTAATGATATGCTATCAATATAATTGATATGATATAATTTCTGAATATATATAGGCCCATAAACTAGGACATGCAATGAGAAGTGAATATAAAAAATTCCCGTTACAAACAATACATACCAAAACCAGCGGTTCGATAGGGCAAACTTTAATTGTATCATAGCATGCTGCTGATTCCTCTTACTGTGCCTTTTACTTATCAAGTAGGCTGGATGACACTTATGCAATCTAAAAATAAAATAGAGTAAACAAAGTAGAATTAAAAAAATGGCAAACATAATCGTTTGCTGCCGCCAATCAAGTAATGTTGATACATGCAGGGTCAAAAAAGGAGAAGCGGCTAATGAAAAAGAAAATATCAGCTCAGCAAACCCCACTAACATGCTGAGATATTTTCTGTGAAAATAAAGTTTGGCCACCATGATCGCCAATAAAAACGTAAAACTGGATGCGATCCCCATCAAAACTCTAGAAATCAAAAAAAGAAATACACTAGAAGATACAGCGAAAAGTACTAAGCTACTCGATAAAAGCACAGTTGAAATGAAGATGCTCCAATGAACGCCAATCCGATCAATTAATAATCCCGCAGGAATAAGCGATATGCTATATGCGGCTAAATAAACAACGGAAAGCATTACAGCATCACTCACAGATAAGGGAAATGTATGTTGGTAAACCTCACTTAAAGAAGTTGAATATGGGATCAACCCTGAATAGACGCCAACCAAACAAAGGCTAACAGCAAAAATAAGTAAAGCATCTAAGACAGAACGATGCGGTACTACTAAGCCAAAATTTAACATGGATCACCCTTCACAAATATAGTGTCTAAAGAGTATAGAAAATGAACAAACCATATTTGAACTATTCTTTAATCACTAGCCAAAAATAGAATCGTTAACGAATGAGAACTATTGATATTGAATTAAACACAAAAGCCGCATTAGGTGAATGTCCGAGGTGGGATGAAAAAACACAAGTCTTGTATTGGACGGATATCAACCGCTGCCAGCTACATCGTTTCGATCCTATCTCTAAAAAAGATGAGCACCTTACCTTCAAGGAAGAAATAGGTTGCTTCAGCTTACGGCCCTTTGGCGGCTTTGTTCTAGCTATGAGAAGTGGTTTTTATTTAACGAGTGGCTGGCATACTCAAGTCGAAAAAATTTGCGATCCAGAAATGCATCTCAAACATAATCGATTAAATGATGGTCGCTGTGATGCTGCAGGGCGTTTCATCTGCGGCTCTTACTATCCGCCCAAAGATGATAGTGCCGCTAATTTATGGCAACTGAATACCCATCTTGAAGCCAATCTCATCTTTGATAACCTACTCACCGTTAATGGCATTGGATTTAGTCCAGATAATAATACCCTTTATTACTCTAATAGCCCAAAGCACACAATTTACCGCTGCGACTATAATATCAAAACAGGATCCGTATCCAATCGCACCGTCTTTCATGAGTTTCCTCATGGGCAGGGTCGCCCAGATGGCTGCGCTATCGATATCGACGGCAATTACTGGAGCGCACTATTTGAAGGCGGGCGTATCGTAAAACTTGACCCTCAAGGCAATATAATCGAAGCAATCACCACCCCAGTGCATTGCCCTTCTATGGTGGCCTTTGGTGGAGCAGATCTAAAAACCCTGTTTATTACTAGCGCAGGCGAAAGACCTGAAACAGAGCTAGTAAAATATCCAGATTCAGGTTGTCTTTTTAAAATGCGAGTCGACACACCCGGTATGATAGAGCATCGGTTTTTTAAATAACCGATCCCTAGATAAAATCACTCAAGTTATAGGACATTATACATCCCATCTTTTATGCTAATCCCCCCACACAACCTCTTCAAACTCGACGTAAACATAATAAAACAAAGATGAATAAAAATGATAGTTTTTTATTTTTTCAGAAGATTAACTTTAGTTAATCAAATGTAAAGTAATGATAGATACAGCTTTAATCATTACCCTCTTAAATTAATTGGCATCAATAGGTCTCGTCATGAAACATGAATCCACTTCAATGCAGCAACTGATCTCCAATTGGCTTTCACAAATAGGTGATGTTATTGGAATCAAACTTGAATTAAGACCCGACGGTCACGCTGAATTAATCTGCAGTGAAAATACCTGTATAACAATAGAAACCGATCCCGAACGCGGATATGTCTATTTTTATTCTAAAATAATCGAACTGCCAAAAGGTGCTAAAGAGAGAGAACCATATTATCGTCATGCACTTGAATTAAACGCTTTTTCATTTTCTTTAGGCGGAGCTTCAATATCTTTAGACCCAAGATCTAATTCCATCGTGCTAACTTTCATGGAAACAATTAAAGAAATGAATGCTGATCAATTGTAACCGTTCACCAGGCCCCTATTGACAATAAATACCGCGATCTTATTAAGATCGCAATGACCACTTGAACGATCGTTTTTTGGTGTCATCATGCTGACATGAAAAAGAAAAAACAATTCGAGCAAGAGCCGCCTTCGATTGATAATATCAGCGAAGCCAACCTGTTTATC
>NZ_JAKIKS010000219.1 GCF_023284005.1 Shewanella surugensis
GAATTCGTCGCCACTGCTTATCGCTAATCATTTTACGAGACATATGAATTTCAAAGAGAAAAATTGTATCTTAATCAGCTAATCATGGCCAATTGTCAACACCCCCTAGTAACATTACTTTAATCTTTGTAGAAAAATGGCTAAACATAAGCAATCGGTTGTGAGTGATACCTAATAATACTTTTGGAAACTCGCTTAGACAAGTGCTCAGTTCTACTGCTAGGGATCACGGCTGCTCTCTGTCGTTGAAACGTGCAAGAAGCGACAGTTATCCCCGATAACAGTGGTCAGCACTATCATTCCGGCCGTGGTTGATAAAAAGGACTACCCAGACGTATTTGGGCTCATGCCAGCTTAGTCAATCCCCCTCTGGTGAATACTTACGTATCCGACCTCTTTAATTTAGAGCTGCATAATCTGAGTTTGCGACAGAACCGAGAAAAGCGTTAGACTTCGTGAATCCCTATGAATTTTTTACGGGCAAACGTGTGTCACTTATTGCTGAGATCTAGCATTTATTTAGTCAACTTTGTGACAGAACCCAATTTCTTGTATGCTATCAATTTTGCTAAGCTTGCAATTCCTACACATAGAAAGATAACTATAAATACATATTTATGCGAGTAAGTGATTACGTACACTGCGAGTAAACTTGCAATCAAAGCAATACTACTATTAATAATAGCAGTAAGAATAGTAGCAGGCCAAACTAGTCTGTGGTTTACTTGGTCAAGGGCTTTCTTCTGATAAATCGGGAATATTGACCCAATAGCAATTAATACCAAAAAAAATGGAAATATACTGTCTTGATAACTAATTAAGTTAATAAAACATCCTAATAAAGAGAGAATTACTATTATGAAATTAACCGTAATATCTGTTGATCTCAAAGTGAACTGACTAAGATAGATAGATCCAATTATACTTCCCATTACAAATGAAAAAACAAGTGCTACCTGTAGTAGCGTAAATATAACATATTCTTGTGAAAATAAAGTTACGCCTGTTGCTATCCAAACAATAAAACTTGCAAAGAATAGTGAATTAACTAGTGTGTAAGTGATAAATTTAAAATTAAATAAAAGTTGAACTACATCTGACAAATTATGACTACTCTTCCTTTGTACAACTTTCTGTTTATTAGTGAATGTAAAATATATTAAAGCAAACATTGAAAAAACAGCTTCAAAAATAAAAATACTTTTAATTAAACCTATGCTTATAAATATAGACCCAATGATAGGTCCAAGCATGATTGATCCAGCACAAATAGAAGTGATTTTATAAAAATATTTTGTAGCCTGATCACCAGGAAATTGCTGATAAATTATCGTATAGGTAATGGGAGCTAAAAACCCGACAGTAACGCCTGTTAAAAATCTAAGCAATATAAAAGCATCAGAACTCTCTACAACGAACAGTAATCCATTAATAATAATAAAAAAAACAGCTACAACCAACAGTAAGTTAATGGAATAGTTTATTTTAACGAATAATAAAAACAGCTGGGTGCATAACAACCCGAAAAACCAAACACTAACAGAGGCTATAACTACGTCAATGCTTGTATTGTACGCTATTGCAATTTCACCTACACCTGGAATGCAAATATCATTTGATAAGCACATGATAAATGTTAACGTTGCAAAAAAAATAATTAATGGATGTTTCATTACCCTTAATTCAAGCCTTTAGATTGTAATAATATGTACTCTTTAATAATTATAGATATGTTTGCTATGGTTTCATCACAACATTTTTGCATGACTACTTCCCCGTATTGTTTTGAATTGTAACATATGGAGCAGTATGTAATACCATCAAATATAAATGGTCGGACAAATATATCTCGATACCTCGGCATATCTTTGCTGAATGTTTTAGCAGCATAATATCCATTAAATTGTTCATCATCCTTAAAAATATGCATCCGACTCATATATTTTTGAAAATCACCTATATTACTATACTCAATATCAGCAGCATCCATTGATGTTAATAGATCCTTGTGAGAATCATTTCCCGATAAGATACAATATTCAAGTCCATTTTTTTCTGAGTCATGCATATTTTCAATAATATCTTTTACTTGAACAATTATATTTCTAGATGATAAATTTTTAGGAAAGAGAGGATAAGAGTACCCTAACCACCCGACTATTTTTTGTATATTTTTAAAATTTAACCTTCTACGCATATCATTATAAATTTGTATACCATATATTTTATCTGTTACATTGCGATAGTAACTATATAAAAATGCTGAAATAACTAACTGATCAAATGTAATGTTATATTTTTTAATAAAAGAAATTGTTTCTTTAGCATTTGCATCACTCATAGCGGTTTTAACAATTCTTTCATTTTCAATCGTATTATCAGCCCTAGAACTTTTATATTCAGTCCTTTTTTTCCAATATTTCAATATTCCGTGATGATCAGAGCTTATCGTTTCACTAATAAATGAATTAAGATAATCTATAGTTTTACTATCAGGTAGCGATGTATAGGTATTGTTAACAATAGCCTCATCTAGCTGACCAAGGATAATAATAGCTGATCCATTATCACTTACGTAATGGTCTGCTAGTATTATAAATTTTTGCCAATTTTTACCTTCACAAAAAATTGGAATAAATGTGGGCCCTGTTATGTTATTTATTTTTTTACTGTAGGTCTCAATTAAGTTATTAATTTCTGAAAAAATTTCGTTATCACCTACGCTATCAATAAACTTATGTTCTATTGACATTGCCTCATTTGTGCTTAATATTTTAACAGCTAGTTTATCCGAGTTTGATGGAACTGCTCTAAGGTAAGGCTGAGCATCAGCGATTTTATTTAAAGCCTTACTAATAATTTCGAACGATATTTTATACCCTGGTTTTACTTCAAGAACTCTAGCAAGATTAAATTCATATTCTCCAATATTCTGAGTGTAGAATAATTGCATGGGTAATGTGTTAAATTTATTGTTCATAACTATTCCTTATAGTTAGATATTTTTCATACTAAACTGTCTATGTAGTGATAAGATAAAAATCTTATCACTGTAATCAAAGTATCTTCATATAATTACTGTTAAGTACCTGAGTTAAAGCTATCCGACTCTTTATTATGCAAATAGCAGAATGAGAGCTCGCTCTGTTTGGGGTGATGTTTCAGGGGACCGTTTTTGATAGTTGTGATGATCCCTTAGCCTCACCGCTAATAAAATAATTATTTTTATATCAGCTTGTTATCAGTTACCACCTTCTTCTTTGGTTAAACCATTATCCTTATACTTTTAGCTGAAGAATACGCTCTTCGATCCACGCTCGCCGATGCTCATACGATTGACCAGTATATTCATCTTCACCACACAAATAAGCTCGCCTAACACAGCGAGACACGCAATGATAAAAGGAAGTGTCTTCCAAATTCACTATCGTTTTTCTTGCCGTCGGCATAAATCCATCGATTACTAATCAAAGCCTAGTTTATGCTTATAAAATAGGCAAATAATCATAAGTGTCTATATAGTCTTTTACGAAGGAGCAAAAACAAACTGGTTTTTTCCTTTCTTAACAGCTTGTTACAAGTAACTTACTGATAGTCTAATAAACTCAATTTTTCTTTTTTACAAACGCTAATAATTGCTTCCTGCTTTGCTAATATTACAAAGGTACCTAGATAGATTATTAAATGCTAAAGGTGGTTTTTTAAATTCATCAGCCTATATAGTCAACATAAATAAGGAAAAGTCACAAACAGTAATCATGTTACCGACTAAAAAGGCTTTATTTTCTAATTCATTATCTAGGAGTTGAAACATATCTGTTATTCTTTTTTCTTGTATATTCGCAATATCAGAAGCTACATTTGAACAAGTTGTATGTTTTTCAGGATAAAAATGGATCATTAATTCAGCTTGAACTGTATTTGTTAAATACATCATCCACTGAAAGAATTTTGCCCTATTTTTAGAGCCTATATTAGGGATAAAATTTGAAGAGGGATTTGACTCCACAAGGTGAATGCAAATAGCAGGGCTTTCAAAGAGCACTAGCTCATCATCTAAGTACCTGAGTATTAAATTATCATAAATTCGTTCACTATTAGAACAACGTGATAATTTCAGTACTTATCGCATCATTGAACTTGTTTGTTTATCATTATTTTTGTATAACTATCATTAGTATATGAATTATCACTTTTTATAAATGAAACAAGTT
>NZ_JAKIKS010000220.1 GCF_023284005.1 Shewanella surugensis
TTGGTTTTTCATTTGAGAACCTTGGCCGATTTTGTGAGAGATTGAAGCTTATAGGCAGCTAACCCTCTTTTCTATACCAAAGTGTGTCGGTTATTATGGCAATCTAAGATTAATGTGTGAGTCATTATAAAAATATCACTTCGACTCATTGTAGTATGTTGATGCAACATGTTGATAGTAATCATTATTAAACATGAAAAAGCCAGTGGCGTTAAGTTGCTGGCTTTTTTTTTTACAGCTTTTTGTTCGCAAAGATTGCCCATTGTCAATGTTTGATCAGAAAGACTCTAATACGAAAGAGTTCGGATCCTTTTGTGACATTGAAAACGGGTTAGCGTATTTGGCATTGTTTGCTGATAGCTTGAATGGGGCTATTAGCCGTTAAACAATTATCAATGTCAGGAGGACGTCAATGAAAAGTCATTATTGTATTTATATACTGCTCATTTTTATATTTTCAGCGCGAGTGAATGCGCTGGATCTACAGCGCTATCAAATCCGAGTCGATGAAATACTCACTCAATCTACAGTCTCACCCAATTATGACAATATGCTCGCGCTGAGCTATCAAGGCATAGACAATGCCGCGATGGTTGAAGCCATGATTGATAAAGTGAAAACGGATAGGATCCCTGATTTTACGTTGATTAAACTCATTCGCATTTTACTCAATTCAGAGAGTTATGATGACACTATTTTAACGGGGATTGAACACTTTCCTTATTGGATCAGCCAAGGGGAAACGCAATATCAGTATTGGTCTGAGAACCACATGATCATGTGGATGTCCAGTGAATGGTTATTGCACGAACATTTGGGCAGACACACGACGCCTAATTTAGCGCAAAGATTAAGGCATTATTTAGCCTTAAAAGTCGAGCATGGCTTTTATGAATTTAATTCTCCCGTGTATTATAAATTTACTTTGGCGGGATTACTTAATTTAGCGGATTTTGCGTTAGATAATCAAATTAAAGGCCAAGCATCGCTTGCGGCACAAAAATTGTTAACACAGTTTTTACTCTTTACCACTGAGGCGGGCACCTATGCGCCGACAACGGGCCGCGCTTATACCGAGCATTATCGCAATCCCGGCAATCACGGTTTGATTTATTTATTAACGGGAATGGGTAATGTGCCACAAAATCCAGGGATGGATGTTAGCTTTTTAGCCACAAGCGCCTTGGATATGGCGCCAGTATTGGACTCATGGCAAGCCAGTTATTCAGGGCAATTTATGAATAGTCATTCTTTAGCTGAGAGTTTTACACTGAATAGTGATCTTACCCGCGAAGACAGAGCGGTGTTTCAATGGAGCATGGGGGGCTATTTCGCCCCTTCGGTGGCAGAAGATACCCTTTGGGCTATCGATCATTATGATCTCTCTGAGCATGAAGCCTTTAAAAATTTTGCCGGAATGCCTAATTTCTTGCAATGGTTCGCTGACAGCGCAGCAACCATAGGCGCGACCTTTAGCCGCAGTTCCGTCCTCACTGGCACGCGGCTCAACCTTTATAAAAATGCCGGCTCAGCCTTAAGCTCAATGGATAATTTCTGGGGCGGCTATTATGGCTATCAGCAATGGCCAATCGTCGCAGTGGCCGATGATATTGCCGTGTGGCCGTTATCGGGAGATGTCGATGATTGGTCGACTTATCGTCCATATACTGCCAATACTCATCTGCCTAAAGTATTGCAGCAAGATAATCTAGCCTTGATTTTATATTGGCCCAATACTGAAATTAGCTTAGCCAATACCTTTGGTTTAGGGGAGATCAGCACCAAAGTGAATATCTATTGGCCAGAAAGCGAGTTTGATGAATGGCAACAAGAAGGGCGCTGGCTGGTGGGTCGTAAAGGTGACAGTTATGTGGCCATATTTCGCGATTGCACTGATAAGGTCAATGATATTTATAGCTGTAAAGGTGATAGAGGCCGACAAATGTGGGGCAGCTATGTAGGCAACACACAAACCCATGGCAGTTACGATGCGTTTTTGGATGTCATTCGTTCATCCAGTTATAAAGAAAGTTACACGTGGAATTGGAAACAGTGGCAATTTCAATATTATGGCCGTATCACCGTGGGCGATAAAAGCCTCAGCTATACGTGGAAATAGCGCATGATACTTCGAAATAGAAAGCCTTTAGCTATGAAGGAGCCTTCAGCTATTAGAGCCCTCAGCTATTAGAGTCCTCAGCGAGAAAAGAGTCCTCAGCGAGAAAAGAGTCCTCAGCGAGAAAAAAGCCTTCAGTCATAAACGCCATCAGCTATAAAGAGCCATTAGTAATAAAAATGAGTCATAACAGTCATACCTGAAAGAGTGGTTATCCCGTGATGTGATAGCCGCTCTTCCTATTAGCTTGTGGCCATCCTTTTCTCTTTCTCTTTCCCATAATTACTTGTTAGACATTAGTCTTGTTTCGCTATAAAAACAGACGGTTATCAGTCTTTTAAATTGCAAGTATATCTGCAAACGCTATTATCCAACCTCTTTCAAACTAGTCGTTAACACTTGTTGCAACTGGTTGGTTTATAATATTGACAGGAATAATGATGAAACCCTTGTGGAATGCTTTTTTGTTACTAATGAGTCTTTTTAGTGCTTTCAGCGTGAGTGCGAAATATGATTCAAACATGTCAGGTGTGGTGACGAGTGTATTGACTTATACGGGTAATGATAGAATTCTGATTAAATTAGATTAAATTAGATAAAATGCCAGAGCATCCAAGCTGCAATGACTCTTTTTTTGCCGTTGATGGGACGCTCCCAGCTGAGCGTCGTCAGCAAATATTAGCGCGTTTGTTAACAGCCTTTGCAACAGGGAAAAAAACCAATATAGGGTTTGATGCAAAAGGGGGTTGTGCTCACGGGTATATTCGTATTCACCGAGTGGGTTAAGCGATAGTTTTAAGCTGCTTACAGCGTATTCCGAGTTCCTCATTAAGTATTTTATTGAGCCTAAGGCTCGATTAACGAGTTAGCGAGATCACAAGGAAAGTGAATAAAGTCTTTCATTTCTTATTGCCTTTTCTTGTGTGGCTGGCTTTTATTTATTCATTTTACTCATCCTAGTTACTACTTTTTAAGGTCATTATGATTGCTTATTTTCATGGCTGTCGGCAGATAAGCCGGCGGTTAGTGTTTATGACAAAACCGTTTTTTTATTGCATTCTATTATTCAGCTCTAGTCTCTGCGCTTTCAGTTTACAGGTGTTAGCGGGTGATGATGACTTCACCCAAGAGCAGCAAGAGGAGATGGAGCTAGCCCAAGAATATTTTCATGTGCTGATGGATGCCATGTCAACGGAAGATAGAGAATCCTTTGAGATTGATATGCAAGTACGGCAACAAAAAGCATTGAGCAGGCAGCAATGCTTGGCAAAAGGCACTAAGTGTAATACTAAGATGGCCGCTACAGGCGATGGTGAAGATGATGGCATAGGCAGTCGAATACCGAAAGCCAGCAATGCATTTAAACAGTTAGATAAAGGCCTATTTGGGGAGCTCATTGATTTAAATACCGGTACTGTGATCTTTAATCAAACGGATTTTATCGCCAAAGGCAATGGCCCCGATATTAAAATAAGTCGCACATTATCGGATCAATCCAACCCACTTTTACGAAAAAATTTAGGGGATTGGGAATTAGATATTCCTAATATTCATACAACCCTTTACCTAAAGAAGTATGGCGGGAAAAGGCCCTCGGATGTAAAGTACTATTCTGGTGCATGGGGAAGGGGTAAGGCTTGCTCAGGTAATTTAAATCCGGGAGGTTTTAATCAAAATGATCGATATCATAATAACATAGTGGCTAGAAACGGTCTTTGGCAAGGGGATATATTATCCCTGTCGGGTGAAAAATTAACACCACTTTTACAAGTAGCAGATGATAAGTTTCCTCGTAAAACCCAATCTAATTGGCGTTTCAGTTGCACGACTCTAGCCAATCAACCGGGGGAAGGGTTTATTGGCTATTCACCTGATGGCACCAAGTATACTTTTAACCAGCTTATTACCGCTCGGAATCATCTACCTGAATCATCTTTGTTTTTAGATGTTTATTTAATGGTGACTAAGGTAGAGGACCGGTTTGGTAATAGCATTATCTATCATTATAACAAAAAGGACCAATTGATAAAAATTACCGCCAGTGATAAACGGGAAGTCACCTTTGTATATGAAAATAATGAAATTAAAA
>NZ_JAKIKS010000221.1 GCF_023284005.1 Shewanella surugensis
ACTGAAATGATGACACCATGGGAACAATTTTATTCTTTGGCGGCCTAATTGTATCTGAGAGATCTTGTGCCCTTAAATTATAGCGGTGAGATCTCAGTTTGCGACAGAACCTAAGAAGCGTGTTTGTCTGTGTTTAACGTCTTAGGTTGCTTGTCTTTTTTGTAATACCTCAAGCATCGCTTCAAAAATTGATAAGCCGCATGATTATTACGTTTATGGGAGAAATAAAAATCCAGTGTCTCTCCTTACTTGTTGATGGCCCGATATAGATAGTGCCACTTTCCCTTCACTTTAACGTAGGTTTCATCCAACTGCCATGAAGAATCGGTGCGAATAAATTGATAGTGACGTAATTTTTTACGTAATGTTGGCGCATATTCAATAAACCAGCGATAAAGCGTGCTTCTATGCACAGAAATGCCTCGCTCAGCGAGCATATCACTGAGATTGGCATAACTCATGGGCGTCGAACCATACCAGCGAACAGACCATAAGATGATTTCAGCGGCAAAATGTTTCCATTTGAATTCAGATTGGGTCATTACGTTCAAGGCATTAAGAATCAAAGGCGAGATCTTGAGCCATAAAGGAATTTTTTGCAACAAGCCCGCCTAACGTTGTTGTAATATCGAATGATGTAATCATTGATATGGTGCTTTGCCTCAATGAAGCAATCGTAACCGGCTTTGCCACAAACTCAGATAACGTCGCTATAAATGAAGCGCGTACTACCCCTTCAGATACAACTATCCCGCTAAAGAATAAAACTGCTCCCAGAGTGTCATTTTACGCTCCGTTTTCATCTACCCTTGCTTAATCATTGACCAAACATCTACACCCGCTAATGTTGCTTCAGCGCCAAGCCAAGACTGCCAACCTAAGGTTCCAAGCGGAAAATTATACTTTCATACCAAAATGATGGCCATCTGGCATCTCAATATCAATACGTAATTGACCACCTAAAGCTTCTACATATCGCTTTAGGGAAAGCAATTTTACATCTTTTCCATTCTTTTCCAGGCTGGCAATAGTGGGTTGTTTTATACCCATAGTTTTCGCAACTTGTGTCTGTGACATTCGAACACTACGCCGTATTTCAGACAAATTAAGCTCTAACAACATCTCAGAAGTTTTCTGATGTGCTAATCTCAGCTCATCTTCTGTCATTAGATCATCAAGTGCGCTTAGTGGTTGACTTTTCATTGTCTAGCTCCTTTAGATGATCTTCAAATTCACTCTCTGCGATAGGGATCATCTTCTTATAAAAACGCTTGTCACCTGTTTTATCACCACCACACAGGACAACACACTGGCGTTCAGGATCAAAAGCAAAGAAAACCCGAATAGGCTTTCCATTGCTTTGTATACGTAACTCTTTTAGGTTGCTGATGTTTGAGCCTTCCAAAGTATCAGCGTATGGTCGAGGTAGAGTCGGTCCTCTTTCTTGTAGCAATCCAAGGGATGCTCTGACACTAACCTTGTCTTTACTGTCTAACGTTTTAAACCAATCAACAAAGAGTTGTCGGTTGAGTATTGTCCACATAATTAACGCTTAAATTACCTTTGGTATTATTATAGACTGCGTTCTATATAGAGTGCAATCTATATTTAGATATTTACCAATAAGCAGTTCCAATAGAGTATACTTCACGTGCACCAACTCAAATAAAACCATTTTGGTGCATTATAGAGTTAAATACCACTTAAAATGCACTACAATTAGTGCACCTACTTAAAATGCACTAAATATGACAATGATGCGACTTTATCCTTACACCCGAGCCTCGACTGCCGAACAAGATGCAAATCGTGCAAATAATGCGCTTAGCGAGTTTGCTGAAAAAATGGGCATCCCCATCGCATGCTGGTTTACTGAAAATGAATCAGGGGCCAGTTTACATCGCCCCGAATTATTTCGATTATTAGATGTTGCCCAACCTGGTGATATTATGCTCATCGAGCAAGTTGACAGGTTAAGTCGGCTCAACTCACAAGATTGGGATAGATTAAAAAACATCATCACAAATAAAGGCATTAAGGTTGTATCACTCGATCTACCGACAAGCCACTTATTCATGACAAACACAGATACCTTCACAGAACGAATGTTCTCCGCACTGAATAACATGATGCTTGATATGCTCGCAGCAATATCACGAAAAGATTATGACGACCGAAGACGCCGCCAAGCACAAGGCATACTCAAAGCAAAAGCAGAGAAAAAATATAAAGGACGCAGAGAAGACACTGAATTACACAGAAAGATATCTGGACTATTAATTGATGGTAAAACATATAACTATATAGTCGATTTACTAGGATGCTCTCGACACACGATATCTAAAGTAAAAAAACGACTATCAACGTAAACTAGAGCTATAGTCGTTCCTGCTTTACGCATAGGAAGGATCACGATGTGATCTGTTAATCGATCTTGGAGAGTCAACAAGCCCAGTGATTTTACTCCCTTAATCGAGTGCCCAAAAGTGCTTCAAGGAGCCATAAAGCGGCCAGTTACCCCCTCATAAACAAATACTGAGTAAAATATAAGGGCATCACGATATTGGTTTGCTCTAAAGCGGAAGATCCCTGCGTGCCAGTTAACTTAAATGTTTTGCTAGGTGAGCACTTTTCTATGTAGGACGCCAGAGATTTAGCCCGTGTGCGTTTACCACTTTTTACTTCCACAGGGATAATCTCACCTTCATCGGTTGAAATGATGAACTCAATTTCAGCGCGGGCGTCATTCCATGAGTAGCTGGGATCAACACCAATAGCAGTGAGCTCCTGCTGAACAAAGTTTTCAGCAACATAACCCTTATATTCATAATTTTGCTGTTTTATTTCTTTATACTTGCTACCCAACATATGGTTAAGAAGACCCAAATCAAACAAAAACAGTTTTACCATATTATCTTTTTTATAAGCGGCAAGTGGGGCTTTTGGTCTGCCTTCAATGGGATAGTTAGCCAATGCTAAGCGACAGCAGCTTAACCAGTGAATAGCAGTTTCAAAATCGCTGTAACGAGATTTCCGATCATGGACGTTTTTAAATTTAAAGCGTTTAACCGATTCATCCATAACCAGTGATAGTTGCGCGGGAATGCTATTAAATACCGATTCGATCAGCGTCGCATCAACCTTACCGGCATATTTACCAAAATCACGGCGGTAGCCTTGGATTAAATCGGCATGAATTTTTACTACTTTCTCAACCCGCTCTAAAATACTCGACTCTTTATATTGATACCAAGTCATAACAGCTTCAGGCATGCCTCCCGTAAAGAAGTAATCCGTGAGTTTATCCATCAATTTACTATGTGCAGCTGGCGAATTTACTTGCGTATCAAATGCCTTTATCAAGGCCGGCTCTTGAGATGCATAAATAAATTCTTGGAAGGTTAACGGGCGTAAATTGTATTGCTCGACCTTGCCAACCGGAAAAGTGTTTAACAAACCAATATTTGAACCACTGGCAGCGACAAAGTAACTTGGTGCTTTTTCAGAAAAATATTTCAGTGAGGTAACGGCACGTTCGCACTCGCCAATCTCATCTAAGATCAGCAGGTCTGTTTTCGGATTAAAAACTTTGTTGGTTATTAGCTCAATATTCATCAACAATTCATCTGGCGAAAGTGAACCATTAAATGCCTCTTTATAGGCTGGGTTTTCCAGAAAATCAATGCGTAGGATATTGGAAAAGGTTTTACCAAACAGTTCTTGCAGCAAAAATGTTTTGCCCGTTTGCCTTGCTCCGTCTATCAATAAAGGCTTGCGCAAGGGTTGGTTTTTCCACTTCATTAATGCGTTAAGTAAGGTACGTTGCATTGTCATTTCCTATCAGCAAGATCATTAGCTGGTCAACACTATAACCCAAACTGCACTTTTATGCGCGTAAAAATGCAAATAAAACCACCTTAACGCGCATAAAAATGTGTAAAACATCACTTTAATGCGCATAAAAGTGTGATTGTGCGTATGACATTAGTCAAGGGCTCGATCATTTAAAGGTAGGTAAAATAGAGGGTTCTGTCGCAAACTGAGATCTCACCGCTATAATTTAAGGGCACAAGATCTCTCAGATACAATTAGGCCGCCAAAGAATAAAATTGTTCCCATGGTGTCATCATTTCAGT
>NZ_JAKIKS010000222.1 GCF_023284005.1 Shewanella surugensis
CGGGCTGCTGCTTTATCAAATCAACCCACTCTTCATGAGAACGCTTAGTCATATTAACTCCTGATATCATAGTCAGGGGTTAACATAAGGGATCGATGAACACGGTTGAAGGTGTACTTGCTCGGACGGTTACCTTGTTACTCACGAAGCAGCAGACTTAATGTGCTTCGTTTCTTAAGTAGGAAGGGCACACTGATTTATCACACGACAGAAAGCAAAGTGAATACTGATGTGGTCATGGAGGCGTTCGAGCATTTTATTTATGTGCAGTCACTGGATAAATTAACCGTTATTTATCTTGATAATGCCTCATTTCATCACGCTAAACGTTTTAAAGAAAAGTGTCATGAATGGCTACTAAAAGGCCTTGTTGTTATGTACTTACCCGCTTACTCTCCTGAACTCAATATCATTGAAATACTGTGGAAGAAGATCAAGTATGAATGGTTATCCTGCCATGATTTTATCACTTTTGATGCACTCAAAGAGAGTGTAAAAAACATAATGAGCAACTATTCATCAAAATACTCGATAACTTTTAATTAAGCACTTAGCCCCAAACCAATATCGGTTAACTAACAATAACTATGGGTGGTCTCCAATTTCAAACAGAGCAAACTCTCATTCTACTATTAGCATAATAAAGAGTATGACTAAACTTTAGCCTCGGGCTCCTCACGTTAATAGAGAGTACACTTGATTCTTGATAACACCTGGGACGCGACTGCGCCCGGCCTATCCTTATCTGTTATACATACAAAATTATAAATTAATGCTATTAACTAATGGCCTTGTTCCTGAGCAAAAAGGTAATGTAACTCGTATCTCTTTCTCTGCCATTCTTGCTGACAAGGCCAAAGCATACATAGACTTTCCTTTTTCAGTAGAAAGATCGATAGTTATATACTGTGAAAGGCAATCGTCATTCTTATGTGTATCTGGAATGCTAGTTTCAAATTTTAAAGTCGCCACCGGTGATGTTTCGCTTCCTTCAATAAACAATTGTTGTATTTTTGTGTACGATGAAAACTGACCAGCATCTGCTCCCGCAAAGCAATTTGTTGACATTAATAAAAGGGAATAGATAGGTATTTTTTTTAACATGACATTTCACCAAAGTTTAATTGTGTATAATATTTGTATAGTGCGCATGCCCAATTACCATGTCTTACAAAACAAGCAGACCAGTACTCTCACCCAAAACAGACGCCTCACTAATATACTGTATTTTATCAGATTTTAGTTATACACACCAGCCTTTACTCATACTAAGAGCAGCATGCGTCGCAATACATTTAACAATGGGTGGCTTGATTATTTGCGCTGTCGCAAACTGAGATCTCACCGCTATAATTTGAGGGCGCAAGATCTCTCAGATACAATTAGGCCGCCAAAGAATAAAATTGTTCCCATGGTGTCATCATTTCAGTAGTGTTCATTTGTCCTTGCTTAATCATGGACCAAAGCTCAACACCCATCAAGGTCGATTCAGCCCCTTCCCAAGACTTCCAGCCCAAACATTGATGCATTTTTCCTTTCAATTTTCGATGGCTTTGCTCGACAATATTATTCAGATATTTGATAGCCAAAACCTCAATCATAAACAGCATATACCCAGACAGCCAAAGACGAATATTGATGGTATCTAATGCTGCAGCATTCGCACCACTTTTATCAATGACTACCTTTTCAGGCAAGCCATGTTGGTTGATGGCTTTATTGAAAAATGCCAGTGCCACTGGCTCATCACGGGTTTCACTCAGATAACAATCAATAATAGCGCCGTATTTATCCACGGCTCGATAATAGTAAACCCACCGACCTTTAACTTTTATGTAGGTTTCGTCCATTCGCCACGAGCCAGATACTCGACGCTTTATCTTCCTGAATATGGCTTCGAGTTGTGGCGCATATTTGATCACCCAACGGTTCAGGGTTGAGTGGTCAAAATGGATATTTCGCTCAGCGAACATCTCCTCAATTTCACGGTAACTGAGTTTGTAGGCCAGGTAATAGCGAAGCGCCTGCATGATGATCGCGGAAGGGTAATGTCGGCCTGAAAAATTGAGTGTCATGGGAGTGAACATAAAAAGTGATGCTTGGATCATAAAGCATTGATGCTGTTTGCGACAGAACCCTTGGTTATGCACTCGATAGAAAAGCAGAGCTCAAGGTCTTCTTGAGTTACCCTGCTGTGCCTATCGATACCAATCACTTAGAGCGTGCGCTGAGGGTGATCCCTATGGGTCGGAAAACTATCTGTTCTGCTGGACTGAGCTGGGTGCAGAGCAATTAGGAATGCTGCAAAGTTTACTCGTCACCTGCCGTCTGCAAGGGATTAATCCTTATACTTATCTCGTGGATGTACTCCAACGAGTCAGTCAGCATCCCGCTTCACAACCTCGGCTGTGGAAGACCAAATTCGGTGATAACCCCCTTACGTCTGATCTAATGCAGACTTATTAATCTCCTGCAAGACCGTCTTATATTGACCGCTTACTGCGTAACATCAAGTAATAATGAAAGTTGTTTTATAAATTAAAGTTTAAAAACATTGCCTTTTACCACAATAAAAGGGCGACCAAAGCTTCCTGCTGGACCACATGCTAAATTAACATTATAAGGAATGTATATCTCGTCAAGTAGGTGGTGATACCGCAACTCATTTACAGTTTCTTTTTTATGATAGGTTTTCCACTGAGAAAATATAGAATTACCTTTCACCCACCACTTACCTAGATATACTTCCTGATTAGAGTTGTTTTTCCTAAAAAGAAGGTCTCCATTATGCTTGAAATATAATTCATATAATGCTTTTGTATTACAGGTATGCCCAAGAATAGAATTCCCACTAACAAGGATCTTTAAATCCGTCGCATTAAGAGACTTACTTTTGGATAAATATTTAGATATTTCAGTATTTAAGTTGATGTCATTAAGGTAACGAACATTGTTGTTCAGTTCTTTTGATATTGCTGAAAAACTTACAAAACATAAAATAAGTATTAGTATGCCTTTCAACATTAATCCTAACTTACAATAAACTAGTTTCATATTTACTCCATCCCAAGGTTAGTGGCCTTATCTTTATTTATTTTTATACGGCAATTCAAAGCAAAAATTTCGAAAAACATTTTAGGCTACAGTGCTAAATTTAGCCGCCAAATGGGTTTCCATTCATGACAGTTTAAAGATGCAACCGCGAAAAATATCTTAGCCAACCTTCTTCATATTTTCCAAATACTCATTCGGATAATAACAATCCAAAACAGCTTTGGGTCTATTATTTAATCTCATTCGGGTTTAATTCCTCGCCGCTTGCGGCGTAGAAGTCTTTTGGGCTCTCCGCCCGTTAGTGTTGTAGTGGAACCTAAATAGAATAAGGGTTAGAATGATCCCACTTATCAGTGAACTTCTCATAATTATTCAAAAAAATGGCCGACATTACCCTACCTTTAGATATAGATTCATTAGAAATAACCAAGCAACCTATTGATAAGAAAGATAGCATCAATTAGATGTGGTTAGCAAGTGTACTCATTCAACCTGCCGTAAGTGCGGTCAACCCGCGACAAAACGCAACGGATACGGCACTAAAATTCTGGTTCAACACACCAAAATACTAGAACGTAAAGTCTACCTTAGAATCAAGCCTGTTAAATATGAATGCAAGGAATGTGATGACCACCCGACGACCACTGAGCAATATGGTTGGTGTGGTCAAAATACTAAAATAACAAAAGCATTGGAAAAATATTTGATGCTTTGTTTGATCAATAGCACCCTCGAGGATGTGTCACGTAAGGAGAGAGTCAGTGACAAAACCATCATGCGTGCCGTTAGTCGTCAGGTGAATAATAAAGTAGATTGGAGTCAGTACACTGATCTGGCTCCGTTGCAAAGTTTAGCGGGAGTCTGATTTTTCTGTTAATTCATCGCCTAGAAAGTAAATTGTCTCTCAATTAGGCGCACTTCGGCTAAGGAGCCACGACCATACAACCAGAAGTTAAGTTGGCCTTTTGGAAACATGCGCATGACCTCAAATCCTCTTATCGTAGCGAATGCTGTTTTCAAAGATTGAAACCCTCGAACAGGGTTGATGAGTCGTTTGAGTTTGCCATGATCGGACTCTA
>NZ_JAKIKS010000223.1 GCF_023284005.1 Shewanella surugensis
AGCTGCTTGCTGATGTCATATCAGGTATTCAATTTAAAGATGGTGAGCGGATCACTCAAGATCAAACAGAACATCACGATTCATTGATACACCACATTTGACAATAACTCCCCAGCAAAGTACATACCATCAAATCCAGTGATACAGTAAACTTCATTATTAGCAATTAAATGTTGCGCTGTAATATTGGCCTTTTCCCACGAGCCAGTACCTTGATAATATAAAGACTCTGAAGTGCCAGCATAAATAACACCATCTACATCAGTAAAGCAATTCACTCTATCTTCATGGAAATTAGTGACTTTACACCACTCCCCACCACTTTGGTAATAAATTCCATCAGAAGTACCTGAATTATAAGTACCATATAAATTGGCTATACAGTACACATCAACACCTGATGGAAAGTTTGTTGCGATCTTTCAACTACCACTTAAATAATAAATTGCCATTTTCATACCTTTGATTAAAATTGATTGTTTTATATTGTAACTATGAATTTATAGACACCCATCATTAATGGCATATTTTAAACCCTCTGACTAAGCTTTATGGACTAGTAGATGTCGGAGGTTGCTATGCCACGTCCAAGAAGAACCCTGATTAGTATTGAAGACACTCCCTATTACCATTGCGTAGCCGTGTAGTGCGGCGTGCTTATTTGTGCGGGGATGATAAATACACGGGGAAAAATTATGATCATCGTCGAGGTTGGGTTGAATCTCAACTCCTTAAGTTAACCGAGGTTTTTGCTATTGATGTCGCGGCTTATGCGGTGATGAGTAATCATTTACATGTGGTGCTTTATATTGATGTTAATAAAGCGAATGCTTGGTCAGATAGGGAAGTGATTGAACAGTGGCATCGATTATTTAATGGTACACAGATAACGCAACAGTTTGCTGAAGGTGAAGTGATTGAAGCACATCAAGTCACTCAATTAAAACATCAAATTGCGACGTATCGTTCACGGCTAAGTGACATAAGCTGGTTTATGAGGTGTTTGAATGAACCGATAGCACGACAAGCGAATATAGAAGATAATTGTACAGGTCACTTCTGGGAAGGCCGCTTTAAAAGCCAAGCCTTACTTGATGAAGCAGCAGTGTTAGCTTGTATGGCCTATGTAGAACTCAACCCAATTCGTGCCAATATGGCAAGTACACCAGAGAATTCCGAGCATACTAGCCTTAAACTACGTATTGAAGCTGCGCTAACTGGTAAGCAGCCTAAGCAGTTGTTGCCTTTTATTGGTAATGAGAAAAAACATCAACCCAAAGGTATTACTTTTGAATTAAAAAGCTACCTTGAACTCGTAGATGAAACAGGCCGCCTAATTCGTAATAATAAGCGAGATGACAAGCGGGGGGCGATATCTTCGAATGCAGAGCAGATATTGAATAGACTCAATATACCCGCTGAAAATTGGCTAAAAATAATCACAGAATTCGGAACATTGTTTCATGGCCCTGTAGGTACGTTGCAAGAACTCAGTCGCTATTGTGAGCACTTAGATAAACGACGACGGCATTTTTCCAAATGTTGCCAGTATATGCAGCTAGGCTAGAGCCCAGCTTGTATTTCAAGACCAGAAAGCTCTGAGTCGGTACTTTACACTTCAAATTTCACTCATTCCGCTAATATCACTCATTTTTCAAGCTCAGCAGCAGGCATTATATTAAAAACAGTTTAAGCCATGATTTGATAGATGCTAAGCGTTGATTTCTGATGGGAATCTCGGTATGTTACTGATTAATAATGACTGGCTACCATTGTCGATAGTTTTGATGTTAAAAGGATTCTTATATGAGTGAGGATGCTCAAAGAGTAGATTTTTGAGGTGTCAGTTTTGGATTGTTGTGTCGAAAATTAATTATGGATGTCTTAATTAATTTGTTTGGAGTCATTGATAAAGATATCAATATACAATGGAAAGGCTTGCCCAAAAGCACTAGAGAGAATGACCAAAGTAAGGTCTAAAATAATCAAGACATATATGAACGCTCCCCTTGTTTCAAGCCTGTTTTGACTTTTAGGTAGCCAAAGAAACCTTACCAAGGTTATTTCTCAATGCGATCATTGTGATGCAGCTTGCCTTCACGTCCAAGCCCTCTAGTCCACTTGCATGATTTGAAGGCAAAACAAGTGCTAGATAAATCATCAGCGAAAGGAAAAGGAAGCAGGTTATTGCTTCCTTTTCCTCCTTTCTATTAAGCAATATGTATCTTCAGACTATAAATATCAGATGACAAATTAGTAGTACTCATCACACTCATAAACGGAGGTTGATTGATAGCTATTACGCGACTGACTCACATTAGTATAACGATCGCCTTGTGTATTCGGACCGTTATTAATTGACTGATTTGCCACAGCACAGGCATCGTCATTACTGTTATTTTCACAGAAATCATCGTAATACAGGCCGTTCATCGCACCCACAATTACACCATTGCCTTCTTGGCCACATTGCCATTGAGGAGCCGCTAGGTGCTCCCAATAGCTGCGATCACCAAACAATAGACGCATCATGTCATCTTCATATAAACCTACCCAGTTAAAGGTCCACATAAAGATTGAATTGATATTCTCCATATGCTGGATATCGCCGCTGATGGAGTTAAAAGCTTTATTATCGGCGATTAAGCCAAAAGTACCTATCAAGGGACCGCCTACAGACAAACCACACTGAATACCCCATTCAGAACATTTAGCATTTGCTGCATCGGTATCAGAATTATCGTCAACATCGATGATCAGTAGGTTTTCATCGTGACCACCTAATTGCTCTAGGTTTTGATGGATAGCGGTAACGTATGGCGTATTTAACTCTGTTGCAGGATAAACACCCCAAAACTTACGCATGCTGCCATCGCCTTCACCGACAGAGGTTTTTACTGTCTGTCTAATATCGGCATAATCTGCATCTGTTTTAGTCGTTGATTTAATATCAAACCAAACCGCTGCAATTTGCATACTAAGCTCAGCTGCGTTTAAAATTTCAGATAAATTTACCGCAACGTCATCGCCATCGTGGTACGCACACCAAGTTTCAGCACAAGTCTTTTCCGCAGGCACATCATCACGGTGAGTAATATCAATTTCAATGGCATTAATTCCCAAATCATTATTCGCCGCATTCAGGGCTGAAATACTGTTAACACGATGGGCAAATACCCATGCAGCTTCTGATGCAACAGCACTCGTGGTAAAAAATGAGTGACTCAGTGTACTAGCAGATACAAGCAAACCTGTTATAAATTTATTCATTTTATACATCCCCATAAATAGACTTAAGCTCGAGCATGAAAAATGCTGGTATATATGTATGGCGAGATAACAGCTCTCCATATCGACATTATTCTTGTCTAACTCTGTGTAGAAAGCAGTCGTCTAAGATCAAGGTTACGCAGTTTATTGATTTTTGTGAAATGTAGCAAGTTAGTAACTTAGGTGTTGATAATATATTGGTATTTGTGGTGAGTTTTTAGAAAGTAGAGAAAAGAACAAAAACGGTGTTAACTAGTTCTACCAGTACAAAATAACTAATTGAAATGTATTGCTTTGTTTCTTTATTTTTTGTTTGTAATATGATTTGTCAATAAATAATTTAATTTATTGCTGTTATTTTTCTAAAAGGACTAAAATGAAAGTTTTAACTTTATCATCATTAATATTAGCAACAACAATTCCATTTTTCTGTTTCTCTGCAGAATTTGAAGCAGGTACTTCTGGAGGATATGGAGGTACTCCGTTTATAGATACAGTGCCATCAGATTATTTACAGCTTCGTTCTGTCACTATTTGTGCTGGTAGTCTAATTAACAAACGGTAAACCTCCGGCTCTGCCGGGGTGACTCGCATAGGTTTCACCTATACCGCGGTATAGGTAGGCTCAAGTCTCGACCAAAAGACAGGAGATCAACCTATGCGAGACCCTAAGAGTTTGTCCCATACACGTTGGGATTGTAAGTACCATATTGTATTTATTCCAAAAAAGAGGCGTAAGTTAATATTTGGTGTTATTCGAAAG
>NZ_JAKIKS010000224.1 GCF_023284005.1 Shewanella surugensis
GGTTTGGTAATAGCATTATCTATCATTATAACAAAAAGGACCAATTGATAAAAATTACCGCCAGTGATAAACGGGAAGTCACCTTTGTATATGAAAATAATGAAATTAAAACCATAAGTTATGATAAAAAGCAGTGGCAATATGGGTATTCTGCATTTTCTAGAAAATATAAAGGCGGGGGTTATAGTCCTTTTAGGCGCTTAATCACAGTGACACGCCCCGATAATCAAGTATGGGAGTACCAATTTACCGATAGGGCTTATCATCATCCTGTTGGTATTCATCGAGATCTACATAGCCAAAATAACAATCTTGATTTCACAGTGACTCATCCTAACGGTGCTCAAGGTCAATTTAGTTTTGCAAGAGAAATGCTTGGCCGCACTAATATAGCTGACATGAGTTATGTTTTATATCAGATACATTTAGGGGATGGAAAGTGGCAGCCTATAGGTGACAAGTTTCGTAAACAAAGTACCCCCGTATTAGCCTTAAAAAAGAAAACGATCACCAAAGCTGTAGGAGCTGATTTAGTCTGGCAATATGCATACTCAAAAAATGTTGGTGCTTGGTATGATGAAAGTCCAAAAAAGAAACATTTATTAACGGGCGACTTACCCAGTAATATAGACAATTTCCATTATAAATGGACTAAAGTCACTGCGCCTGATGGCAGTCAAACACAACATTATTATAACCGTAATGGTCGAAGTTTCTTTGAAGGCCAATTAATGGCCAGTCGTGTTTCTCAAGACAATTTGCTTTTACAAGAAACCCAGTATGATTATACCCAAAGCACAAAACCTGTCGGACAGTCGGGTCTGTGGTTGGATAATTGGCAAAGTAAAGATTACCGCATTATGCAAACCAAAAAACAGATTGAACGTAAAGGTGAGGGTGATACTTATACCACAGAATACAGCAGCTTCAATGCTTATGGCGTGCCGCAAATTAGCCATGAATTTAATAGTATTGGTAATACAGCGAGATATACCAAAGCCGCCTATCAGCACGATAGGGATAAGTGGGTGCTTAACCTGCCTCGCAAAGAATATGTGTCAGTTGATGGCCAATATGGCACCCCCGTGTCTGAAATTACTTACCATAGCGATAGTTTACTGCCTAATCAGTATAAACAAATGGGGTCATTGACTGAGACTCACACTCATCATAAAGGTGGTCAGCTTAAAAAGATTGATTATAGTGGGAGTAATCGTTATCAGATATTTGACGATTATTATCGCGGCATATCGCGCAAAATTACCTTTCCCTGTGCGACGAGCAATGGCTGCTCGACAGCCAATGGCAGCACTAAAAATAACATGCTAACCAAAATAGCAGTCAATGCCGATGCCAGTATTAAAAGCATTACCGACTTTAAAGGCCATAAAACCAGCTATCAATATAATGCCATCGGTTGGATGACCCACATTGACTACCATGATAAAAGCATAGCGAATAAAGTTATTAGCTATGAGAAAGTAGCAGAAGAAGATGATGGTGCGCAGTTGGGTAGCTTCGTTAAGGCGGGGCAATTAAAACAAACCACCAAGCAAGGCAGTTTACAGCAAGTCACTTATTATGACAGTTTGCTCAGACCGCACTTGTTTGTGAAAAAAGACACGACAAATGAGCTAACCACTTATGAGCGTAAACAATACGATCATGATAGTCGAGTGGTCATGCAAACCAATCAGGGAGATAATTTAGGTAGCTTAGTGAACACATTGACTGAGTATGATGCGTTAGATCGTATCATTAGCATCACGCGTGCTGAGGATAAAACGACAACAAGTATCAGTTATCTAAGCAATAACAGTAAACAAGTCACCGATCCTAACAATAATGTGACTACCACCAGTTACTTGGCTTATGGAGAGCCTGAGCAAGAAAAAATTAGCACTATCGCCGCACCAGCAAGTACGAATACCATGATAAAATACAATATTTATGGCAATATCAAATCCATCAAGCAAGGTAATGTCACTGAAAGCCGTGTATATGATGAGCGTCAAAATTTATGTAAAACCGTGCGCCCAGAAACAGGCATCACAGCCTTTGTTTATAACACCCAAAATTTACCGATTTGGCGCGCTGAGGGAACAGTTGGCAGTAAAATGAGCTGTGATTTATTGGCGGTGCCTAAGGCGGATAAAGTGACTTTGGCTTATGATAATCTCGACCAATTAAAGTCAGAAACCTATCCTGCTAACACAGCAAATCATACGTCCAATAAAACCTATGCCTATGATGAAAACAGTAACCTAACGAGTGTGGCTGCAGGTAAAGTGACATGGGCTTATCGCTATAATACCATGGATAAATTGAAATCTGAGCAGCTTAAAGTTGATAAAAAAACCTTTAATATCACTTGGGGGTACAATAACTTAGGTAATGCGTCATCACTGACTTACCCTTCAGGAAAAAAAGTCGCTTTTGCCCCCAATGCCTTCGGTCAAGCGACGCAAGCGGGACCTTATGCGACCAATGCGCTTTATCATGGTAATGGTCAAGTCAAAAGTTTCACCTATGGCAATGGTATGAACCGTAGTATTTCTCTTGATAAAGTGTCACATATTCATCAAATGCAAGATACCCATAGCGGTAAAGCGCAGCTCAAATTAACCTTAGCTTATGATGATAATGATAATCTGAGTCGAATCATCGATGGCATTTACGCTAAAAATAATGTTAACAATATCCATTATGACGGTTTAAACCGCTTGATTAATGCCGATGGTAAATGGGGTAAAGGCCAGTTTGATTATGACGCGGTGGGTAATATTACCTCACGCAGCGTCAGTGGCTCAAAAATCAATTATCAGTACGGTGGCGATAATCGCTTAAAGTCCATTACCGGCGCCTACAAGTATGCTTTTAAATATGATGCCAGAGGCAATACCCTCAACAATGGTCGTTACCCGTTAATCTATAACTTAGCCAATCAGCTCACCTCAGCCAAAGGCCATACCTATGTTTATGATGGTCATGGCAAAAGAGTCAAAGACGCGCGCAGTAATGGGGCAGAATACTCAGTCTATAGTCAAGGTGGTCAGCTGCTGCATCGACAACGCGCCAATGGTGACAAAATTGACAGTATTTACTTAGGCAGTCAATTAATTGCCGATGTTGAAACTCGCTAAGGAGAGCTGAACATGACATTACTCACTTTATTTAAACTAGCTTTATTTCAGCCATTGCTTAAGCGGGCCACGCAGTCACTGATCCAGCGAGTGACAAATAGAATAAGCCTCCGTAGGCAATTAAAAACCTTGGCATTGTGTATGGGGTTATTATTGCCGTTTCTGTCCACATCGGTGCAGGCACAAGGCCGAACCACCTTTGTGCCTATTGCAGTGGGGGATATTCTCATCTTTATTCCGTTACTGTCGACGCCAACGCAAACAAGCGTTAAGGCGACATCTTCCGATGGCCGTTATCAGCTCAAGTGGGATAAGGTACCACAGGCGAGTTATTACCAAATCATCATCACCGATGAAAAGGGCAAGCAGCGCATTGTCATTGTGACAGGCAATAGCCATGCCTTATCGGGGTTAAGCCTAGGTAATAATACCGTTGAAATACAAGCCTGTAATAGCAAAGATCAATGTGGCGCATCGGCTCTAGTTGGCACGGTTAAACGTAACACCAAAGTCACGTATCAGCACACCGATATGCTCGGATCCCCTGTGATGCAAAGCGATGAAGCGGGCAATGTGTTGAGCCGCAGTGTCTACGATCCTTTCGGCAAGCGCTTAGGCGGTGATAAGGAAGGCATCGGCTATACTGGCCACTTGCATGATAAAGACTTAGGCTTGACCTACATGCAGGCTCGTTACTATGACCCTTTAATTGCCCGTTTTTATAGCAATGACCCTGTGGGGTTTGCGGATAGTAGTCACAGCTTTAATCGTTACGCCTATGCCAATAATAATCCCTACAAATACGTGGATCCGGATGGT
>NZ_JAKIKS010000225.1 GCF_023284005.1 Shewanella surugensis
CAATGCTGAATTTTTAATTAACATGAGGCCAAGAAAGGCGTTAAACTTTCTCAGTCCTTATGAGTTTTTAACAGGTAAACGTGTGTCGCTTATTGCTGAGATCTAGGAATAAACACCAAGCTTATAAATAACATTTTATTTTTTTAATACATGGAAATAAACGCTTATGGAGAAAAAAAAACAATCGGGGTATTTTCAACGCACAATTTCTGTAATGGTAACTATCTATGTAAGTAGTTACCTTATTACTTATACTATCAATGTAATTTTAGCCCAGTTGCTGTCTCCTGAAGACTATGGTAATTATAAAATTGCCGAAAACTTTTTTGATCTTGCCAGCATTCCAGTATTAATGGGCGGTGCTACTGCTGCACTCAAATTTTTACCTATCGCCTTTAAAGAATCAAATCTCACTCTTATTTGGGAATATACCCGTTTTTACCTAATCACGATTCTCACACTTTCTTTTCTATTAGCCCTGATAACTTTTAGTATTTCTATAAACTTTCTTGATAATACACTCTTTGGGAATCATCACCCAATTGCCTATGCAACAGCCATTGTTCCCATTATGGCTATTATTGTACTCATCAGAAGTATACTTCAATCTAAGGGGCTAATTTACACATCTTTTATTCCAAAAGCTATTTCATATCCTATTCTTCAGTTAGGCTTCATTTTAGCCTTATATGCATTTGTGGGAAAACTCACAGTTTCTTGGGCACTTATGATTGCATTTACCAGTCTTTTGATCATATTGTGTTATCTATTAATTAAAGGAAAACAATTAGGCATAATACGCTTTAAAAAAATTAAAAATCCAACCTCCCCACTCATCTGGTTAAAAGTCTCTATTACCATGATGTTATTATCAATTTTACACAGTGTTTTAAATCAGATCGATCTCTATATGATTGAAATATTTGGCAATGAAGATGCTGTTGGCTATTTTGCTACAGCACAAGTTACCGTTATGCTGCTCTTTTCCATACAATCAGCATTTATGATTGTTTTCAATCCTCTCATCACACTTCTACTAAAAGAAGACATGCATAACGCCAGAAAGCTAAACGCAAAATGTTTTCGCCTTTTACTGGCCTTTATTCTCCCCATAGGTGGACTACTATTTTTATTTTCAAAGCCTATTTTATCTATTTTTGGCCATAATGAACCAGAAGCAGCAACAACATTACAAATACTGGTGCCAGGATATCTTTTTAGTGCGATGTTTGCCATTCCCTATTCTTGGTTAAAGTATTCTGGCCAAGAAAAAAATGTCACAATCATCATGTTTGCCTGCCTCACACTTAACATCATCCTTAACGGATTATTGATTCCAAATTATGGAATCCAAGGCGCAGCAATAGCCACAACGGCTATGTTTATATCCACCTTTATTGCACTTTGTATCATGGTAAAAAAACACTTAGGTTTTTATCCATGGTCAAGAGTTGGGTCCTAACTCTGAATAAAGTTCTCATCAACGTTTAGAAGAACCCATTGATTTATTTCGAGGTTAATCCCTCCTTCACCTAATAATATATGAAGATGGGGATTATAACTCCCATTGCGACCATGGGTATGAATAAACCACGGGGTTTTCATGAGTATTTTTTGCACAATAATTCAACCTGAAAACTATTATTTTCAAATGAAATAACAGAGCTCAATCAATAGTGAGCTTACGGCAGCATAGCGCAACTTCTCAAATTTAATCTGATTTAATAAATGACAGATTAAATTTGAGGATCACTTATGGATATATCAGAGTCTCTATCTAGCCTAGCGGCTGAATTTAGTACTTGGCGGAAACAAAAACCACACGCTAAAACCCATGTACCCAATACCTTACGTCAACAGGCCGTTTCATTACTCGAACGTTACCAATCAGGCCAAATTACCTCTGCACTGAGTATTACTTCGGTTCAACTTACTCAATGGCGTCAGGCATTAGAGCCCGATGAAAACCCCTCATTTATCGAGCTTTCTTCTCAACCCTCTTCGACACATTCACCTGTCACTCTGGAACTTAATTTTAATTCGGGTGAGAAGATGCACCTCAAGGGTATTGATAATCAGATGCTGCTCTCTACCATCGGGGCACTAAAATCATGATACATCTCACCGCTAGCACTAAAATACTGATTGCGACTGAGCCTGCTTATTTCCGTAAAAGGGTTCTCTGACTAAAAGAACGGTTTGTCACTTCACTCCTCTCTAGCCCTTGGTATCACTGGTCTGTAGCGAAAATATTGATTTTTAAAACACCCACCTGCAAATTGGTAACAAGTTGAATTAATTTAAAATGCTAAGGCTCTGCAAATTTATATTTTTTATCCCCCTAGAAATTATGTAAATCGTTCTCATAAACGAGTGTTTGTGAGAACGATTTGAAAAACAACATCGCTCATCGACTTTATTGACTTCTTGGTTCTCACAAACCCATCTTGAAACCAATTTCTCATTTAAGTACTATTTAATGAGTTTTGATAATTTCTGAGTGATTATGCAAATAGGATACGTACGGGTTTCTACTAAAGATCAAGAATTGGACTTACAAATTAATGCACTTAATCACATTGGCTGCGAAAAAATCTACCAAGACCAGAAAAGTGGTTCAAATGCAGCCTTACGTGAAGGCTTACAGTCGGCATTGAATGATCTTCGTTTGGGTGATTGCTTTGTGGTTTGGAAGTTGGATCGATTAGGCCGAAACGTCAAAGATCTGATCATTATGGTGGAGCAGTTGGAACAGCGTGGGATCCACTTTAAAAGTTTAACTGATAATATCGACACTTCGACGCCAGCGGGCCGATTCTTTTTCCATATGATGGCCAGCTTAGCCCAAATGGAGCGAGAGTTATTGGTTGAGCGCACAAAAGCGGGACTGGACGCCGCAAGGCAGCGTGGACGCTTTGGCGGTCGTAAGCGGCTCATGACAGATTCTAAACTTATGGCCGCCAAGCGGTTACTTGCTGATGGGACACCGGTGAAAGATGTAGCCCAAGACCTAGGTATATCGGTGCCAACACTGTACAGGTGGTTACCAGCATCGGAGCGTTAATCATTTCTCTGCTTTTTTACTTACTTTAGGTGACATTCAGCTATGGCACGTCTTGCTATATTAACAAAAGATGAGATCGAATCGTTATATACGATCCCGACGCTCGATGATGAAGAGCGCAGCTTCTTATTTCACCTAGATTCAGATGATAAAACCTACCTTGAAAGTTTAGGAAGTACGCCTAGAAAAATTAACTACATCTTACAGCTGGGTTACTGCCGAGCGGTTAATTATTTCTTTAAATTCAGCTTTCAACAACAAAAGCAGGATGTGGATTTTATTCTGCGTCATTATTTTCCCGGTGAGCCTTTCCCTAAAAAGCAGATTTCCAAAAACTACCACTATGACAACCGGGCGCAAGTCATGAACAAGCTTGAACTTGTAGTCCCTCCCCCTGACTTTGAAGTGAGCCTATTAAGAGAAGCCAAATCCTTGGCTAAGCGACATGCCTTACCTAAATTTGTACTGCAGGAATTACTCGATTCTTGTCTGCACAATAAAGTGATCAAACCTGCTTATTCTACTTTACAGAATATGGTGTCTGAAGCTCTTGGCTATGAACAGCAACGGCTGGCTAACAAGCTCTATACCGCAGCAGATAAACCACTCCGGGCGGGGCTCGATACGCTATTAGACAATGAGGATTTATTCTACAACCTGACGTTATTAAAAAGAGACCAAAAAAGTTTCAGCACCACTGAAATTAAGCGCTGTGTGGCGAGGCAACAGATGCTAAAAGAAGTTTACGTCGATTCACTGCGAGCTATAGTCGTTTCTGGTGTATGAGGATAAAGCATTGCGATGTAACCTGTTAATTGATCTTGGCCGATCAACAATTAACAAAAGGAACATCGCAATGACTAAAAATGA
>NZ_JAKIKS010000226.1 GCF_023284005.1 Shewanella surugensis
CGATTATATCGCACACTGTTTGGAACAATTATCCTCTCCCAACTGCGACCTCAATAGTCTCTTACCCTGGCACGTTAAACTAAGCAAGGCGTAGTTCGCCGGACGCTCACGTTATACTGATGTGGTCTAACTTGATTGTAATATCTAACAATGTAGTGGCTTATCGCTCTATTCGCTTCATCAAATGAAGTAAAGCCCGCTCTTGGCATCCATTCTGTTTTAAAACTTCTAAAAAATCGCTCCATTGGCGCGTTATCCCAGCAATTACCACGCCTGCTCATACTTTGTTCTATCCGATATCGCCACAATAATTGCCTAAATTGCTTACTCGTATAATGGCAACCTTGATCTGAATGAAACATTACGCCTTTAGGTTGTTTTCTAATGGCAAATGCCATTGAAAGAGCCTTACCCGTTAATGTTGAATCAGGTGATTTTGATACTGCCCAACCAATCACTTTCCTAGCAAATAAATCAATTATCACTGCAAGGTATAGCCACCTATTTCCAGCCCAAACGTACGTCACATCACCACACCAAACTTGGTTTGGCTCTGGTACTGCAAATTGTCTGTCTAATGTATTAGGGATCTCCAGATGTTCATTCGCTGTTTTTTTATAACGATGAGTCTTTATCTGACAGCTCACTAAATTAAATTGTCTCATTAACTTAGACGCTCTATAACGGCTCAATTTTACACCTCGCTGACTGACTATCCCTGAAAGGGTTCTTGCACCCGCTGAGCCTTTACTTTCCTTATGTGCTATTTTTACTTCACTTTGCAGCTTAATCTCACTCAAGCTCATTTTTTTGGATGTGGAGAGCCAATAACGATAACTACTACGATGAATGCCAAGCACATAACAAATCTCAGCTACTGGATAGCTCTGCTTGATATTATCAACCATTACAAATCGTTGAGTGAGCCTGATACCAAGAGAGCTGTAGCCTTTTTTAGAATGTCATTCTCTCTTTCCATCCGATGTATTTTTCGCTCTAACTCTCTAATTTTTAGCTGCTCAGGGGTTATTGGAGTCGCTTTGGACTTTCCACCATTACGTTCATCCCTAAGTTGACGAACCCACTTATCCATTGTTGATTTGCCCACTTCCATTGCTTTCGCAGCTTCAGTAACAGAATAGTTTTGCTCAACAACCAATAGTGCTGATTCTAATCTAAATTCGGGAGTAAAATTACGTTTTATACGCTTAGTCATACGATCACCTAAATAATAATGAGGCCATAATATCAACCTCTAACTAGGTGGCCAAATTAACTATGCCACTTCACATGTTGCAAGAACGAATAGCGTAGGAAGAGCGGAGGAAAGACCTGAGACTACCGTCTCCCCCGTATTTAGATAACGTCCATACTTTTTAAGGGTAGCCGCTAATTTCTTCCCTGATTTGCTTTTATCTTTGCGACCTATTGATTTTGATATTTCTTGAAAAAATGAAGCAGTTATTTTTTCTTGCGCAGCCCACTCCCATGGAGAAAATTGAATGATATCCGGTTTGTTTTCGGTAATAGACTCTAGTCGAGATAGAGCCATATTTTTAATTGAAGATTTTCCTGATCCCCAGTCACCATGTAGGGCTACTACCAAGCTATCGTTTCCTTGCCAACTTGCCATTGCATCTGCCAAGTCAGAGGAAAAACAGGAACGACCTAACAAGTCATCTTCTACTTTTGTAATTGGTCGATCAGAAGCGAATCCGTGTAAGTCTTTTGATTCCATATTAGGCCTCTGGGGTGAACTTAACAGCTTATTCAACAGCAGCAGGATAATCTTCCAAACTGCTGACTATTTTTAAACTAGAGTACACTGCTAATCTATAGCACGCATTCGCGATCATCACGCCCTCGACTTAAAAAGTAGCCAATGCTCTTCCCTGCACTTTATTTGAAAACAAACACCACCAACACACTGCCTTTCAGCCAAGCAAAAGTACCATTGCAAGATTACTTTTGTAAACAAAATGTTTACTTTTAACTAAAGCAAGGTGGAAATACTTGATGTCACTCACAAAGTTATCCGTCCCTCGAACTCAAAGAAACACCCTGATTTTGCTTTTAAGGATCCCCCCATCGAAGCAGCTGAGATAATTCAATAAAGAATAGTGTGATTGAGGAATGGATGTCGAAATAGCCTTAGGTGAGCCACGGACGGCGAATATGAGGCGATAACTATTCTTGTCCTTTGAATTATAAAGCGCTTTGCTTCGCTAGGGGCGGCATAGGGTTCCAAGGGGGATGCTGTTGATCCCCTTTGGCCCACTCTTTATTACAAGAAGGAATGGGAACTCACGACCTTAGCCTGCGGCGGCAATAAATATAATTGAACCAATGTAATCCAAACACACTTAATCTATATCAAATAAGTTCACTCATCACAAAGAAGAAAATGTGATCAAGTTTCATTTGAAAACTGACTTATGCAGATGGGGATCCACGATCCTTCCATTAAGCGAAGCTTAATACCCAATCGCCTCTTTGAGCAAGAGATACGCACGTCGAACTGACATTTATACATGAAAAGGATCAAAAAACTCGACTCGAAGAAAGGAAATCGCTTTTAAAACCCAGTGTGAATACAAATAAAGCCATCGAAAACAAGGATGTTTTCGTCTGAGCCTATAGGGATGATGGGATGGACACCTCTTGCAAAGTAGGCGTCATTAGCGCCATATTGAATGTGTGCGTTCAATACCAACAAAAGGTGTCCAATATGAAAGTTACACTAATCGGAATTGATTTAGCAAAAAATGTTTTTCAAGTTTGTGGAATTAACCAAGCTGGAAAGGTTATTTTTAACCGAGCATTAAGACGTTCGCAGCTCATGGCTTTTTTGCTTAAATATCCAGATAGTATTATTGCGATGGAAGCCTGTAGTGGCTCGAATTATTGGGGACGAGAGTTATTATCGAAAGGGTTTGAAGTCCGACTAATACCCCCCACAGCATGTAAAGCCCTTTGTTAAAGGGAATAAAAATGACCGAAATGATGCCTTTGCGATTTGTGAAGCAGCATTAAGACCTAACCTGACTTTTGTGCAACCTAGAACGCTTGAGCAAACAGATATGATCTTGGCTCATCGAATCCGTGAGAGAAATGTAGGGCAACGAACTGCTTTAATTAATCAAATTAGAGGACTACTAAGTGAATACGGTGTTGTTATTGCTCAAGGAAAAGAACGACTGAAAGTAGCAATACCTGATCTTTTAGAAGATCCTAACAGCGGTCTAACAGAATTAGCGAGGCAATACTTTCAGACTCTTCTAGAAGAGTGGCAACAGTTAGATGTTATGATTAAAAACTTAGAGAAAAACATTAAAAACCAAGCTAAGTCGAACGACCAAGTGCACAGGTTAATGGGAATAAAAGGTGTCGCTGAAATAACAGCAACGGCCGCGGTTGCCTTTGCTGGTAACGGTGCACAATACCACAATGGCCGTCATTTCGCCGCAAATTTAGGACTTGTGCCACGAGAGCATTCAAGTGGCGGAAAACAAAAATTAGGTAGAATCACCAAGCGTGGGAATAGCTACCTAAGGCGCCTACTTGTTCAAGGTGATTGGTCTATCATACGTCATGTTGAAAAAAGTACAGATCGAATGTCTGTCTGGGCGAAAAAGTTGATTGAACGTAGAGGAAAGCATAAGGCTGCAGTTGCTGTCGCGAATAAACTCGCAAGGATCATTTGGTCAATGCTATACAACCAAACAGAATATAGAGCGAATTAGATAATATAGAGTAATCCCCACCGAGCGATGCGATAAAATGTAATGAAGTAACAGGTAAAACCGACCTTTGTCAATGCTGAGTAAATATACGGGAGCAACTAAGCCCGTAGGGACGATAAGCTACAAAGGTGCGGTACTCATTAGGGCCAGAGAATCATC
>NZ_JAKIKS010000227.1 GCF_023284005.1 Shewanella surugensis
TAAGGTGTTCGATCAGGGTCATTGGGTTACCTCTCAGAAAGTGAGGTGCGATTAGATCACAGTAATTCAGCAGATTCAATCTTTGTTAACAAAGTGCGATCCCGCCCTGGTGATCAATACGCTCACTATCGAACATTTCATTATAATTTTTAAATACGTTACTATAATGCCTACACATAGACTCTGTATCCCCAAAGGTTAACCCCAAGCCATTGATAAGATTATTTGTAAACCTAACCAGAGCCTCTCTTTCTTGTAAAAACCTTATTCAATATTTACGTTAAATGATTCAGGGCAATGAATTATTAAGGAAATGCTCAACCTTTCAATTGACCTAAAAACTACAATAATATAAAGCAGAAATAGTGGCTAATTTTAAATGTGACCAATCACCCACAATCACATCCTGTTACATCTCCGTACTTTTAATTAACAATTTTTGTGTTATTTTTAAATTAGAACGCTTAAATATTATTAATAATGAAAATGCACCTCTAATATTTATATTATCGTTCTATTTTTTAGTCAACAACCTTTAACTATTAGAAACTAATACGGTTATTTTAACGGGAAATGAATAAATATGGATAAAATGATTAAAAATCATCACCCGCTTTAAATCATTCAATCGCAAAGGATGGCATAATATGTTAGCTATGAATAAGATCACACCTATAACAGCTCCCTCTACTGTTAAAATAATACACTCTACTTATGGAGAGATTGTTTTTCTTGATGAATCAAAAAACCCATCTGGTACACATAAAGATCGTATGGCACAGACGATAACGACTATTTACCAAGATATGTTGAAAAGTAACCATACACTAAGGTTGTCATTAATCTCCAGTGGTTCTGCTGCTTATGCGATACAATTAGCCTTAACTGAACGCCAGCTCCCCCCACTAAAAGTACTTATTGATGAGTCAAGAAAAGAAATTGAAATATTAAAAAAAATAGGCTGTGAAATATATACCTTTGATCTCGAATCTAAACTATTATCATCCAATGATATTTTAAAACTCACCGACAATAAAGAGGGTATTGAAGTCACATCGAATATGGCTATCAAACCCTATGAAAATTATTATAAAGAGCTTGTATCCTATTTATCTCATTTTGATTCAGGTTATATATTTGTTCCGTATGGGACAGGACATCTCTATGGTAGCTTTTTATTTTGTGATATTTTCAATGAGCCTTATAACGTTCATATTATCGGGGGTAAAACACATTTTAGATATTCCAAAGCAGATAAACTTTATGCTCCATTCAACCCATTTTCAATGGTCAACAATAATTTCATAAAAACTAAAATAGCAATGAACAAGGTAGGAAAACACTCCTCTATTAGTGAGTTTACTGAAACATCTCTTAACGATGCCATTATACTTGCTGAAAATAATAAGCTTAACCTTGAACCTTCTGCTTTAGGAGGATTGGCCATAATGATTGATATGTTTAATCATCACTCATTAAAATATAATAACAAAAAGTTAGTGGTCGTGACCGGAAAAAGTAAAATTTACTCTGAACTTAATCAGCTAACTAAAATAGCTTAATATTTTAGTTTTCATTAAATTTAATGAAAGTTCAACGTATATTTGCCACTGTATTCTTGTAAGTTGAAATACTCCACAGGTTATTAAGAAGATGAGTAATACAAAAATGACACTGTAATCATTATAATCGAAAATATATTCATTATCTGACCTATATTGCTACAGGAAGTGTCTTAGTATTCTCAGGAACAACTGAGACCTTAACACTCTCTTAAAGTGAGGTTTTATGGTTAGGCAAGTTAGCCTCTTTTTAGTCTACTTGTTATTGATAAGGAGGAAGGATAACTCACAACCTTTAATCACTTATCAATCAACGACCCCACGCCAAGGCTTTTCGCTTAGACTCAAATTCGCTGCGCGAAGAGGGGTATCTAAATTACTCCAAAGTCTAAATACTTCTACGCCGCAGCTTAGTCAATCCCCCTCTGGTGAATACTTACCAGAATCGCCGTAAAGCACTAACTTAATTGAGTTTTAGTTCATTTAAGTCAGACATCAGGCACAGTTCCGTACGTGCGATACTAACGCATACGGCTCCTACATCGAGTCAAAGGCGAAAGCGTTGGCTCGGATACGGGTGGCGAATTCTCGTATGTGGACTAAAACGCATTATCCATCGCTGCATCTTTAGCCAGTTGAAATTCCTTCCTTTCTGACTCCGACGTCGCAGCGCTTTTATCCACACCCTATGAACACTCGTTCGCATTATCTGGATACTGGCATGATTTCCTGGAATAGCAAAGTAGTTGTAATACCCCGTTAATACCTTTCTGACCCAAAGCCCATTTCATACACAGGCTTGTGTCTGTGTTGCATTAACACACCGCTAATTTGCTTAATTTTCTCCCTCAGCGTCTTCTTTATCGACTTCCTATGCAGCTTAAAGATTCTCTTTTCTCTGCTTAGCGCACAAATATAAGTAAAACCGAGAAAATCAAACGTTTCTGGCTTCTTTTCCCTTCTTTCTTGCCGATTTGCTATCGCAAAGCGCCCAAACTCTATTAGATGCGTTTTGTCATTATTGAAACTCAGTTTGAACTCTCCAAGTCGCATTGCTAATGCGCGTTTTAGTTTCCTTCCATCTTCTTGATATTGGAAACCTACAACGAAATCATCTGCGTACCTCACTATGTAAACATCACCACGGGCATACCGTTTACGCCATTGATGAACCCATAGATCCAACACATAATGCAGATAGATATTCGCCAGTAACGGTGAAATAACGGCACCTTGTGGCGTACCTTGTACACTTTTGTGTTGAGTATGGCCATCCATTACCCCCGCTTTTAACCAACTATTTATCAGCTTTAACACCCGTTTATCTAACACTCTGTGGGCGAGAAAGCGCATGAGCCAGTCATGATCTATTGCATCAAAGAAGCCTTTCAAGTCAGCATCTAAAACCCAGAAAATCAGTTTCATATATTGGCTCTAGCACCATCACTACTGCCTGTTGGAGTAATTTGTCCTCCTGTGCCGTTATACCAATGGGCCGTTGTTCGCCATTACCTTTCGGCAGCCAAAGCCGCTTCACTGGTAAGGGTTTATACTGCCCTATGTGGATGCGTTTATGCAGTGTCATTAGCTTTTATTCTAATAACCATCCATACTCATGCCAATCTAGATTATCTATCCCCTTTACCGCTTTACCGCTTTACGATTTAGCTTATAGTAAGCTTCGAAGAGTAGCACTGGGGTTATATGATGAAGTAGATTATTGAATTTAAGCTGCTTATCCAGCTTCGCCGCTCTCCCTAATCGCTCCAATCGGGAAGGTACGATGTCCATGCTCTGTGTCATGGGATACTCCTTTTGAAGTGATTTTCTCTCTGTCAGCCCCCTTCGCTCCACAAACTCCGCCATGAACTTTAGCCCATCTTGTTCGTCTGCTTCTTCACTACTATGAGGCTGTCTGACTTCCACCTTGCTATCGTCATAAGCTTCGCCTCTTAGGCTTCCTTATAATTTGTCGACCTAGAAGATCAACAACAAAGTGGATCTCCCGCCTCCCTGTAACAGAAATAGGCGCATAAAAGACATCACCACATGCACAAGGTCTCAGACTGCGAAGAGTCAAAACGTGACTCGCTTATCGTAACCGTTCACCAGCCCCCTATTGACAATAAATACCGCGATCTTATTAAGATCGCAATGACCACTTGAACGATCGTTTTTTGATGTCATCATGCTGACATGAAAAAGAAAAAACAATTCGAGCAAGAGCCGCCTTCGATTGATAATATCAGCGAAGCCAACCTGTTTATCCGTGAGCTTTGGCAAAAGCTACGTGAATATGAAGACAGGCTTGCACTCAATTCTTGCAATTCATCTAAATCA
>NZ_JAKIKS010000228.1 GCF_023284005.1 Shewanella surugensis
TGCTCAAGTCGCTTGTACCAAAGTGCGAAACCAGTACTGTCCCAGTAGAGGATTTTTAATTTATCACGACCTTTATTGCAAAAGACAAACACGCTGCCATCAGAGACCTGCTGCGACAGTTGTTGCTCAACGATGATGGCTAAGCCATTTATTGATTTACGAAAATCCACGGGCTGTTGATGTAGATAAACACTCGGGAGTTGCTGAAACATCAACATGTTTGCAGGCCTTTTATTATTTCAAGCAGATAACTGGCAGGTAAAGAGCAAGGGAAAGTCCATAAGCCAGTTTGATGCTGTAGGCTTATCTGTTGTAGAGAAGCCCGCACTTGCCGTGCGTCTACTGGCGCTTCAACCTTTACTTTAACAAAGGAACTAGTGGTGTCGACATTCGCTAAATTGGCCTTGCGGGCATAAAAGGTACTGGTACTGGTACTGGTACTGGTACTGGTACTGGTACTGGTACTGGTACTGGTACTGGTACTGAGCTGATGTTGAAGGCAAAAATCTTTTATTGTTAAGCCGCTAGCGGGCTGCTGCTTTATCAAATCAACCCACTCTTCATGAGAACGCTTAGTCATATTAACTCCTGATATCATAGTCAGGGGTTAACATAAGGGATCGATGAACACGGTTGAAGATGTACTTGCTCGGACGGTTACAATACAGTCGGCGAAAATGCATTTAGGTGTGGGAGACAATCACATCCTGCTACCCGCTGTCGCAATATGATAGAGATTGCCGCAAAAGGTCAAATAGCCTGACAATGCTCACATGAATACGACAAACGAAATGTATCGAAGATGGTGATGCAACGTTATAAGCGAACCTTTAGCAACCGTCTTCATGCTCGAAATATGGACAATTAAAAAATGATGATCGCTTGTGGTATCTTAAATTGTTTCACTGGGTTTGGTATACCTCAAAGGTACCAATCTAACTAATTAATATCAAAAGATTTGATGGGATAGCGCTACAACAAAGTCCCAGCGAACAGACCATAAGATGATTTCAGCGGCAAAGTGTTTCCATCTGAATGCCCTCCTTAGAAAACCAACAGCATAGCCTGCCAAAAAAACTCTCTAAGGAAAGTTTTTTTCCAGCAAACTCTTTTATTGAGTTCCTGTCCAGTCCCAAGGCTTCATGGTAGTAATTTGCGATTGACACAGGTGATGCATCACGCGAAATAAACCCCGTTTTTCCGTGGAAGATTACTTCTTTTATTCCTCCACGATCATAAGCCGCAACTGGCACACCAGATAACGTAGCTTCTATATTAGCTATACCCATTGCTTCTTCCCACTTAGGAGTTGCAATTGCCATCCGAGCGTTTCCAATTTGCCTGATAAAGTCATCGTGCTCCAAAAAACCCAGCCATTTAGCCTCCACATCCTGATATCTATGCATTAGATACTGCAAATAGGCATCATCATCTGCTGCACCCATTATTTTAATGGGTAGTTTCAGTAGCCTTGCGACCTCTAACGCATCTTCAAGACCTTTTTCCGGTGCAATCCTAGATGCGGTAACAAGACTTTCTACTGGCTTATCATAGAAAGTATACTTCCGGCTTTGCAAGCCGACATATAATGGGTTTTGGAAGTCTGAAATCCCGAAACTTCGTGCTTGCGCAAAAGAATGAAATGCAATCCTATTGGGACTTTGATTGTATACTTTTTTTATAATGTAACTCATTGGGCGGGAGGTGCGTCCCATAGAGACTAAATGGAACATTGGCGTGTCAAAAAAATCAGTAAGATAAAACGGCATATAATCATAGGATAGGTTGAGTATTAAATCATAGTCACTTTGAACTTTATAGCATAACTCCATGAAAGATAGAGACACATCATCTTCATAAAGTAAAATTTTATCGTTATATTCCAAATTCTGAGCAGGTATACTGCAAGTACCGGAAGAAAAAATGACTTTTCCGGTCTCATTTTTGATTGTAGAGCCATCAGGGACCAATATATCGATCTTGCAATTACAAAATTGAGCCATACAAGCCAGAAAAGATGTGAGGGTAACATCCACGCCACCTGCGCCTCCCTCTCCTACTGGCGCAACTGAACTGGAAACTACCAATATTTTAGTGATCAATTCAATCACCCAAGTATAAAACACTATTGTTTGGGGTTTCTTCTAGTTCAATTGAATATAAGAAATTAGCAAGCGGTGTTCTTTTTAGTATCTGCCATATAACAATTGCGATATTTTCAGAGGTTGAGGGACGTTCTTCAAAATAAGAAGTATCAAGATCAAGGTGTTTGTGATCGAAATTGCCGGCAATTTTTTCATCTAAAATCTTTGCGACATATGTCAGATTTAAAACCATTCCTGTTTTTTCATCTACAGGTCCCTTAAGGCCAACCGTCACGCAATAATTGTGACCATGTCCATTTGGATTGTTACACTTGCCGTAAGTTGCTGTGTTTTCTTCATCAGATAAGAATGTTGAGTGTAGCCAATGGCTTGCTGAGATCCATACTTTTCTTTTTATTATTACTTCGTGCATTTCAAGCTCCTAACGTATCAGACATCAAGTCCAAGGTGACCCCAGTCATTGATGTAGAACTAAAATCCCCACAAAGTTTAAATCCGATCTCTGCAACCCTCTTTGCAGTAGAGGCTGCTTTAATACTTGGAAAATTGGAAGTAAACATATCCGTATGAATTGAACCTGGGGCGAGACAGTTAACATTTATACCAAATTCAGCCCCTTCTACCGCTAAGCTCTCCGTTAATCCTACAACAGCATGTTTGCTCGCAATATAGGCAGACATACCTTTGAATTTTTGTGTAAATCGGATTCCGGAGAGGGAACTAATATTTAAAATGTTCTTCTTTCCTCCACATTGGGTCATATACTTGAAGGAATAGCGACAGCCTAGGTAACAACTAGTAAGGTTTAACCCAATACTTTTTCCCCAAAGTTGAATATCATAATTTGTGAAGTCTCTAAGTTCTAAATATCCGACATTATTTATTGTTAGATCGATATGGCCATACATATCATAGACACGATCGAAGAGTTCATTTACAGAGTCATCATTAGTCATGTCGCATACAAACCCGCAAACACTTCTGTCAGCAAAATTCTTATGTAGTGTTGCAAGAGCAGCTTGGAGACTTTCTTTATTGGAAGAACATATGACAACATTGAAGCCATGCGTTGCTAAAAGCTCCGCAAATGCAAACCCAAGGCCTCGACTAGCACCCGTCACTAAGGCAACTTTGTGCATCTGACTTCCTTAACGTCATCATCATTATATATACAAACTACATAAATAAATTACAAGCATTAATGATGGCTGTCAATGTTTGTTTTCGCATGAGCATCAACGACCGCTTGAATAAAAGGGGTATGTTCAGTATACGTGTAATTTGTTGTCACACAGGAAAAAAACAATTACTCAATATTGTTATAAATACCTGCTATTTCGACTATTTTTAATTCCCCCCCCCCGATCACAGAGCGACTTGTACTCCCATCCTGTTCAGCGTGAATTTTTCTAATGCTCAAATTTATATTTATAGCCAAACTCTCTATTTTTTTCGCAACCTTTCAGGCGTTTTTGGTCTACCTAGACGTTTACCGCGAATAGTGGCGGCTTTCATTCCAGCCATCACTCGTTCTGAAATAAGAGAGGGCTCCAATTCAGCACAATGTAAATACAGATGAATTAAAGAATGCTCAACCAATCCGTTTATACATGTGATCATTCAAGATGCAGGATTTTCAAACAAAAGTATTGATATTTTTTTAAATGAGATCATTATATCTTCATAAGTGCTTAACTAAAAGTTATCGTATATTTTGACGGATAATTATCCATGATGTTTTTTACACTCTCTTTGAGTGCATCAAAAGTGATAAAATCATGGCAAGATAACCA
>NZ_JAKIKS010000229.1 GCF_023284005.1 Shewanella surugensis
GGTTGCTCTCCTGTCTTTTGGTCGAGACTTGAGCCTACCTATACCGCGGTATAGGTGAAACCTATGCGAGTCACCCCGGCAGAGCCGGGGGTTTACCGTTTGTTAATTAATTAAACAGACGCAGCTACATGGATTACACAAAATATTATCATTTTTATTTTACCTAATCCAAATGATCTTAATAGCTAATAAAATTAATAACACACCAGAGCATCTTTCAATCCAATGCGAGGCACTGTAGAGCTTATTTCTTAATGAAGGAATAGAAAAAAATATTGCCACTCCGCTAAACCATAATAGTTGTACACCCACTAATACTGCACCATAGCTTAATTGTTGATGTAAGGTTAATTCACCCTCAATGTACTGACTTAATAGTGCTAATATAAAAATAATAATTTTAGGGTTTAATACATCAGTTAAAAAACCTATCAATAATGCGCGTAAAGGCGTTATTTTCTCTTGATTACTCCCAATGGATAATTGGCCTTTAGGCTTTGCTTGTAAACATTGCACTGCAATAAAGAATAAATATCCCGCACCTAACCAAGTAATGATGCTCAATAAGTGTGAGTTGTTATGTTCAAACCAATATAAACTCGGTAACAAATATGCAGCATGTAATGCCATGCCTAAAGATAAGCCTAATGCCGTCATTAAACCACAAAAGCGAGAGCCAAATAAACTGCTCCTTAATGTCATCACAAAACTGGCTCCTGGCACCATAGAGCCTAGAAGCGATATAAAGAAAAGTGAAATCATAATAAATAGATAGCCAGTAAACTAAATGCAAATAAAGGGATATTAAAATGAATAAAAGTGGGAATAACGGTATCTTTTAGGTGATCATGTTGACCATCATGATTCAGTCCTGCCGATGTTGCTAAGGTGACCTCAGAGACAGGGGATCCTGTATCGCCTAATACTGCTGCAGACACTAATAAACAAATGATGGCCTCTAAACTTAACCCTATTGCTTGTCCTATCGGCACGTAAATAGCAGCCAGTAAAGGGACGGTTGCAAAAGAAGAACCAATGCCTATCGTGATCAATAAGCCGACGAGTAGCATAATGAACACTGATAACATAGTTTGATCTTGAAAAGCGATAATAGCTGTATCAATAAGCGATTGTATATGACCTGTTAATTTCATGACTTCAGCAAAGCCTGCCGCCGCCATCATGATCACGCCAATACTGGCCATTAGCCGTGTGCCTTCAAGAAAAAGTGAATTAGACTTTCCCCAATGTGCTCGTTTACCTATGCTTAATAAGCCACAACCCACAAGCGCTGCAATTGCCATGGAGCCTGTCATAAGTTGAACCACAAAAAAACTTAACAATGCTATTATGATGACAACCCTATTCTTATTGGATAAGGTTACTGGTGACGTATCAGTATGACTTGATTTAATCAGATATTCTCTGGGTTTGTTATACGAGAATAATACTGCAATGATCACCCCCACTAACATACCAATAGCAGGAAGTAGCATCACTCGCATCATATTGATACTTTCGACTCCCGATACACCTTGTAAAGTCACTTGAGATCGGATTAATTCATTTAAAAACATTTGGCCAAAACCGAGTGGCAAAAACATATAAGGCGTGACTAGTCCAAAACTGAGTAAGCAAGCAATCAAGCGTCTATCAAGTTGTAATCGACTGAATATCAGCAACATTGGCGGGATAAGTAAAGGGATAAAGGCAACATGAATGGGGATCAAGTTTTGCGAAAAAATAGCGAGGCTTGTTAGCGTAATGATAATCGTCAATTTTAGTTGACTTGAATGGTCTTTCATCATGGTCGATAGCCGACTGCTAACTATTTCAGTTAACCCGAAACTGGCAATCAAATATGAAAACCCCCCAATGATAGCGTAACTCAGTGCTAATGGAGATGCATGTCCTAAACCGGCTTGAAATGCCTGCCAGATACTATTTACATCTAACCCTGCAATCCAACCACCAATAAAACAACTCACTATGATGGCACTTAAAATATTTAGTCGGCATAACGTTAAACCAACCAGTAGTAAAACCGAAATAATAACAGCGTTCATTGATTATACCGCAATACTATAATAAGGCGTGGTAGGGGACACAGATTTCACTCGACTAAGAGAGTCTACACCAAAGACTCTCAGTAAAAATCGATCATAACCATTATATTGTGGAGTAAAAGACCGCCTTGAATGGGCCATCTGCTGATTTCTGAAAATTAATAAATCACCAGAATCTAAGTTAATATTAATCGTGGACGCTTTGAGGTGGTGATTGAGTTTATTAAATACGATTTTGGCCTCATTATCAATAGGATGTGTAAAAGCCGAATCAAATCTTGAGCATAGTCCATGTTCATTTTCAACAATCACTGGGGCAATGATATCACCTTGGATGTCGAAAGAGTCAGGGTAGGCAATACGAAATCTCGGTGATTTTAATATTGCTATTTCTTCAGCTGATAATTGACTTAGCGCGAGGGGGATATCTGATAAATCGGTTGAAATATCTTCATCATTACGAATACAGAATAGACTTAAATAATCTGGCGATACACTGCCTGTATTCTTATTATGTTCATTACTGAGTGCCATATGGTTATTATCAACATGAAAGCCTAAATGTTCCTTGGCGCCTAACGAGCTTTGAGTATGTTCAAATGATTTTATAGGGGTGACTTTTCTAAAAAGTAAGCCATTATTTTCTCCTTGATAGGTCACAGGAAAAATGCCTAGCTGTGTAAATATCGAAGCAATAAAACTAGATGCTAACTGGGTATTGACGTCATCATTACTGATGGTGTTGTCTTTTAGGTTAAACCCTGTGTTTCTAAATACAATAAAGTTCATTTCTCCCTTTTTAAAGCGTTCAATACTGTCTTTCTCATTCGACAATAAAAAAGGGTTAAATAATAAACTTAAATTATCATCAACCAAACCCCCATTCAAATTAACATTATGCAAACAATTGTACAGAGGTTGGTTTAAAAAAGTGGTTGGCTTTTTACCATAACTAACCTTATCTTTATTTGTAAGTGACATATCCTTTACTCCTTATCATTAAAAATCCAAAATACTTGTGTAACATACAGCAATAAATTGTCACATTCGACACTATAAAGTTAAATTCAAATCAATTGATCACTAATAATACGGAGAAGATAAAGCATTGTTTTTATTTGATGGTTATATGAGTGATTAGTAATTTCAAGTATACAATATATGCTTAGATGTTAATAATAAGCCCCTTATTGTGTTTGTAGTGTTTAATTTTGTTGTGAGTACTTTGCTTTACTTTATTTAATAAAAAAATAATGATACATTTGAGGTTATTATGTATATTTACCCGCATTATGTTGTCCATATACTTATTAAAAGTAGGTGGGTGTGTATATAAAATACTTTACCTCTGTATATTATTGCAACAATCATACAAGTCATTCCAAATAAGAAATATTGAGAAGTAAGAAATGGAAAGTAAAAAGTTAAATGGAAGAGCTCTATCATTTGAAATATTGCAGGTTCTTACAGAAGAAAAAATGAGATATTAATTTCCTAAAGTGAGCCTTACAATGAAGAATAAAATTTTAATTATTGATTCAAATACAGAGTGTCATTTCAATACACCTGATATTGAAAGAAGTATTGTTGAAAACAGTGAAGTACTATTAGGGTTCTGTCGCAAACAGCCTAAATGTTTTATGATCTAAGCATCACTTTCTATGCTTATGTTTATGAAACTCAATTTTTCAGGCCGACATTACCCTTCTGCAATCATCATGGAGTTATTGTCAAATGTGGTGTATCAATGAATCGTGATGCTCTGTTTGATCTTGAGTGATCCGTTCACCATCTTTAAATTGAATACCTGATATGACATCAGCAAGCAGCT
>NZ_JAKIKS010000230.1 GCF_023284005.1 Shewanella surugensis
TGTGTTAGTGTTTTTTTTATAGCTGATTTTGAGCCGTTTTAGCGCATAGTGTATTGTTGATTGACCGACATTAAGGCGGATTGCACGTTCCCATTGATAATCATCGGGGTGCTCATCAACATCACGTTTCAGTGCCGTCATGTCTACTTTTATTGCGGGTTTATTACGTTTTGAGCAAGGTTCCATCTTATTTTGCCAACGAAAAAGAGTGGCTATATTAATCTCAAAATGCTGACTTGTCTGCTCAAATGTCAGTTGGTGCTTTTCTTTGTAGGCGAACACCTTACGCCTTAAATCGATACTATATGCCATTCGAGTATTATCGGATATTATTTTGATTTAGCTATAGGCCAAAATGCATTGGCGAAAATCGAGACTGTATGAAATCGACTACATTACGCCATATTATTTCTTATTTAGCTATAATTTATAGTGACAAATTACCGTGGAATAGTGACGCACTGGCCTAATAACACTTGTTCGGAGTGTTACTGAGCCACTAAATGATAAAGAGATAGTGATAATAAAGAGCATGGTGGCTTTGCCACCATGTTAAAAGCAATAAGAAAAGCCAATAACACTCACTATAAAAAACTAAAAAGGTTTGAGATAAGTATAAACAAAACAGGATAAAATAATGGGGAAATCTAAAGAGAACAAACACCAATTTAATGTAGGTAAATGGTTGCATATCGATTATGAATTAATCAGAAGTCATATAAAGGGTATTAAGTCATATGTAGCCGCTAATCCGATCGATTGGACACCTAACATTATTGCTCTTAATAAGTATGTAACAGGAAATCCACGAATAAATACTTATTCCAATGATATGTTTAAAGAAGTGCCTGCAAAATATAAAAATCTTGATTATGGAACAGAGTTAAAGAGCTGGAACGAGTTTATACCACTTTTAAATAGTATTATGACCATGACGCAAACCTTTAACAAGTCAGGTTGTGTTGGTTTTCCGATTAATTCTTTGCTTGATTGGGCAATGGGAACAGAAGCAGGTCATCATTTTTTCTTGGATAATGGAGTAAATGAACACTTTAATAAAGTATTGAATGACTGGGGGGATTTTCTTAAAAGTTCTGCTTCTCAATATGCTGTTTTAAATAGTAACGCAGAGGTTAAAATTTATGCTGGCCATTTTAACTACCCGCAATACTATTGGCTAAGTGATGACGCAATGATAGCTATGGCAAATGCTTTAAACGATGGTACTGATTACACAGGAAAACCAATAAGAGCAAGAGCTAAATTTGAAGAAGCATTTAACTGCCCAAATATTCACAATTCTTATTATGGATTTACAAGTTGGGATGATTTCTTTACAAGGCAATTCAATGCTGGAATTCGTCCAATAGCAAAAGGAGATAATGTGCTTGCTAATGCATGCGAATCAGCACCCTACAGAGTGGCATATAATGTTAAAAGAACAAATACTTACTGGGCTAAAGGGCAACCATATTCTCTATTAAATATATTTAACGAAACGGAAGGTAATTCTCCCTTAACCGATAAGTATGAGGGTGGAACTATTTATCAAGCCTTTTTAAGTGCAGAGAGCTACCACCGTTGGCATAGTCCAGTGGATGGAACAGTAAAAACTGTATATCAAACTGCAAAAGAAACACCATTTAATAGTACATACTATTCAGAGATGCTACCATCATGCGCTCTTGATTTAGACCCTGCTGGTCCAAATGAATCACAAGGATATATTGCCAATTTAGCTACAAGAGGGATAATTGAAATAACAGCAAATAATGATGCCATAGGCGACATGGTTGTAATACCTATAGGTATGGCAGAGTGCGCTACTTGTGATATTACAGTTAAAGCAAAAGACCTTGTTACTAAGGGAGGAGAAATTGGGATGTTTCACTTTGGTGGATCAACATATCTACTTGTATTCAAAAAAAACATTCCACTATTGTTTGATTACCATGGCCAAATACCAAATATAAACGCATCTAACATACCAGTCAACTCCAAAATAGCTACTATTGTACAAGATACAATACCTTATCAAACAGAAGAAGGTGCAAGCGGTCTGTGTATAAGTAATTCAGCAATAGTTAATGAAAATTCGGGTGCAATACTTGTCGTGGTTCCTGATAGTAGTTCTGCGTACCCAATAAATGTAGGAAATAGTCAAGGAGAATATCTATGGGGAGTTGACGCAAGTGGTAATGTAAATACCATTCAAGGAACTGCACAAGATTCAAATCCTGAAGCATCTTGTAACTTAAACATAAACTTTCCTGAAGCTGGAAGCAGTGGATATGTTATAGGAGATAACCCTAATAACACTATACGTGCTGCATTGAAAATAATTGTACCATCTAGTACTTGTGAAAACTGGCCCTTAGTTGTTACAGATAAAAATGGTAATACTATCTGGGCTATAGACTGTAATGGAAATCAAAAAACTTCTAATCCAACACCTACAAAAGAATCAGCTTTAATTAATATGCCTTATCCATCAACATCAGGTGGTGACAATGCGTTTACCATAGGCGATGTTGCTAGAACTACAGGTTGTTATGGTGGTATATCAATTATACTTCCAGAAGGTAGTGAAGTTAGCGATATTTACGCAATTGCTATAGTTGATGCCAATGGTACACTCCTCTGGAGTGTTGATTCAGTGGGGAAAGCTCTAACCCATAGCAGCGAAGAATAAGGGATAACGGCTAGACAAAGACAGCCATCATTAATGGCATATTCTAGACCTTCCTACTAATCTTAATTGACGGGCACTAGAGGGAGCTTGTTATGCCACGTCCACGAAGGTGCTTAATTAGTATTGAAGCTACGCCATATTATCATTGTTGTAGTCGTGTGGTGCGGCGTGCCTGCTTACTTGGTTAATAGCCATGTGGAGATGATATTCTTTATAAATAGAGAGTACGGGCAAGAATTACGATCATCGGCGAGCTTGGGTTGAATCCTTATTTTCTAACATAAGAGGCTTCAATTAGCAGAGATTTATGAAGCAAATATTTGGTCTGATAGTGATGTGCTTGTTCGCTGGCATCAGTTGTTTCAAGGTACAGAGTTGACGCAGAAATATGTTCAAGGATTAGCAATAGAGGCTCATGAAAAACCTGTATTATTAAAGATGGTAGCAGAATACCGTAGCCGCCTAAGTGACATAAGCTGCCCATGTTTTCAAAAGAGTTGAGGTGTCTTAATGAGCCTATAGCACGACAAGCGAATATAGAAGATAATTGTACAGGTCACTTCTGGGAAGGGCGCTTTAAAAGCCAAGCCTTACTTGAGGAAGCAGCAGTGTTAGCTTGTATGGCCTATGTTGAACATTCTTTATTAATAGATAGGCCGATTCGTGCCAAGATGGCAAGTACACCAGAGAATTCCGAGCATACTAGCCTTAAACTACGTATTGAAGCTGCGTTAACGGGTAAGCAGCCTAAGCAGTTGTTGCCTTTTATTGGTATGTTGCCAGTATATGCCGCTAGGCTAGAGTCCAGGCTGTATCTCAAGACCAGAAAGCTCAGTTAATCAACTGAGTCGGTACTTTACACTTCAAAACTCACTAATTCCGCTAATATCATTCATTTTTCAAGCTCAGCATCAGGCATTATATTAAAAACAGTTCAAGCCATGATTGGATAGATGCTAAGCGTTGATTTCTGATGAAAATCTCAGTATGTTACTGATTAATAATGGCTGGCTATTATTAGCTTGATTATTAGCTTTGTACGAGTAGATGAGCTGAATTTCCCAGAACAAACCGCAGTGCAAGGCTGGCTAAAAGGATATGAGAAAGCAGTCCTTTTAGTTCGCCAAGTTTTTACAAACAAAGAC
>NZ_JAKIKS010000231.1 GCF_023284005.1 Shewanella surugensis
ATTAGTAAGAAACCCCGTAAAGCTAGAAGTCTTTCATTGTTATTTCCGAGCGAACAGTTACCCGTTTTGAAGTGAATCCAATCGATCATTTTCACTGTGTTTAAGTACTAGATCATAAGGCTAGATGATAAGATTGGGCCATAAGATGAGTCTTGTGGCTTGAGATAACAACCTGAGCAGTTTGACTGTTCAGGTTTTTTTTACTTTTTATTTTGTCACTTTGCACTGCATGTTTATGCTTATATCGAGCGTTTAATGCCTTTTGTGTCTGTCACTGAAACAGGAGAGCGAAAGCGTCTCAAAATTACTGGCTTTTTGACCTCATAAACCTTACATTAGCGGCAATTTTTCGTTTAATGATTTGAGCATGATTATGGCCCGTACTGCTAGCGCACTGCATATTTTAGTGAAACACAAAGAGCAAGCTGAAGATATTATTAAGCAGTTGGATCAAGGCGCTAAATTTCACGTGTTAGCCAAGAAATATTCTTCCTGTCCATCGGGGAAAAAAGGCGGCGATTTAGGCGAGTTTCGTCAAGGGAAAATGGTGCCCTCATTTGATAAAGCGGTCTTTAAAGGCGAAATACTGGTGCCGCAGTTGGTGAAAACCAAGTTTGGTTGGCATGTGATCAAGGTGTTGTATCGGACTTAATAGTCCTCTTTCTTTGTGACCATTTATTCAGTGGTCACGATATTGATATTTATAAAGAGACTATTCTTGTGGTCTTCTTGCTAATGATTTCCATCATGCCCAATGAGCGTAAGCTTTCAAATGAAAACTGATGACATTTATGTTTAAGGTTGTTTTTCAATTAGTTAAGAGAGTTTTAATTGCATTATTTCAGTTGTACTTATTGCCTGCCGCAGGCTTTTGTGCAGATACCTCTGCGAGACGCTGTGAAGCCATCCTTGGCCGCTTTACGATTTCATCCCTGAAGTCGAAACTAGCAGATGCATCTACACTGGGTTTGAAAAGCGATTTCCTTTCTTCGAGTCGAGTTTTTTGATCACTTTAAAGTGTGTTTCATTTCGATGAACTTGTTTCGAGATAAGCAACGGCGTGAGTTCCCACTCACACTGGGCCAAAAGGGGATCACCTTTGCCGCCCAGAGTCGGTACGCCTTCAAATGAAGACAGATGATATTGATATGTCTGATGGTTGGATCATGATTATTGGGAAGTGTGTTTACCGTTTAATATTCATAGGTATTTATCGCGTCCAGCGGGGTTTTGTGCAAGTCACTATCGGGACGCTGTAGACCCGTCCTTGGGCGCTCTGCGATTTCATCCTTGAAATCGAAGCCCTCTAGTTCACTTGCACTGGATTGTAGAGCAAAAGCATCAAAAGCGAGTGGATCTCTTCGATTTAGGAAATTTTATAACTGCCAGTAAACACGTTGTAAGTATCTGACCTGCATGGATAGCAGGGAATGCCAAATTATGTCGGGAACATAATTGGCCCTGTAAGCTCGGCGACTCCAAAAAACCTCCCTGTTTTAGAAGTTCGCTATTGCATCTACACGGGGTGTTAAGAGCAAAAGAAAAAATCAAAAGCAAAGAAAAAGCCAGTGTGTTTCTTCGATTGGATTCTTTTGAATGAAAGTTGTGAGCTAGATCGACTGTTTAGGTGGTTTTAGTATAAAAGGGGGATGTGTGGATGAGTGGTTCTCTGATAAGTTAACTTATTGTTATTTAAGCTTGTTTATTAGTGGTTAGGTCTTGCTACGCATTGACTTAAGGTGTTCATGAAAAAGTTTACATTATTAGTTCCTTCCTTATTGCTGTTAACCGCTTGCTCAAGCATGTCACCGATAGAAAAAGCAAGTGAAAGTGAATCTTACTTTCAAGATGCAGTATATGGCGGGGTAGATTTTTATATTTCAAAAGAAAAAATCACTGGAGAAAGATATCGCATTTTTCATCAGGCATTGACGGGGTTTAGTGGAACGTCAGGGATCAGAAGAAGTGCAAGGAAAAGAGCAAATATTTTTTGTCTGAAAATTAAACAGAAGCAAAAAATGCTAACAGTTTCAGAGCATACGGTATCACCACCCTATATTTTAGGTAATTTTCCTCGTATAGAAATTATATTTGTGTGTATTGATGATGAGATAATTTCAACAACAGGCTCTACTGATAAATATGATCGTCTTATCAAAATTAAAAACCTTTTGGATCAAGGGGTGCTAACGCAGAAAGAATTTGAAATTGAAAAGAAAAAAATACTGACTGAAAAATGATGTTTAACACTAAAGTTAGGTGTAGTTTATTTTGTGTCTCACATATTTGTACTTAAAAATGCTGTGATTATTATCGAAAAATAGGTAAATATCCATGTTCACACTCACGATATTTTCAATGCTTTATTTCGGTAACCTCGATGGGGATCTAAAAGCAAAAGATGAAAGCAGTCGGCTTCTTTGAATGGGAGGAATCCATAAAGTTGTGGTCTGCATCAATGGTTTGCACTTCTACCACCATCAAAAACAAACATTTAGTTTACAAAAGTAACGTTTGGGTGGTACTTTGCTGGCTAGCGTGAAGGGTCGGCAGTTTGTGATTTCATGAGTTTCCGCGCTTAATAGATTATAAAAAACAGTATATTAGCTATGCGCGTTTTCACTGAACAGATGTAATGATCGAGCATGCGCACTATACAAAGGTTAGCACTACACAAAGTATCTAAATCAAATATCAAAAGATTTGCCAATTATCAACTTAGGAGTTGAAATATGAAAAGAGGAGTAATTATCGCACTTGCAACAGCAACGTTATTACCAATACATGCTGGTGCAAAAGAGAATAGTCATGATACGCATAGCGCTGTTTCAGATAAAGTTATATCTGAACAAAGAGCCAAACTTGCAGAAAATACAAAAGGCAAAGGGTTTGGCCCCCAATCCCCTCGTGATATTGATGCAGTAGCAGGTAATAATCTACGATCATTTAATGATGCTCCTGCATCTAAAGAAATGAACCTTTGCAATATCCATTTCCATAAAAATGCTGAGCATAAAGGCGGAGAATTTACTAAATATGCAGGTAATGGCGATGGACATGGTTTCCAAAGTGGTTACAAATATTCAGGTAATTTGAGTGCTTCAGAGATAAAATCGGCAGGACATGATATTTGTCCCAGCAAGCACGGGGGCTTAAGTGCTGGTGATACTATTGAGGTTCACTATGTACATTCAACCGCTGAGATCAATCCAGGCCCAACATTAGGTTCATGTCTAAATGATGCTATCAAAAATCCTCAGTTGCGCGTAGAAACACAGGTATATGTTCTGGTTAATGACACAAGTGCATTTGATTTTGGTAGCTTAACCAAACACAGAAAACAGAGTGGCTTGCATCAAGCAATAAATATTCCAAACAATATGGGTACACCAATTCAGTACGCTGGATCAACCACAGGTCCTAGTTACAATGAAAAAGGCTCTCCATTTCAGGTTACATGGAGTGTGCGGCCTAGTGTGGCCAAAGTAAATATTGATAGCGTTGGTAAATGGTGTAAAGATAATGTTTTCAATGAAGAACATGCTCATGGTGTAAGAAATCTCGTTACAAACCCTGATCTTATTTCAAAAATTGGCCATTAAATTTAACCAGCAAGTATTGAAGTGGCATAGTTAATTTGGCCACCTAATACTTAAACACAGTGAAAATGATCGATTGGATTCACTTCAAAACGGGTAACAGTTCGCTCGGAAATAACAATGAAAGACTTCTAGCTTTACGGGGTTTCTTACTAATGAGCCCTTTTTTTTCCAGAGTATTAATCATTTGATTAACACTGGGCGGAGTGACCT
>NZ_JAKIKS010000232.1 GCF_023284005.1 Shewanella surugensis
TTATCTTGCCATGACTTTATCACTTTTGATGCACTCAAAGAGAGTGTAAAAAATATCATGGACAACTATCCATCAAAATATACGATAACTTTTAGTTAAGCACTTATAATCCCATAGACATCATCCCTATACTCGATCTATTAAAATTAAATGCAAGATATACTCACTTTAATTTTAACATTTAGAACGAGTAGGTGGAACGGTTTTTCATACGATAATAATTCTGTTGCCCAACCATATTCTGTTTGGAAAAATTGGAAAATGTGGAATGCGGTACTAAAAGACGACAATGAAATACAAGATCCACACATGGCTGTGCAAGCATTACAAAGTACGTTATCCTTGGATGATGCAAGAATACAATATACGCTAGGCTTACGTGTCAACTATCCAGGCTATGTTCGAGATTACTGGTTTGATCCAACCATCAAAGTAAAATAACCCTATTAAATAAATCGACAAAAAAGCGAACCTTGTAGGTTACAATACCAAATATAATAATGGTTCGCTTATAAGATACATATAAAAATCAATTAAATATATTAATAATTTGCCGTGATGCCTGATAAAGCTCTATCACCGTCCCTTGTATTTGAATCGAGATGACACCATGATTGTTCAACGGCACCACAATACTCCCACGTAAATAAAGATCTTGACTCAATATCTCCCCTCTCGATAATTTCTTCTGCCAACCAGGGGGTAAAGGCTTACCTTGATCAACCTTCTTTTGCAGACCCGGCGGTAATCCCTTCCCATTCCCCTGATGAGCAAACACCGAATAAGACATACTGCTGACTATCAGTAGTAATATCATACAAATGGTTTTCATGTTATTGCCTCCTCTATAATAAATTTACTCACCTAAAAATGACCTAAACGTAATCGCATGATTAAATGTAAGCATACAAAAGGTGAATTTACTTTGTTGAACAACAGCCACCCCTTTTCAAGACTGTAAAAAGCGCCTCAGCCCCATTATGAATAACTCCTAAACAAGGCATGGTACGATTAAAATTCACAAGAAATCTTCATAACAAAGGTGACTCAAACCAGATAACACTTAATTTTAACAATAACTTATGTATATTGATTAACATCAATAAGGAAATATAAAGAGTGCTACAATGAGTTTTACACATACTTTATGGATTTTGGTGATTGTTTAAATAATTATTTTAAAATGAACATATAGTAAGAGCTTACAAAAGGCTCCTTTTTCATTAGCGCCTATAAAAACAATTAGTTAATACATAGGTAGTACGAAGAGAACATTCTTAAAACCAAAGTAAAAATGCCATATTTAATATCTCTGGTTCAGCGAGACTCTGGATTAATTTTACCTGCGCGCTTTTGTGCTGAACCACTAACACTTTTATGGTTTAACAACATTCATCTTGTTATTTTTCAAAAGAATATACAAATTTGAGAACAAGATTCAATTTTATTTTAGTGAGCGCACCACTAATTTATCCATTAATACTAATAAGGTTTTAAAGAATAATGAGTAACCCACGTAAAATCAAACAATTTTTCAGGCTATCTTTAGGCAATGCTTTAGAATGGTACGACTTTTGTCTATTTGGTTATTTTGCTTCAGTCATTGGCGAGGTTTTTTTTAATACTGGCGATAAGCAGACTGATCTGCTTTTGGCTTTTTCTGCTTTTGGAATTGGTTATCTATCTCGTCCTATTGGAGGATGGCTATTTGGTCGTTTAGGGGATCGTATTGGTCGCTACTATGCCATGAATTTATCTGTGATTATCATGGGGATCTCCTCCATTCTTTGTGCTTTTCTGCCGGGTTACACCACTATTGGAATCGCAGCCCCCATTTTATTGTTATTGATCAGAATTATTCAAGGGCTATCGGCAGGAGGACAATATGGCAATTTATTAGTGATCACATCTGAAAATAACGCCCTTCGACATAAGGGGTTTTATACTGGAATTGTTTATAGTGTGGGGACAGCAGGTTTTTTATTAGCTTCTGCGACCAGTTCATTAGTGCTTGATTTATCACCTTCCAATTGGAGTGATTTCGCTTGGAGGATCCCTTTTTACTGGGTGGTATTTTATTGTGTTTCCAAGTCTATTTTGCACATAAAGATAAGGGTTCATCCACAGATAAACCTCAAGCATCGGATAGCAGCAGTGGCTTAAGCCTTCTATGGGGAGAACATCGAGGCATATTCACACTCGTCACCATTTTAGTCTCAGTTTATGGCTTTCTCTATATTTTGATCACCACCTATTTTGTGACTTATATCACTACTTTTACGACACTCACTTTACCGCAAACATTAATGATTAACTCTCTTTCACTGTTACTGGGTTGCATTTTAGTGCCTATAATGGGCTACCTATCAGACCTTGTAAATCGAAAGACTTTTCTGATCACTGGCTGGTTAATCTTTATTTTACTTTTATTTCCATTACTTGCACTTTTAACAGGCAATGGGATCAAGAGTATTACGCTAGGTTTACTCTTAATGTCTTTCATGCTTTCTTGGATTGTGAGTATGGTTACGCCCTATTTTTCTGAACTTTTCCCTCGGCCAGTTCGAGCCACAGGCTGCTGTTTTGCCTATAGTGTCGGTACCACTTTATGCGGTTTCGGTCCTGTGATTGCAACCACACTCACGGATATTAATCCTGATTTCTTGGGATATTTTATGTTGATATTATTACTCATTGGTCTCTTTACTTCATTTTTTATTCCCTCTTTCAAAAAAGAGGCAAATGATGATGTACAAGCAATATTGCAATCCAATCACCTTATTTCTGATTTACCAATGAAATAATACTCATCCTCACTGAGTTAATATCTATCATTTTAACTCATTAAACAGTCTTTCTAACACCCTATAATCGGTCACGACATCTGTTGTAACCGATTTTTATGTCTCTATTTTTACAAGTACGACAAGCAATAGATAAATACCAACAAAATCATTAAGTTATACTTAGATACCAACAAGTACTGTAAAGCAAGTATATCCCATGGCATCGTGATCATTATAATCTGTCACTATTGCCTGCATTTGTTCTAGTCCTTTGTGCACTGGCCACTGACTTAGCACATATGCCGCTTTAACCAACCCAGAACATCCATCACCGACACCCCACAATTTAGGAGCATTTGTGCATACTCCTCTAAATGATGATTCAGCGTTGGGCGGCAAGTTGACATTACCTGACCAAAAGGTGCCACATGCACGTTGAATTATCTTTGAAGGTCTTTACTGACAAGATGATGTATATCAATAAATGATGGTTTAATCTTGTTATTACTTGACTTGATTCGACACTTTGACGTGGGTTCAATACCACACTCAACATCAATAGATAGAGCGAGATTGAGGAGCTAAATCCACTCGACTCCCCATAGACCTAGGTACAGCACCAGGTATATCAGATAAAGATTGAGACAAACGATATTTTGAAGCCAGCTCAGGATGAGGAAACTTCATAAACGGATCAAATGTTTGATTCAACATTGCAGCCAATTGAGTGAACGTTGAATTGCTGCTATCAAAAACACTGGTAAAAAGCGATCCCCAAGACGGATTACCTCGAGTGACGGCAAGTTAACTTACCTCCGGCAAAGCCGGAGGCTTATTTGGGTGACGCCCTAAAAGGGCTTAAGTCCGTGCCCAAGGCACTATCTACATTCCGAGTTTTAATTGATCCCGATGAATGTCATTTTTTTCTTGGTTTCGTATGTACTCTTTTATCATTTCCTCATCCAAACCAACCGTAGAAACATAGTAACCCC
>NZ_JAKIKS010000233.1 GCF_023284005.1 Shewanella surugensis
TGCGGTGCGCCAAGTCAGCGAAATAAGCTAAAAAAGGCGAGTTGGGACGATGATTACAGGGCAAAAGTTTTCTTTGGTTAATTATCCGACAAAGTATGCTCCCGCCCTGGCCAACTGATAGGGCGCTTGAAGAGACAGATTTTATTAATTCATTGGCGCTTGTAAAGATCAGTAATGACCCTGCGGCAATAAATAAGCTCAAAACAGTGATATTTAAACTTAATCAAAGCATCACTGAAGATGGTCGCTCACAAATTTTTCCTTATGCAAGATATGATAGTCATTATTCTTATAAAATTGAGAATCAATTAGATGTTCCTTTTAGGCCTTATCGTATGAATTATGAGGCTACAATAACTAAATCCGATCGTCGTGCGAAAAATATGTTGTCTACAGGAGATTTTCAGGGGCAATCTTTGCAATTAGGTGAACCTCTTTATTATAAAACACCGATAATACAAAAACCTTTTTTGATTATGGGGGCGACACCTACACATGTGGATTTTATGTTGCCTGCGGGGAATACCAATGTGGAGCCTCAGTTATCAGACTATCGTGTCGTGAATTTGACCATGGATGGAGATAATTACGTAACTCATTTTGAACAAAAAACATCAAGTTCAAAAGGTTATGAGGTTAAGGATGTGACAACATTAACTCACTCAGTTGCTAGTCAGGTGACCGCTGAAGCGTCTGTTAGTGTTGGTCCTGCTAAAGGTTCGTTTAAAGCAACGGCTGGAGCCGGTTATGTTAATGAAAAAACAGCGGATGAAGCTAATCAGAATACCAGTACTTATTCTACGGATCTGGCTTTAACCGCTGGGAATCAAGACAGAATAGGGGTATTGAGTCAAAGTAAAGAGTATTTCATTTATCCTGTGCTAGGCGGCAGTGTTTGCCCTGAGGGGGATGCCTGTGATGATAGTGAAAAAGGTCAACAATATGTGATGTATACCCGCCAATCTGAAATGTCTCGTGCTTATGTTGATGGCGGTCAAGTGGCTTGGTATCAACCGGTACATGAAGTGAACAATGTACTATCTTACCCGCGTTCATTTACGCAATTAGAAGCGGGTTATGGCAATCCCATTATGGCATTATCACAAGTTGATAATACCTTTTATACGTCTACTGGCAGCAGTAGTTTTAAAATGGCATGGTTGAATGGCACAACGTCTTCAACAAAAACGACCTTGATCAATAAAGGCACTTGGAATGCGGGTTTCAGTGGCTCTTATGGAACGAGTGGCTCCTTTTCAAAATTAACTGGCGTAGGATATACCAATTCATTTGATGTAAAATATGAAGGCTCAGTGACGAGTTCAGGAGTGATAACCGACACCAGTAATTATGAGGCTGGTTCATCGGTTACCGTTGCTTTGCCAAATAGCTTTAGATCGCCAACAGAATATGGCTATCCCATTACGCCTGTTGTTTTTGGTGATAAACTCGATAGCAGCGATATTGTGACGACTGATCCTTTCATGCCTGAGGTGGTGAAGGAAGCCATTGCTGGCAGTGAAACAGGCGCATTAGCGGGTGGGTATATGAAGTTGGGGTATTATGTGGATTTTCGAAATTTACCTAGTAATTATATGGGAACTTGGTGGCGCTCTAAAGAAGGTTTTTCGTCAATTGATATTGGCTTAAATAACCCGACACGTTGGGATACCACAAATTTTAGCACTATATCATTGGATGACGATGGACTAAATTGTTTAACACGCTTTGTGTGTACTATGCCTTATCAGCCAACGGTTTCAGGGAGGGAAAATTTTAGTCCTTTTTATAATATGCGCGGTTTATTTGTCACGCCACAAGGTGGGGGGGAGACACGTTTTGAAGCAGAAGAAGGAGAAAAGTTGAGCTTACAGGTGCGTATTTATAATTACAGTTTAAGGGATATGCCTGCAGGTAGTAGAGTACATGTGCAGTTTTATCGTCAATCTGTCGCCAGCTCTGGTTATTTAGCCCCTGATTCTGCACAGTTGATTGATGAGACATGGTTATCTGAAATTCCTAGTGCGAGCTACAGTTCAGTCTCTATGGATAATTGGAAGATGGCAAAGGTGAATTGGGATACGACGAATGCTCAAGGACGTTATCATTTCTGGGTTGTCGCATGGGCGGAAGATAGTAATGGTAATATGATAGCTGAGCAGCCAGGTAAGGGGTTATCTGATACACATACTTCGCCTCTATTTCGAGATATTAGTGAAGTGCCATTGCAATATGTAACCCTGGATTCTCCTGATTTAGGGGAAGTGAGTATGACATTTACTAACAATGTAGGTATGTACCCACAAGAGTTTAACGTATTACCGAAAGGTATTCCCGTGGTTGCAGCAACTTCAGCAGTGAGCCGTGTGACTACTCTAGGTGATATTGTCGATGATATAACTTTAGTTAACGCTATACCTGTTAACCCCATTATGATAACGGTGAATAATCAAGATGAAACCAGTGTTAATCTAGGCTTGAGTACGCAATATGATACTCAATCACAATTAATATATATTACTGATAGTGAAGATAATATCATTGGTATGCAGCGGGTCGGTCGGATTTTTAAGCATAAAAATGTGAATGTGCCTTTTACCGTTGATCAATGTGGTGATAATACGCTGAATATTCGAATTGGCTCACCTAACCGTGATGCGATAGCCAGTCAATATTTTTCGACGTATGTACAGTGCCATTGATTGATAAACGAGGCTGACTAAATCAAGTGAATAGAGCCACCTTCTGCCGAGGGTGGCTTTTTTGTATGGGTTTCATTGATTTTTAAATGACTCATTTTCTTTTTTAAAATGCAAAAATAAATTATTAGCAGGCATGTTTTCTTTTATCTTTAACTTTAATCCTTGCTGATTAGCCAATCGCTCGATCCATTCGAGCGCTTTAATGCCACTGCTTGGGTTGTTATTTTTAAGATGCACATCGAATTGACGATTACTGTCACTGGAGTAGTGTCCTTGTTGATTAAAAGGGCCATAAATACAGAGGTTGCCTTGTATTGTTAAGTGTTGGCCTACGCCATGAAAAAAGGCTTCGACCATGGCTTTACTCATAATATGCAATGTATTGGCGGTGAAGATGGCATCCACTTTTTGCGTTAAGGGCCATGGTTCAGTGACATCAAGTAATAAAGGTGAGCGCAAGTTATTACTGGGCTGCGCGGTTAACCAATGATGAATGCCTCGATGATAAACCGGTCTATCACTGGTTTGCCAACTCAGATGAGGGAAATGTTTGGCAAAATAAACCGCGTGTTGCCCTGTGCCACTGCCAATTTCTAATACGTTACGACTGTTGGCAAAAATCGGTAAAAGCTGCTCAAGAATAGGGGCTTTATTATTTTCACAGGCTTGTGAAAAATAATCTTGTTGTGTGTGAGACATAAGATCTTCATCTAAGTTAAAAAGTAGATTATGGCGTATTTAGCTCATGATCTCCAAGTGATTTGGCTACCCCAAAACCCGCTAAAGATGCATCTTTAAGTGACTTGGGTATAATTAACCTTTTTTGTGGGACATTAGGAGTCAGTATGACAAAAACCGATAAAAAAACCGATAAAGTTATTCGTGAAGCACTCACCCTAGCGTGCAATGATATTCTAGCAGGTCGTTGGGTTTGAGTGGTTAACCTTAGATTGCCATAATAACCGACACACTTTGGTATAGAAAAGAGGGTTAGCTGCCTATAAGCTTCAATCTCTCACAAAATCGGCCAAGGTTCTCAAATGAAAAACCAATA
>NZ_JAKIKS010000234.1 GCF_023284005.1 Shewanella surugensis
ACTGGTGTTGAACTTTACTTTTAGCCATAACCATTTATCCACTCAAAGCCTTACTTTAACTATAGTTCAGTTTTAGTAGCTTATGGCTGAGACTTGTCGGTAATCAGGTATTTCTTTGCAAGAGCAGATACCTGTTGAAGAGTTACCTACTGGGTTGGATAGCAAGCAAAGGGCTAAATTTGATGCAGCTTTAAAGTATGATAAACAACATGGAACTAATACGGCTGCAGAAGTGATGTCTGAATATGCTCAAGTTTCTATGTATAAAAAAGATGTAAAAAGTAAAGAGTTAGACGTGTGTCTACCTAATCCGGTTTTAAGTGCCTCTTCAGATCCCCGAGTTAGGGCAAAAGGATTGCCTTCACCCAGTAACATGTTATCCACGCCTGAGAAAAAATCGGTGGCAACTCAGATGGTTGATATGTTGAGGGTGATGTACAACAATCAAGTGTCTCACCGTGATTTACATTCGCATAATTTGTTAGTGCATCGATTTGAAGATGAAAATGGCGAACCAGTCACCATGTTAAAAGCCATTGATTTTGGTCGTGCAAAATACGGTGAAAAAGACTTTGAAGCGCATAAATTTGAAGATATTCGCTATATTTTTAATCGTGAAGGAGCGAGTAAAGCTGAAACATTTGCACGCAACACGGTGCTGCCTACACTGATTAAGCCAACAGATACAGATCAAAAGCATGAGCAAACAGAATTACAAGCTAAATTGGCTAAGCATTACCCCATGCACAATTTGATACCGACTCAAGGTGGGGTTGGACGCAATACTGAGATCTTATTGGCGAATATTGGTGATACACTCGTCAGTGATTTGACCGCTGCAGGTTCAGATCAGCAAAAAATTGATGCTGCGTTTTTTGCTGCTTCTCAAGCGGTTGAAAATGCCTTTTCAGATACGCGTTCAATTAATGTGACGTCATTAGTATAGAAATTCATTAAGATGAATCCATGTTTAAGAGGACATTTTATGGCCTCTTTTTTTACGACTTCAATGTTAGCTATAATGATTAAGGAGAATAGATTTAAGCAGCAGACGAAATACTTTATTGCATATCACACAAGTAAGGAGGCTGTGATGCGTTTAATGTTAAGGTTCACTATTCCAGTTGAAAGAGAAAATCAGCCTCAGGCAGATGACTCTTTATTTAAAGTATTAAAATTATTAGTTGAACAGTTAAACCCAGAAGCGGCAGATCAAGCACAGTTAGCCATAGTGAATGAATCTTTATTTGAGCATTGTCATGCAGCGATCGATATCCAACCTGTGCTGAATTTAGATGACTTGATGAAAGCATTGTAATGATAAATCAGAGTTATATTCTTCAGTTTTCGATGACGTTATTGAGCTCGATCATTAAATAACCTGAACTCGGGACAATGGGTGTTATAACGCCTTAAATATGGAGTTACGAGGGTATCGCTCTTAACAAGGATAGAAAATGACGACGATTGAATCAATGTTATCTATATTGTTTGCATCGGTTTTAAATTATTTACTGATCTTTGTGTTATTGACGATAGGGATTTACTTCAGTTATCAAATTCGTTTTACTCAGATTAATAAAATTAGGCATATGCTAGCTTTGCTATTGGAGCAAGCAGGATTTGGGAAAAATCGGCAAAAACGTATATCATCTTTTTCAACTTTTTGTATTCCATTAGCATCCAGAGTGGGGGCGGGGAATTTTGCCGGTGTAGGCATTGCGATTAGCTTAGGGGGCGCGGGTGCTGTTTTTTGGATGTGGATGATAGCATTCATTGGTGCCGCTTCGTGTTTGATAGAGAATACTTTGGCCCAAGCTTATAAACGTAAATTGAAAAATGGGCGTTTTATGGGGGGACCTGCTGTCTACATTGCTTTCGGTTTAAAGTCGAGAAAGATGGCTTTATTATTTTCGATACTGATGGTGATCAGTTATGGGCTTATTTTTAATTTGGCTCAATCGAATACGATAGCAGGAGTAATGGAAGTGGCTTTTTCTGTATCACCCCTCTCTGTTGGCATTAACTTAGCGGTTTTTACTGGGGTCATTATTTTTGGCAGTTTATCTGGGGTGCTTAAAATCACCCAGATTTTATTCCCAATTGCTTCATGTGTTTATTTGATGACTGCAATTGTTGTTATGATTATGAATTATCAGCAGATTATACCGATGTTATTACAAATATTAGAAGAAGCTTTGGGATTTAAACAAGCGTCAGCAGGCACTTTTGGCATAATGGTTGTTCAAGGCATTAAACGAGGTGTGTTTTCTAATGAGGCGGGTATGGGCTCAACGCCCAATGCGGGGGCGATAGCTTATGTATCACATCCGGTGAAACAAGGTTTTATCCAAGCTTTGGGTGTATTAACAACTACATTAATCTTGTCAACGGCAACCGCCTTTATTATTCTCGTTTCTCAAATAAATTACATATCGCCTGAATTAACGGGGATTGATTTAATTTATACCTCTATGGACAAAAACTTTGGTGAGCAAGGGGGCAGTATTATTGCTCTATTAATTTTTATATTTGTTTACAGTACTGTGGTCGTTAATTATTTTTATGGTGAAACCAACATTAAATATATTACTCGCTCACCTTTGGTGTTGACGGGGTTTCGGTGCAGTGTTCTGTTAATGGTCATACTGGGGGCGGTACTCCCTTTAGGGTTTGTTTGGCAAGTGGTTGATTTTTTTGTGGCGATTTTAGCCTTCATTAATATCTGGGCATTAGTGTCACTTCGAAAGGTGGCATTAAAATTATTTAAAAACTATATGCAACAGCTGCAACAAGGTAAGGACCCCATCTTTCATAAAGAGACTATTCCCGAGTTACATCATGTTGAGTGTTGGGGAGATGCTGATTATAAGGTGTTCCAAGCAGAGTTAAAAGCGAAGAAACACCTTAATATTAAAGGTGAAAATTAAAGAGTTAATGGGCTAATATGAATGATTATATGCAGTAGTTATGATTAATTTTATAATTTTTCATTTCACTTTTACGATACTGACCGATTTTCATCGGCCGTTAATTCAAACAATGTGACGCCACATGTTTCTTGTCCTTCATCGGTGCTGACGTAGTCATATACCGCTTCATAGTGTTTGTTTTTCTCGGGAGTAAAGCTCACCATTTTTCGACACCACGAGTATAAAATACCTTCTTGATAAGATGTTTTACCAGAATCGATCCCTGTAATACCCACCCCATTAAATTGAAATCTGAAGGGGGTGCCCGCAGGAATATAGACTTCATTTTGATGTGAGTCACCGGCCTCTTTCATTATAAAGTGGCATATTAATGCGACTTAATTGATGAACAAGATTAGCTTTAAGGCCTAATGTAGCAAGAGAAGAGGCATGCTGCTCAACAATGCAGTTATTATTATTAGGTGTGGTAACAAAGTTATTATTACTGGGGATCGATACAAGACGTAACTGGGCATTGTCCATATTGGGTCTAGGTTGAGAATAGCGGTTAGCGCATCCTGATGTGATTAATACTACAAAAATTAATACGATGGCTCTCATTGGTGGGATCCCTATTTGAATTTAATTGAATGTTGAAAAATAGAAGGTGTAACGTCACCTATTGGCGTTGTTGATCAAATCATATAAGGTTTGATCATCCCCATTTTTGCTAAAAATCTAAATATTGGTGTTTCTCTCAGGCATACCTAGTCTAATGACTTTGTTGATTACTTT
>NZ_JAKIKS010000235.1 GCF_023284005.1 Shewanella surugensis
GGGGTCTTAGGCGCAGTAGCAGGTAGTATTGGTGGCGCTATAACAGGTTATTATCAAAATGGCTGGGACGGAGCTATGGAAGGGGCTGCTATTGGAGCTGCTGCAGGTGGTACTATAGGTCTTTTGGCTCCCCAAATAGTAGGAGCTTTTGCAACTAATGCTGTTGCGAGTTTAGTTGGTCAAGTGATGAGTAATAAATATCATGGTGCAGGGGCATTTGATAATCTAGATATCATCTCTGCATTGAGTTCAGGATTAGGTGGGGTGGCCTCCACTAGTGCAAAAGGGATTAGTGCCTTTGCTCCGAGGTCTCGTCCCGATGTCATTGGTAACTTTTATAAGCATACTCAACCTAGCAAAGTGATAGGAACATCAATAATGGCTGTTAGTGAAGGCGTTGGTACCGCTATAGGGGAAACGGCAGGAAAAGAATGGAACGGGTTAGCGCAAAAAATGGTAACTGAGATTAGAGCACCTCAAGTCCAACAGTCAGTAAGTGAATAGGATAGTATTTTATGTTTAGAGGTAGTTTTTTACTGGTTTTTGTGTTGTCAGGCGTATTGTCTTTTATATGTATACTTATTTTCCTTGCTTCAATATTTGGATTCGAATTTAGTTTACTGGAAGAACAAAAGGCAAATGTCATAATTGATTACCTTATTGGTGTAATAGTGGGGTGTTTTGTTTCATTCATCGTATCTAGTCGTTTTATTTTCTGTGAACACTGCCAGAAACGGCTTATTTCTTTTCGTGAAAGGGGACAAGCAACCAGTTGGGATAATTTACTTTGGGCGTGGTTAACTAAGCGAAGAGTATTATGTCCACGTTGCAAACGTCCTAATAACCTACGAAAAATAAATTAGCTACAACTTACATAGTTAATCTTACTTTCGATTCATATAAAACCACTGCTTTTTAGCGGTGGTTTTATTAAGGACTTAACCTACATGCAAGCCCGCTTTTTTGTTGGTAAAAAAGTGACCCGCTTATTGGCCGTTTTTACACTAATGATCCAGTTGGTTTTTCCCAAAGCAGTCACAGCTTTAATCGACTAATTTTCTAATAGCGAGCTATGCCAATAATAACCCCTACAAATACGTGGATCCAGATGGGGAGTTTGGGATTGTCGGTGCGTTGATTGGTGCAGGAGTAGAAGCTTTTGCTCAAGTATTAACTCATCAAGGAAGCTATAGAAATTAACGATTAATCAAGACACCCATGATTATTTGCCTAGTTTATGTTCATAAGCTAGGCTTTTTATTATTTAGATAAATGAATTGGGATAGTGTGATGCCAACACCTAGAAAAGCAATCATCAGTATTGAGGATACGCCCTACTATCATTGTGTTTCTCGCTGTGTGAGGCGAGCTTATTTGTGCGGCAAGGATAGCTATACAGGCCAGTCATATGAGCATCGGCGAGCATGGGTTGAAGAACGTATCCTTGAGCTTAGTGAAGTCTTTGCGATTGATATTTGTGCTTATGTGGTGATGTCTAATCATATCCATTTAGTATTATGTGTGGATATTTATGAGGTGAATGGTTGGTCTGATAGAGATGTTGTTAAGCGCTGGCATCAGTTATTTAAAGGGACTGAAATCAGCCAGAAATTTGCTAAAGGCTTGGCACTTGAAGATTTTGAGATGACTTCATTATCAGGAACAATAGCAAAGTACCGTAGTCGGTTAAGTGATATAAGCTGGTTCATGCGAGCGCTAAATGAACCGATTGCAAGGAAGGCAAATCGAGAAGATAAATGCAGTGGACGGTTTTGGGAAGGGCGTTTTAAGAGCCAAGCTCTATTAGATGAAGCGGCAGTACTGGCTTGCATGGCGTATGTTGATCTGAATCCTATGCGAGCGAAAATTGCAGAGACTCCAGAGTCGTCTGACTTTACCAGTATACAGAGGCGAATAAAGGCTGCATTTGTGGGTAAGCAGCCATCAAATTTATTAGCATTTGTGGGTAATGAACGGCTTGATATACCTAAAGGGCTGTTATTTCATTTGGACGATTATTTGCAGTTAGTAGATGAAACGGGTCGGATTATTAGGAATGATAAACGAGGTGCAATCAGTGATGTAGCGATGCCCATTCTCCATAGACTCAATATTCCTCAAGAAAATTGGCTTAAACTTACTACAGAATTTACTGGTTTATTTAAAGGGCCCGTAGGCAGCTTGCAAGAATTGGATGTGTATTGTGAGCATTTAGCGCGTAAACGACGACAAGGTGCGGGTAATTGTCATCGTTGGCTTGATAGTGCTTAACGGGATTAATTAACCAAGACACCCATGATTATTTGCCTTTGATGAGTATGAGCAAAAGTGAACTGAGTTAAATGAGCTATCAAGAACTCGCTTTGTTCTGGAGTTAGCCGACTGATTGAGCCACCATTTTCAGGGTTTAGTTTTTATCAGACTGGTAATCATCAAGATGGCGTTTAACCGTTGTTTTATCTATCCGTAATGCTTGAGCAATCAACGAATAAGACCCGCCTTCTGAGCGTAACAGAACCACTTTTATTCGCTCACATTCACGACTATCACTCGACGATTTATGTCGTGATTCCAGTGAATGCTTTTCTTCTTTCGTTAAGGCTATTTCAATCATGCTGCTATGATGATCTCATTACAGATAATTTCAAGCCTTTGTTTGAAAAAGTGTATCTTGAATGGTCACAGGTATATCATTGAAAAATGCCCTTGTCAGCCCCATTTTATAGACTCTTACTCTTTTTTTATTCTCTATTTAGGATCGGTACATGATTAAATTACATCATCTGAATAAATCTCGTTCAAAAAGAATTATCTGGTTATTAGAAGAGGTAGGCCTTGATTATCAACTTGTCGCTTATCAGCGTGACAGTAATACTTTTTTAGCGCCCCAAGCATTAAAAAATATTCATCCTTTAGGAAAATCACCCGTACTAGAAACGGCTGATTTTACTTTGGTTGAGTCAGGTGCGATCACCGAATATTTAATTTCTACCTATGCAGGACAAGAGCTTGCACCGGAAAAAAACAGTGTTGAATACATCGAGTATCTGCAATGGTTGCACTTTGCCGAGAGTTCGGCTGCACTGCCTTTATTACTGAAAATGTTTGTCAAAATGGATGGCTGTCAAACCAATTTTATTAAGGGTTATGCGGATGTTGAAACAGCAAAAGTAATTGGCTATTTTAATGATTGCCTTATTAATAAAAAGTACTTGGTGGGTGATAAGCTCAGTGGTGCTGACATCATGATGTCTTTTATTGTTGAGGTGGTCAGTAATAATGGAGAACTGGATAAATATCCCGAAATAGCCCGTTATCAGCAACAGTTGCAAAGCCATAGTGCCTATAATAAAGCACAGGAAATTGAACTGGCGCATGATACGGCCTAAGCAGGACTATATAGACACCCAATGTGAGACATGGACAGCCATTATTAATGGCGCGCTTTAGACTTTACTACTGTGAGCGTCCGGCGAACTACGCCTTGCTTAGTTTAACGTGCCAGGGTAAGAGACTATTGAGGTCGCAATTGGGAGAGGATAATTGTTCCAAACAGTGTGCGATATAATCGAAAGGGATTAAACCATTCGCTCTCGCCGTTTCTATGATGCTGTACAACATAGCACTCGCCTCTGCACCACGGTGGTTGTGGTTAAATAACCAGTTTTTTCGACCGATCACAAACGGTTTTACAGCACGCTCAG
>NZ_JAKIKS010000236.1 GCF_023284005.1 Shewanella surugensis
AAATGACATTCATCGGGATCAATTAAAACTCGGAATGTAGATAGTGCCTTGGGCACGGACTTAAGCCCTTTTAGGGCGTCACCCAAATAAGCCTCCGGCTTTGCCGGAGGTCAGTTAACTGATTTTAGGTTTGCGCTATTTTTTCTGTTGGATGAGGTTGCTGCCGCTGTTTATTACGATAGTGACGACAAGTGTCAACATAGCGAGAATGAGTAACAAAGAGAAAGAATATGACAGCCAATATTGAGGCTATTATCATGGAGTGGCTAAAATAGACAGACCATAAAAACAATAAGAAAGGACTACCAAACATTAAGCTTTCTTTGATGTGTTTACGTCCGTGTATGATCATGTAACCGACAGAAAGTGTCGTTATGACGATATTGCTTAATAGAATATCATGGGCGGGAACCGTCATCATTAATATGGTGATAATGATGAATATGATTAAGCCAAAAGGTTTGGTTTTAGGGTTGAGTGCCGACATGCTAATGGGGGCCGCCATGTAACCGATAAGATGTAACATGGTGACGATCACCATGAGTCCTGCCCAACTTTGTGCTTGCAATAAAAAAATAACGGCAATGGTGAAGTTCACCATCATGGAAGGCACCGAGAATCCTCTTTTGGGATTGATATGGCGACTTAAAAATCCAGGGGCTTGTTTCTCTTTCGACATAGCAAATAGCATGCGTGATGATGTGCCAAGATAAGTATAACCTACCGCAGAAGGTGCTATGACGCTGTCAGCCAGTAATAATAACATTAAAAAGTTGAGACCCAATACCATGGTTAAACCGACAATGGGTGAGTCCATATTGACCCCTACCCAGCCATGGGTAAGCATTTCTTTTGGCACGGCGGCCATAAAGGTAAATTGTAATAATAAATAAAAGGCTAAAACAATTAAAACCGATATTATGATGGTTAATGGGATATTTTTCTTCGGGTTTTTGATTTCACTTGCAAATGAGGCGATGACTTGGAAGCCATTAAAAGAATATATCATCCCAGAGGTCACAATGGCGGTGATAATATCTTTAGAAGAGTAACTACTATTGTCTATTTGAGTGAAATTGCTGATATCGATATGAGAGACTAATAAGATAGTGATAACGAATAGAGGGGTAAAAATTTTAAGAACAGTAATGATATTATTGACTCTGGAAAGGAGTTTTAAACCATACCAATTGATCAGTAAATAGAGACAGAGTAAACCAACACCGATTGCTTTACCGGTGATACTGAGAGAACCATTATGCATGATGCCCTTGCCTAGAAAGGGGGCAAGATATTGAGTGGTTGCTTGTGCTTCAGTGGCAATGACGACGGCTATCCCGAACCAATTAGCAAAAGCAAAGGGAATACCAAACATTGCATTGTGACTAATTGCACTCATTCTTGTGGTTGCTCCTCTATGAGGATGTTGGGTAACCACAGCGGATAAGCAGGTACCGATACCGATAATAATAACGGCAGCGACAATCCAGGAGAGAAAAGCATAATTCCCTGCATTTTGAGCCACTAACTGGGAGCTAAATAACCAACCGGAACCGACCATACAGGTACAACATAGTAACACAGCACTAAACAGTGATATTTGATGCTTTTCTCTTGATTTTATCATGGTGATCTCTTACTTCAATTATCGTTATTATTAGAGGTTATTTAATGCAGAATATTTAACGTATTATGTTTTTTGTTAATATTAATTACATTGTAATTTTGATGGATACTATTATTAATATTAGTGTCTGTTTAACGTGGTTTTTTACGTTCTTTAAAAATTAATGACGAAAAATGAGAGACCTTTAAATGAGAACTTTAAATTTAGTGATAAATACCAGAGTTAAAGTTGTTCTGTATTTTGTTTTATTTTCAACCTATCTCAATATACCGATCACCTGATAGCGCATGAGTTCGCGCTGTCTAAAGGGCTAAAATCAATCTTTGAAGATTTTTAATTAAGTACTTAAGGCACATATTCAATATAACGGCATCTCACTTTGATTGTAAATAACTAAGCAATAATATTCTTCATTAATGTTGGGTTGTTAATTTTATTTCGTTATTTTCAGATAAATAATTAATGTATTTCTAACTCGTTGTTTTTATAGTTTTATTTTTTACTTTTCAGGTTCTTCGTTTTTTGCATTGAAGTTAATTATTATTATTATTTTGATACAATGATTAACTTTATTATTTGTTAATGTGTAATTATCTATTTAATACAAATAGGTTTAGTCTTTTTTTTAATGGAGTTTTAGTGAATCAAAGTTAATTTAATCATTATTATTTTTATTTTTTTTATTGAACTTATCATTTTTTTAACCAATAATTTTCAATTATTACTGATTAAATCAAAATATTGTTTCATTATTCGCTGTCAGCTTTCTAATATCGTGTGATACACGCTTGATAGTCATCAGTCACTTAGAAACATTTTCTTGATGTGAGTATACGATTCATGTACGTTTCGTATGTGTATTACTATAGATCGTATGGTCTTGTGTGGGGTGAGTGTGATGGAAATCGTCAAAATTTCAGATGCTTTACATGAAGAAATAAGAAAATCGAGTCAAGTGATGTCAAGATCCATCAATTCTCAAGCGGAATTTTGGATTAAAATGGGTATGCTTGCTGAGTTGAATCCGTCAATGACATTTAATGCATTAATACAACAACAACTTAAAAAAGAGAATGTGGTATTAGAAGGGATTATTCATGACTGAGATCCATATTAAGTCTCCACAAGAAGCTGATTTAATGCGGCAATCGGGTCAATTATTGGCTCAGGTTTTTGCGATGCTTGATGGGGTGATGAACGTGGGGATAACCACAATGGACATTAATGATAAAGTTGAAGATTTTATCATTAATCAGTTAAAGGCCCGTCCCGCCAGCAAAGGGCAATATGGTTATCAGTATGTATTGAACACTTCGGTTAATGAAGTGGTTTGTCATGGGATACCCAGTGTCCATTATAAACTCAAAGTAACAGATATCGTGAATGTGGATATTACTTTGGAGAAAGAAGGCTTTATCGCTGACTCAAGTAAAATGTATGTATTAGCTGGAGCCAGTCCTTTGGCAAGAACACTTGTTAATGTGACTTATGATGCCATGTGGAAGGGGATTCACTGTGTTAAGCCCGGTGCGACGTTAGGCGATGTCGGCCATGCAATACAAAGTCATGTTGAAGGTTTTGGTTACAGTGTTGTGCGAGAGTATTGTGGGCATGGGATAGGCCGTGAAATGCATGAGTTACCACAAGTATTGCATTATGGCCATCAAGGCTGTGGATTATCCCTTAAGCCTGGGATGACTTTTACGATAGAGCCAATGATTAATCAAGGTAAAGAGAAAACGAAAACAAAGAAAGATGGTTGGACAGTCGTCACTCGAGATAAAAAACTATCAGCGCAATGGGAGCATACTATTTTAGTGACAGAGACAGGTTATGAAGTATTAACATTACGGGAAGAAGAAAAAGTAGGATAATCTTGATGTTATGTCCCACTAGGGGGCGTTGACAATTACGCTAACCAAATCATAGAAGCAGCTAATTGAAGCGTCCCTAAATAGTACTTAGCCTTTCTCTCATAGCGCGTAGCCACTCTACGGAACTG
>NZ_JAKIKS010000237.1 GCF_023284005.1 Shewanella surugensis
CATTGTGGCCCCACCTGATCCCATTCCGAACTCAGAAGTGAAACGCAATCGCGCCGATGGTAGTGTGGGGTCTCCCCATGTGAGAGTAGGTCATTTCCAGGCGCCTAATAACGTCGAAGACGTTTTATCTAAATGCAGTGAATATTCACATAAGACTAGTAGATAAGATAATCGATTTTGCTGATATGGCTCAGTCGGTAGAGCGCATCCTTGGTAAGGATGAGGTCCCCAGTTCGATTCTGGGTATCAGCACCATTTTAAAGAATTTGTCTGGAAACCATAGCATTGTGGTCCCACCTGATCCCATTCCGAACTCAGAAGTGAAACGCAATCGCGCCGATGGTAGTGTGGGGTCTCCCCATGTTAGAGTAGGTCATTTCCAGACGCCAAATTTAGCTTTATACGCAAGTCTGAAGCTAAAGGAGTGGTAGTTCAGTTGGTTAGAATACCGGCCTGTCACGCCGGGGGTCGCGAGTTCGAGTCTCGTCCACTCCGCCAACATTACGAAAAGCCCTAGCAGCAATGCTAGGGCTTTTTCGTGTTTTAAATGAGTGAAAAACCGAGTGGTCACTCTCGAGCATCCATGTTCTATATGATATTTGTACTTCCATGCACTTGGTAGTCATACCAATTCCAGCATATAAGACCAATCTGGAAAACTAACTGATCAACTTTGCCCAGTCTCTTGAACACATTTGCGTGACTCTTTCTGCACTCTCGGTAAAGCTATTCCAAGCTTTACAAACGCTATCGACCATGTCTTGGTAATCTTTGAAAACCCTATTGGCGAGACAATGCTGTCGCATCCAATCCCATACTTGTTCGATTGAATTCAGTTCAGGTGAATAGGGCGGTAACTTGATGATGTTGATATTGTTAAATTCATCTGCAATGTCATCAGTATGCCAGCACCATCCATTATTATCACTGCATGTCGTTCTGCTTCTGTCACTGTTGAGATCTGCTCTCAGTGTAAGCGCATCGCTTCTTTGCTTGTCCACGGCATCACTATTGCTCGACCTATCCTTCTGCTTGGACAGACTGAACCAAATAGATAGGCATAGTTGAACTGTTGTTGGCGTACAGCCCGTGGCCTGGTACCTTTTCTGGCCCAAATTCTCGTTGTCGTGTTTTGTTGGCCAAATCTTGCTTCATCTTGAAACCAGATATCGACGCGATCTAAAGGGAGGTGTTCGGGGATCTTATGGATCGTTTTAATTCTATCTAGGGATTTCCTCTTGGAAGGCCTGGTATAGCTAGGTTTCAAGCTTTTTCTTGGCTTTTGTTGTTGAAGATATTATCCTATCGGTTGAATTATCAACACACTTCAATCTAGCTGTATGAATTTTAATGGTATTAAAAATAAATTATTGCGGTTTAAATCCATTTTTGTCTCCCATTGGATAAACTTTACAATAAAACACCCCAGATACGATAAACCGTATTACCATGAAGAAATTAAAAAGATGATGGATTGTGGTAGTGAAGCATTAGGTTTTGCTATCTATCAGTGTTTGTCATGTGGTAAAGGGCAGCATACCGTTAACTTTAGCTGTAAAGGCAAAGCCTGCCCGCAGTGCGGTAAGCGCTATTCCCGTGAAAGTATGGAAAAAATAGCCAGTCGACTATTGCCTGGAGTGCGCTATAGGCAGGTGGTGTTAACCTTACCGAGTGAATTTAGAGGTATTTTCTATAATCATCCGCAGCAAGGAGCATTGTATTCAGAGTTAATGAGTGTGGGCCATGCGTGCTTAGAGGCTCTCATGCAGGAATTACTTAACTGCATGGAGGGTCGTGTTGGGGACTTAAACGGTATCATCAAAGGACTTTGGGATAAGCATCCCAAAGGATTCTATGCCCATCCTGGAAATGACAAAAAGTCCCGACGAATAATTATCGAGGATTGCTGAAATATCTCACCAAGTATTTAACTTCGCCACCAATAGGAGTGTCAAGAATAACCAATGTGAATAATGGTTATGTTAGTTATTATCAGTCACATAGTAGTAAGCAGCGAGAGTATGAATGTGTTGAGGCGGAGGTATTTATTGGCCGTATGGTGCAACATATTCTACCTAAAGGATTCCAGCGAATACGGTATTATGGGTTACAAGCGACAGCGAGCTTTAAGCAATGGTACGATATAATCGCTAAAGTAGCAGGAGATTTAGTTGATGGTATGATTAGTTACGTTAGTCGCTTGAAGTATAGCGATTTTTTTAGAGAGGTCGCAGGTAGAAACCCACTAGTTTGTGTATTTTGTGTATTTTGTGGTGATGATATGGAATTAGTTCGGCTATCTCATCCTGACAGAGGTGTTTTCTATGATATATTTGTGCCTTGATCTTTTGCTGTTTGTTCTGCTAGCTTTCCTTGTTTTTCTTATGCTGTTTGTTATAAAAAGATGTTACAAACAAAATACAAGAAAGCACTGTCAGATGTTGTCAGGACTATTTTTCATTATATTGATAATGCCCTTAATCTGATTTAATTATCACTGTGATAGCAAAGATTAATAAAAGTGTCCAATTTATCCTCATCTATCTTTAAGGTAGTGATAAACTTCGTCGATCTCAAATGGAGGTTTTTCTTTTGCTGTTCACAATAAAAGTTCTGCGCTTTTCGGCCTACAGCATCATCTATATTGTGATGATAATCGCCAATACGTTTAAGATACTCTGCCAATGTGTTATCCACAACCTTTATCAATTGCTGCAATTCAATGTCAGTTTTAATACCACCTATCGCGAGAATATTAGGCGAAAAAATATGAATAGCCCATTCAGGTAATTCACGCTTTCGCTTCCAATTCAATGAACGCATACACTGAGTAAATTGAATACTCAAAGGGTGTTCGGCGCTACATGTAGGGCTATAATCAAGATAGGCTCCGGTTATCAATTTGTGATTGGCAATCAAATCAATACCAAATATGGGCGCATTGGAATGAAAATGCGGAAAGATACACATGTGGATCACTCTAAAATCTTGCTGCCCGCTCATATTCACAATATTCAAGTGAGCATAACGAAAATGTTCATTTTTCCATATACGATTCACCCAGCTCCCATCAGCATAATTAAATGCTGCAAACGCGGGCTCATCTTGCTCATTAGCAACATCATTAAGCTGAGTGATAATATTCGACCTCATTTGCGTTAATGCCGCTAAGATCTGACTCATTTTGGCTCCTTTCCGTCGAAAAAATAAGTTAATGACAGAATAAGTATAGCTAGCTTTCACATGTTCAATGACCATGCTGTATCAATCCATGTTATTCGTCCGCATTGAACACTCGATAGAGAAGCAGCATAGTGAATGCCAGTGATAAATGGACCATGCCTATTCACAATTGCAGCTTATGTTTATCGCAACTGGCCATTTATTGTGAAGGGCGTTTAAATAACGTGCTGGATATTTAGTCTTATCGTTGACACAGAATATTGAACGCCCTCGGAAAATCGACACAACAAAGCAAAGTTGCAACAGTATGGTTAATATAATCATACACGACATTTTCTTGTTCACCATATGAACAGCTCAATCTTTTTGGGCTGAATCGGTCTTGGGATGAGTAAATTCAAACAACGGTTAATGGTTTTTATAACACGGCATGA
>NZ_JAKIKS010000238.1 GCF_023284005.1 Shewanella surugensis
GGTTGCTCTCCTGTCTTTTGGTCGAGACTTGAGCCTACCTATACCGCGGTATAGGTGAAACCTATGCGAGTCACCCCGGCAGAGCCGGGGGTTTACCGTTTGTTAATTAACCTTTAATCCATGCCCGCGCGACTAGCTCTCAATTGAATGACCACGGCACACAACCCCAAATAACATTCATCCTACCGTATCAACAATTAATGCTCTTATACGACCTTTATCGAATTACGTAACACAATGAAAATGTATAAATTACTCTATAAATACCTTATCGACGTTAATGCTTCGTCTAAATATGGGTTGTGCCTCTCCACGATGCAAAACAGTAAATATAGACATACTAATAAAAGGAGTTTGGAGTGATCACTTGCTATATGGAACACACTGCATCCTCAGTGATGAAAGCAGTTTATTTCTAGCGATTAACTTAAGGAGCATCATGGACTCATCAATCATTTCAGGATTAATCGGAGGCGCGATAGCCGTCGCACTTTGTACTTATACTTCAAAAAAAAGTTGCCACGCAAAAGCGAAAGGAGAACTTAAGTTTGGTAAATTCCTCTTAGTATTAGCTTGGTGTAGCTTCAGCATCACGGGTCTAACCAGTATTCCCTTATTCTTAAACATGAGTATCTGGCATGACCCCAATGAATTATCAGCATCTGTTGGCTTGGTCGTTATATTTGGGCTCATCACCACTTATTGCTTTGGTGAATATTTTAAGGCCAGGGGGCATTTTAATGAGCATAAAATTGATTTTTATACCCCTTGGACAGGCCAAAAAAGGGAATTATGGGATAATTTAGACAGCGTAACATTCAATGCTCTGGGCAATTGGTACCGACTCAAGTTTACATCAGGCAAGATCATAAGATTATCGAACCTATTAAACGGTCACGGTGATGTCATCACCTTATTGCAAAGCAAAGGCTACGATTGCAAATAGCGAATATGATCTCGGCCTTTGAATGAAGGCCGATGGCATTTTTTATCGAACAATTAACGTTGCTCCGATGGGGGATCTAAAAAAAAGCAGTGTGTTGCTTCGATTTAAGTTTATAACTTGAGCATAATCTTTACACGGGGGCTGGCGTGGTTATTCCCCAAAGTAGCTTGGCCTTTGAATGAAGGCGAATGACATTTTCTTATCTATGTAAGGGAATTATTGATGATCCTCAGGTGTGTTTAGATCACCAACTTCAATGTGACTTATCGCTTGCAGCGGGCTTTTGTGTAAATACTCCTGCGGACACGCTGTGAAGCCATCCATGGCCGCTCTACGACTTCATCCCTGAAGCCGAAGGTCACAGATGTATCTACACTGGTTTTTCAACTATACAAAAGTGTACTTCATATCGTTTAGTTGTTTGAGAGAGCATAACGTTTACTCTGATCCCACATTACATGGGAATCAAGGAACGACAATAATTAAGCCACCCATCAATGTTTCTAGTTCGTGACTTAATTATTTTTATCGTCAGTATATATATCAGCAAAGTATGATTTAAAATCAATCGATCCTTAAACTTTCAACCATTTTGTCACAGTGACTCTTAGTAAAAACATCAACAGCGGCTAATTGATCAGCCCAAGTATCTAGTGTTAATTCACTACAAGTTTGCGCAGCTGTATCGAGATACTTTTCATATAATAACCAAGGATTTTTTTGACCAAACTCCGTCACGATAGCTCCAAAATTTGTAGTTTGTAATGCTGATGCAGCATTATCGGTAATATCAATAACATATAATAATTGTTTCTCAACATCATCTTTAGAACCCAGTTTTCCTAAATGACCAGAGACTAATGTGTCAAACTCATAATCAAGCAAAGTCTCGTGGGCTTGTATATATGCTGACATATTTTCTGATTGTGCCATTGATCCAAATGGACTCCACATTGGAAAGATAATATCGACGATCATCAACACTTTTTGGTCTGGTACATTGATAAAAATGTTGCCAGGAGTATGAGCATCTTTACTGTCAATTAATTCTAGTGTTTTATTTCCGACAACCAGCTCATATTCTTCTTCGAAAGTTATTGATGGCAATGGAACCTCTCCTCCACCGATAAACATGCCAAAAGAGTAATGATCTCCATATGCTTGATTTTGGCTGCGTTCAATACGTTTAGCCGTTTCTTCATGAGAAATAAACGTTGCACTGCTAGGAAAAATCGACGCTGCACCAATATGATCGGCATGGCTATGACTATATATGACATGCGTTATAGCTTCATCGGTAACACCTTTTATTGCCGATAATAATTTATCTCCAAGTGTTGGTGGGGCATCGACAACGATGACACCTTCACCTGTCGTTAAGAACATAGACTGATATACTCCTTCAGTTACCCAATAAACTCCATCTTTAATTTCAGCAACATAGTAACCTTCTTCATTCAGTTGTGGGCCATAAGCAGAATCTGGTATAGGCAAATAAAGATCATCTTGATGGTCTTGTTCCTGCTCCAAAATAGATCCGTCAACTGCATTATATACATAATCTTGGTTTTCATTACATGCAGCCAATGACAATGCCATTAGAGAAGCTAAAAGGATTTTTTTCATATTTTCTCCCGTTAAACGCTATAGATTTGAACAGAGGGAGTTTATTGATCATTTATTTGGTGATAAACACTCTATATGTGAATAAAGTGTTCTTAATTTAAGAACAATAATAAGATTATTGTAAAGTATATATTTTTTGTGGTGACTTATTGAAATATTTACTACTTACTTATAAGGGTTAATTAGATGGTCCGCCTCACCCCTAAACTAGGCTTAGGGTTAGGGTTAGGCAACTCAAAGAGGCGAACCATCATATCTACTATTAAAGTTATTGGGATCTATTTAGGCAAATCTTCTTTTCATCTTATTGGTCATGATCATAGTGGTCATGAACAATATCGAAAGCATTTATCTCGTTCCAAACTCATTAAATTTCTATCGCAGGCCCCCGCAACCATAATCGCCATGGAGTCATGTGGTGGCTCACATTGGCTTGCTAGAAAGTGTCAATCACTAGGGCATGAAGTTAAACTCATTCCTCCGCAGTACGTAAAGCCTTACGTTAAAACCAATAAAAATGATTACATAGATGCGGATGCGATAGCTGAAGCATCAACACGGCCTTCTATGCGTTTTGTTGGTGTCAGAACAGAAGCTGCGCAAGTTATCGCAGTCATTCAACGTATTCGTTCTAGCTACATAAAAGAACGTACTGCTTGTATGTCCCGTGTAGGCGCTATTTTGCTTCAATTTGGTATGAGTTTTCCCAAAGGTCATGGAAAAATGAAGGTGTTGTTCCAATGGCTTGCGGATAATGGGGAGGCTATTCCTCCGATGTTAATGCAGGAGTTGATAAAGCATCATGAGTATTATTTACAGCTTAATGAGCGCATAGGCAAGCAAGACAAAAAGCTGAAGCGGCTTGTTGAACAAGATGAGGATGCCCAGCTATTAAAGTCAATTCCTAGCGAGGGGTATTTAACGGCAGTTCTGATACCCCGCACTAAAACTGGACACTCAATTAAGCGACTTTTTGCTGTTCATAATGCAGTGGGCTTTGATACCCAATTGCACTATGCCTTCTTGTTCGATTGTAATCAAC
>NZ_JAKIKS010000239.1 GCF_023284005.1 Shewanella surugensis
TTACATCGAACATTGCTTGGAACAGCTATCTCCCCCCAACTGTGATCTCAATAGTCTCTTACCTTGGCATGTTAATCTAAGCAAGGCGTAGTTCGCCGGACGCTCACGTAATAATGTGTACATTATCCTCAGAAGCATAAAGTTTATTCAGATGAATAACCGCAGATTTATCTGAATCTAACAAAAAAAGCTGACTCGCACCTTGTGCCAAACAATACTGAGCAGTCCCTAAACCTATGCCACTTTCCGCGCCTGTTATAAAGATACGTTTATTTTTAATTATCATAGTCCCATCCAAAATCCTTTTCTTTCAAGCAATAAGTCAGGTCGAAATGGTTTCATTCACGCCATAATTCCTATGTGCCACTTTGATACTTATAGCTATAGATGACATTAAGCACTAGTATAAAAATTGATCTTGATCTCAATATACGTATTATGTCTATGAGTACAATCGCGAGCAGTAGCACATGCAGAAAAACCATTGTCCTTACTGGCGCAAGTCTAGGCATAGGGCATGCAACCGTAAAAAAGTTTTCAGCTGAAGGCTACCGCGTCATCACCTGCTCTCGCCATGCCTTTTCTGATAAATGCCCTTGCCCATCAGGGCCTGAAGATCACATCCAAGTCGATTTGGGCAATCAAGACGATGTTGAAAAAGCCATCACACAAATAAAAAATGCGTTAATAAAAGAGGGATCTCAACTTGCAGCTCTGATTAACAATGCGGGAATAAGCCCTAAAGGTGAGCAAGCTGAGCGATTTAATACCCTTAATACGCCTTTGGCACTTTGGAACAGCGTTTTTCAAGTTAACTTTTTTGCGCCCATTCTCTTAGCTCGTGGTTTATTTGACGAGCTAAAAGCAGCCAAAGGCTCAGTGGTTAATGTCACTTCTATTGCAGGCAGTCATGTGCATCCATTCGCAGGCTCTTCCTACGCCAGCTCAAAAGCAGCATTAGCCTCGTTAACCAGAGAGATGGCTGCCGATTTCGGTCCTTACGGTGTGCGTGTTAATGCCATCGCACCGGGAGAAATTGACACCGCCATTCTGTCACCTGGCACAGAAAAATTATTGGACTCTATCCCTCTACATCGACTCGGCACCACTGCAGAAGTCGCTGACACGATTTTCTTTCTCTGCTCTTCAGCATCTAGTTACGTTAATGGCGCTGAAATTCACATTAACGGCGGCCAACATGTTTAGCCCATACGCCCTAAGCGATTAAAAATTGACAACAATGAGTAAGTTAAGTAGCCTGAAATTTATTAAAGTATAATAATAACAACGGATTGAATTTATGCTACCCAGTTTATTGGCTTATTCGGGTGTTATTGTCTCGATTTGGATCCTGTTAAGCATCGCTCTCACAGGCTATTTCTACCCTAATTTTAATCATAAAACACAATTTTGCAGTGAGCTCGGTGCGACGGGCAGCCCCACTCAACAACTCACCCCGATGATCAATCATTATCCTTTAGGTTGTTTATTTCTCTTATTTGGTGGCTATATTGTTCAGCTTGACAATACCTCGCTATGGACAGTCTTTCTCGGCGGGTGTATTTGCATTCATGGTGTAGCCACTTGGATAGCGGGGCGCTTTCCGATGGATAAAGACCCTTACACTCCAGCGCCTTCATTTAAGGGGAAAGTGCACTCTTGGGCGGGATTTATTTTCATCCCTATTATTCGCCCCCCATTTTAGGCCTTTTTTCAGCAGATTTCAGCCTAGGCTTTAAACTAGGATCGCTGGTATCGATTATTCTTAGCCTCTATTTTACTCAGCAATTAACTCAAGCATACAAAAACAAAACCACACCGGGACTTTATCAACGACTCTGTTATGGCGTTCAACTCATCTGGCTAAGTGCGTTATCTGTTTATTTAGGCTAAAACGATAATGGAATAATAAAAATAAATGCTTATAAACGATTACTTATAAACCATTCAACCATTAATGGATTAACTATGCGCCCTTTTACCATTACTCGCATCCATACGACTCACGGAGTTTTTAGACTTAAAGGACAAATCATCGAACATGATGTGCCCTCGAGTGAATCATCAAGACTTCAAATTGATTGTCTCGACATCTTAGGCACAGATGGCTGGATAGCACTCAAGATCAACGACCCAGCCACACAAACACTCATTCTGAGCATACAAGATGCATGCTTACAACACTTGAGACCTGAACCTTAGCCTGAAATCTGCTTTGATAGTCTTCCCAAGCCAGTTGAAGATATGCCTTTATCGCCACTTAGGTGATAATCCCACAAAGCTTAAATAGAACCAAAGAGGTAACTGGATTTTTAGTTATTTTTATATTACAGTGCGCGTCTATTCGGAATGATGACATCATTGATGCCATGATTGAATAAAGTAAAGTGAAAGGGAATTCAGTACCAACCTCAAAACGTATATAGCATACGCTTCTTCCCTATTTGCATTTATTTTTCAACATTCTCTTTAGTATTCATTTAAATGAGTCGCTTTTAATGAAGCGGTTACACCTTAAAATCTCATGGATCGAGTAACGATAAGCACTGCTTTGGCTTTCTCCATGGCGCAGTTAATCTATTATAGGGAAATAAATTATGAGTTTTTTAAACAAAATAAAAGCACAAGTCACCAATTTAGGTGATGGCGTCAGTGCGACCACCTCAAAGCTTGCGGGTAATGTATTAACATCTTCTAAAGAAAACAGTAAGTTAATGGCTATCAAAGCTGAAATAGCCTCTATCGATGGTGATTTAGAATTTGCCTATAAAGACATTGGTAAAAAGTATATTGAACATGTCACTAGAACAGGACAATCTATCGAGTTTGGCGTGCAAGACACATTAGTGCAAATAGCCCCAAAATTAGATAAAAAAACGCAACTTGAAAATGAAGCCATTGAAATAGAAAAAGCGTTAAAAGATCAACTCATCATGCAAGAAAAAGCCGCTTTTCAAAATGAATTTGATGAAGAACAAGCCAAACTTGATAAAGCCTTAAAAATGGATGTTATTTCTAAAGAAGAGCATACAGAAAAACTACTCAAAGCGAAAAAAAGAGTCGATAACTTTATCAACATTCGCAAAATTGAAAAACAATTTGAAATGGCACTTATTTCAAAAGATGAAAAAGAACAGCGTATCGCACTCTTAAGCTAAAATATTGAACGAAGTGTGATGCTTAAGCTGTAATATCGACTATTTTATATTTTCGCTTAATGTCAGTTATCAATAAACAACGGGGAAAACCTATCGCTTTTCCTGTTTTTCAATTTAACTCGCTGACTAAAAATCGTTAGACATTAATCTGCTGATTTATAGCCTTCTTCGAAGTTATAAATCAGTGAGTTACTTTGATCATCTTTATAAGACACATCACCATTAATGATCCACATGATCACTCCGCCTAAGCCTTTATTCTTAGCGTAGATACCGTAAGATTTAGCCACATTCGCTGACGTATAAGCCACAAATGAATTGGTCACAGCTAAAGGATAAGCTTAGATTGCCATAATAACCGACACACTTTGGTATAGAAAAGAGGGTTAGCTGCCTATAAGCTTCAATCTCTCACAAAATCGGCCAAGGTTCTCAAATGAAAAACCAA
>NZ_JAKIKS010000240.1 GCF_023284005.1 Shewanella surugensis
AGTTATACAAAAATTTCGATATTGATACAAGTTCTATATCATTGGTAATGTAAAAAATATCAAAGATTAAATATTAACCTAATTGTTGGTAATTTTATACTCAGGTACTTACCCATTAAAAACGCTTCAGGAACGCCAAGCATCGAGCATTTGTGCCGTATCTTGGTAAATGGTAAAGTGAGTGATCCGTCCATTTTTTATCTCTAAAATCTGACAAGAACGAAGATCGAATTCTTTAGGGTGGCCTTCGAAATGACCTTGCTCACGACATTCAACATAGGCCCCTTTTTCCGTTTCCGTATATTGGAGGATTTCAAAACCAGTGACTTGATTAATCTCACTAATAATCTTAAAGAACCCTTTCACCTCATCAATCCCCCGATATACACCAAAATGCGGCACTTCTTTAACACCGACAAGCTCCCATACAATGTCAGGATCCAGTAACGCGTATATTCCTTCAATATCTCCAGCAAGAAATGCGTCATACAATTTTTTGGCGATCTGACAATGAGGTTTATTTTTCATCATTTTTTGCTCCATAGAAAGGGAATATTAAAAGCCTACCAAGGATAACATGACGCTTTGCCATCATCACAACCCGTATTAATAGGCAAGCTATGTGAGTGTGTAATGTGCTTTGCAACCGATGCTAAAACAAAGGGATGCAGAAAAATATCATGATCCCCTGTAATGACATCATAGTGCACCTGTTTACCCGCTTGGATTAGCTTGGTGACATAACGCTCGCTTAAATAAGGTCGCGTGACCTCATCCTCCGCACCACAAATAACATGGATCTGAGCTTTATTGGATATGGTTTTGACAAGGTCAAGCGGAGAGGTGCATGCAATTTTCCCGAAAAATAACAGGGATGAACGCAGCTTCAACATATCTTTGCGCCACGCATTAATATCAGCTGAGCAAGACACAATCAACGCGGAGTCCATTAAATCTGGATAATAAGCCAACATTTTAGCCGTTATCGCCGCCCCACCTGAATGCCCCGCAACGATGGTTTTTATCGGCCTATAGCGTTGTTGTAATATGCGTATGCCTACCACGATTTGCTCTATTCTTTTGCGATCATAATTATCACCCACCGCCCAGCCTTTGCGTCCATTAGATTTGCGGCCGCGTTCGTCTTTATAGCCAGGTCGCAGTAACCCCACAGCCACCACATTGACAGCTAAGCCGCTAACCTTTTTAGCAAAAGTATTGTGATAACTCACGGTGCCAAATGGGGCATCATCATGGATAGCAATCACTAAGCAGGGTTGTCTCTGCACGTGATTTTCATGGATATCGACGGTGATTTGTTGTTTGGCGTTGTTCCTTTCTCTTTTATTATGGCTATCCTTACTATCCATATCCCTGTTATTTTTCCCATTTAAATACTGCTCTATATACCACTGAATAGGCACAAAACCTCCCTGTTCGATTCAATATGTTTCAACCTATTCCATCGAAGTCTACTATTGCTCATTGCCTTATTTACCATGTCAATCTCACATTGCTTGGCCTAGGGCAACCCCGTGAACGTTTTTCACTCAACAACTGTTCGTTAAACATCCCGATATGGTACAATTATTAAGCTAAAAACTGGAGCGAAAGAGGGTAATCGAGTGTACCTTTATCAATCAGGTTGATTATTAAGCACTCATGCGGTTACCCTGTTGCTTGGCTTAACAAAGCGACGGAACTAAATATTCCCCTTGCATCTAATCTCAACTCCACTAGGGACACAATTTTTTATGTTATATATTAGCCAATCTATAAAGTCAATTTCACCTTTTTGAGTGACATCCTCTTTTAAGCTTAATAATATATAATCATGCCCAGATAAAGTGAAGCCAAAAGGGGCCACTAAATTTCCTCGTTTCAGTTCATCAACAACTAATGGATAAGATCCCATTGCCATCCCTAATCCATCTTGAGCCGCTTGAATACAAAAGTAAAAATGAGCAAAAGTCTGTTGTGAATTTTCTAGCATTGTAGGTTCATTTGATTTAAACCATTGTGGCCAAGCATCTAGGCGAGTTTCGCTATGCAATAAGATAATATTATCAACATTCGATTCCATCTTGTTCCAATAATCTCCTGAGCATATTGGTCCCACCCATTCAGTAACTAAAGGGGTTTGAATATACTCAGAAGGAATGATGAAATCATTGCGGCGAATAGCCAAAGACTGCCCATTCTTCCCTAAGAAAATCGGCCCTCCAGCCGTCGATAATCTCACATTACCGGTAGGATGTTTATCATTGAAATCAACCAATCTAGGCATCAACCAACGCATCGTCAATGTAGGCTCACAAGATACATCAATACATTGAGTCTGCATAGACAGAACTTCAATACCTTTGTTTAACGCAGAGAAAGCTTGTTCTGTATAAGCATATAAACTATAGCCTTTTGGCGTTAATTTCATCCTATGACCTTGTCGATAAAATAAAACTTGCCCTAAATATTCTTCCAATAACTTAATTTGTTTACTCACAGCTCCATGCGTTATATGCAATGTTTTTGCTGCAGCACTGTAACTTTTAGCGGTAGCTGCAACTTGAAATACATGAAACGCTTTTAAATGTCTCATCTGTGAATTTTTCTCACATTATATATACAATAAATCGATTATAACCCTTCTTATAAAGCGATAATATAGCGACTCATTTATTAAGTTTGGAATTGCTATGGATGTTATTAGCCTTGCTGTAATAGGCCTACTTATTGTACTCAGCCCTGGTGCTGATTTAGTGTTAATGATGAAGAACAGCCTTAATGCTGGTAGGAGGGCTGGGCTATGGACTGCATTAGGAATAAGTTTAGCTATAGGTGTTCACATTGGATATTCATTACTTGGATTAAGCTATCTGCTTACTGAAAATCTAAAATTATTCAACATCATAAAATATCTGGGGGCAGCCTATTTAATTTATATGGGTATTAAAAATATAGTAACGGCTAAAACCTCACTAGCTGCACCTCAAAATTCAAAAGACAATTTGCATTATTTCCAATATTTATACCAAGGATTTTTATGTAATTTACTCAACCCTAAAACTATGCTTTTTTTCATTAGTTTATTTAGCCAATTAGTCTCAAGTTCCAATAATTCATGGTTTTTTCCTTTGAGCTATGGTGCCTATATTGCAGTGTTACATCTTCTTTGGTTTAGTTCCCTAGCAATATTATTAACATACTTGCCTTTCAAGACTCGGTTAAGTTTATTGAAAACGTGTTTAAATCGATTATGCGGTGGTGCACTGATAATATTGGGTAGTTTATTAGCTATACGGGGATAGTTTATCATTTTATTAGTATATTAAAATCAAAAACTTTACTTAACAAACAAAGGATAAGCCCCGAATGCCAGTCAATAAAAGTCACTGGCATTTTCTTTTTAACAGATATGTTGATAAGTACCTGAGTATTAAATTACCATAAATTCGTTCACTATTAGAGCAACGTGATAATTTCAGTACTTATCGCATCATTGAACTTGTTTGTTTATCATTATTTTTGTATA
>NZ_JAKIKS010000241.1 GCF_023284005.1 Shewanella surugensis
TGAATTCAGTCATACACCCCTCGTGGATAATCGCCTAGATCATAATAATATTAGCGATCATGCTCCCAGAATTGGACAACTACATTGGGTCAATACCTATGCTTATAAGACTCCCATCGAATATCCTCCTGTAAATTTAGCCATTTCACTTAAAGCGAGCAGTGGAAAATACTTTACAGCTGAAGGCAATGGCGGCAACACAGTGAATGCCAATCGAGATGATCAAGGCTCTTGGGAGTCTTTTCATCTCAGACTAGAACAAGCAAGATACTTTACTGGCTGTATTCAAAGTGGCGATCTAGTCTCTATTCGGACCCAAGATGGTTATTACTTTAGTGCGCAAACAGATGGGAGCCTAGATGCTGACCGCACTCAAGTGGGCAACTGGGAAACCTTTAGTTTAATCAATCAAGATAGTCATAGCCAGCCATTAGTAATCAGCAACATACTGAGATTTTTACCCGATATCAACGCTCAGCATTTATCAAATCATGATCTGACTGTTTTTAACGTAATGCCTGCTGCTGATCTGGAAAAATGAGTAATATTAGCGGAATTAGTGAGTTTTGAAGTGTAAAGTACCGACTCAGTTGATTAACTGAGGTTCCTGCTCTTGAGATACAAGCTGGGCTCTAGCCTACTTGCATATACTTGCAACACTTTGAGAAGTGCCGTCGTCGTTTATCTAAATGTTCACAGTAGCGGCTTAGCTCTTGTAGCGTACCTACAGGACCATGAAACAATGTCCCAAACTCTGTGATTATTTTTAGCCAATTTTCAGCTGGAATATTGAGTCTATTCAATATCTGCTCTGCATTCGCTGATATCGCTCCCCGTTTATCATTTCGGATAATTCGGCCTGTTTCATCAACGAGTTCAAGATAGTCTTCCAGTGCGAAAACAATGCCCTTGGGTTGATGTTGATGTTCATTGCCAACAAAAGGTAGCAGTCGTTTAGGCTGCTTACCCGTTAATGCCGCTTCAATACGTAACTTTAGGCTAGTGTAGTCCGACTGCTCTGGCGTACTAGCCATCTTTGCCCGAATGGGGTTTAATTCAACATAGGCCATACAAGCTAACACCGCAGCTTCATCTAATAATGCTTGCGATTTAAACCTTCCCTCCCAAAAGTGACCAGTGCACTTATCTTCTATATTCGCTTGCCTTGCTATCGGCTCATTCAGACATCGCATAAACCAACTAATATCACTAAGCCGTGAACGGTAAATCGCAATTTGATGTTTTAACTGAGTAACTTGATGTGCTTCAATCACTTTACCTTTAGCGAACCGTTGAGTTATCTGCGTGCCATTAAATAATCTATGCCACTGCTCTATCACTTCTCTATCTGACCAGCTGTTGGCTTTAGCAACATCAATATACAGTACGACATGCAGATGATTACTCATCACTGCATAAGCCGCGACATCAATAGCAAAGACCTCGGTTAACTTAAGGAGTTGAGATTCAACCCAGCCCCGACGATGATCATAGTTTTTTCCTGTATATTTATCATCACCACACAAATAGGCACGCCGCACTACGCGGCTACAGCAATGATAATAGGGAGTGTCTTCGATACTGATCAGGGTTCTTCTTGGACGTGGCATAGCAACCTCCAACATCTACTAGTCCATAAAGCTTAGTCGGAGGGTTTAAAATATGCCATTAATGATGGCTGTCTTTGATGGCATTTGATGGCAGTTTTTGATGGCAGTTCTTGTGGTAAAGAGTATTTTCAGCTTGAAGCGAAAAAACAAGCTAAGACAGGCTTGACTATAGGGGAACGTCCATATAAGTCTTCGATCTTTCACACCTTGATTTATGCCATAGTGCCTGAGGGATTGACAACAACACCCTGAAACTCTTAGGGCACTTTATCAACCCCATCAATAGTCACAATATTCTTTAAAGCTTGATCGAGAAAAGAACTAATATCCTGATCCCATCCTGCTTTAAACTCAGTTTTAAAAAAAACATGGAGTATTTCTGATGCTAGAAAGGGCGCTGTGTTCATGGCTCCCAGAGTAAGGATATTCGCATTATTAATAGAGCGTGCTTTTTCTGCTGTATTCTTCGTCTCACAAGGAGCGGCAAAGACTCCTTGATACTTATTAGCAACAATAGCCATTCCCATTCCCGAACCACAAACGAGAACAGCACGGTCTATCTCTGACTTGGCCATAAGACTGCCAGCTTCTTGAGCTATGTTGTAGTAAGGTTTATCGAGACCTTCCTGTCCACCTAGGTCAACAATTTTGAAAGATTGTTTTTTTAGATAATCCAAGACGGTATCTCTCAGAGCGAATCCAAAGGGATCAAAACCGATGGCAACTTTCATATGACCTCCTAATTTGCTGTAATCTATTTAGCCTACATTATAAGATCTTTCGAATATATTATAGAAAGGCATGACTCTAAGTGCTAATGACACTGCTACACCGACAAACTGATTCAAAGAGGACACACCAAACAAACAAGCTCTGACCGAGAAAGGTAGAGTGGTAAAATATATGAGACAAACTGCCAGCCAACCTGACTAAATTTAAACTGAAGCCCCCCCATCGACCAATCACATCCAATCAATGCTGATAAGACGCTTGAACATTTTAATCTTTTTTTAAAATCGTCAGCCTAGGTTCTGTTGCAGCCAACAACCAAGCCACTACAGGCCTTTTAAGTTGGCAAAATCCATCCATAGATAACTCATCAATTAATCAAAGCCTAATTTATGTTTATAAACGAGGAAAATAATCATGGGGGTCTATATAGTCATAGCCAATATACTAAGTACCGGAGTATTAAATTACCATAAATTTGTTCACTATTAGAGCAGTGAGATAATTTCAGTGTTTAGAGCATCATTTAACTTGTGTATATACCTTTACTTTTGTATAACTATCATCAATATATGAATTATTAATTTTTATAAATGAAACAAATTAGGGTCTTATCTGAACACGAACTCATCACATTGGAAGAAGCATTTAAAAACCATCCAAAACATCGTTGTCGGATCCGTGCTCATGCGATTATCAATAGCTATCATGGATTCAGTATCAAACAGATCGCACAGATTTTATTGGTGAAAGGGGAAACCGTTTCCTCGTGGTTAGATCAGTGGTTTGAACACGGTATTGTTTTTCTTTATGACAGTAAACGAACTGGACGGCCAACAATCTATAACTCAATTGAAAATCAACGACTAAAAAAGCTTGTTGATGAAGAACCTTATCAACTTAAACAAGCTCAATCGATAATGATATTAGAAACAGGAAAAACGGCCAGCAAATCAACCCTTAAAAGAATACTAAAAAAATCTGATTACAGCCATAAACAGGCCAGACACTCGTTAAAAAACAAGCGCTATCAAGCCGATTTTTTAGCTTGCCAACAGACCTTAGAGCGGCTGATTGACGCTGAACGTTCGGGGGAAATTGACCTCTTTTATTTCGATGAATCAGGCTTTAGCCAAAAATC
>NZ_JAKIKS010000242.1 GCF_023284005.1 Shewanella surugensis
GGGTGAGTTAAAGTGATATTAATCATTAGGATGTGGTTATTATGATCTGGCAGTAACCTGGTCTGTCCAGTTTGTTTTAATAATTAGGTTTTTCCATAGTCAATAAGTTGAAAATATCAAACAATGGTTAGGCTATTAAAGAGTGATCAATTTTTTGAAAATATCTCTTAATATTGATAACGAAAATAATTTAATTTATGCAGATTAAAAATGATTACTTCTATTACTTAAACAGGTTACTAATTTAATTATGAACTTAGATTCGGCATTATCAGAATTAGCACATAGATGGCATGTACCTCTGTCTCTTGAGCAGGGGGGAATACGTATTACAGACAAACATAATATTGAATGGTTATTTGAATGCCCAAAAGGGAGTGACATTTTTACTTTTTATGCACCATTATCAGTGTCTCCTGTGATTAAAAATGATCATTATTATTGGTTAACGTTAAACACCAATAGAACGCTAATGGGAAGTGCTTGGGTTGGCGTGTACAAAGATGAATTATGCTTAGGCGTCTCATTCCCTAAAGACTTATTAGACAGCTTTCAGCTGGAAAATCTGCTTGAAAATATGTGTATTCTTAGAAAAAAAATCATAGATCAAGTTTAGAATGGAGGATAAAAGTTTATGATGAATTTAAATGAAATTGGAGCTGCGATAAGCTCGGCATGGTCTTCAGTGGGCACGGCAATCAGTAATTTTTTTAGTCGAGTTTTCCCTTGTTCTTCATCAGATGTGACCACTGAAGCGGCGCAATCTCCTTTGATTAATGTGAATGAACAGTCTGGATTTAATATAGAGACCGATCCTCCTGAGTCAGTATTAGCCACTATGATGAGTGATGGGCGAGATGAAGAGTCTTTGCTGCAACAAGAACATTCCCAACAAAGAATCGGAACTCTGTTAACGGGGCAATCAGAATCATTAGTGCAACAGTCCTCAGTGAATGAACTGACAAGTGCAACTGTGATTGAAGTTCAGGCAGCTGAAATAGAAGAGATTGATCCACAAACAGTAAGAGCCGAAGCATTAGCAGCAGCCTTAACGGATTTAATGAGTGATGATACTCAGCAGGCGAGTGCGATAGAGAGAATGGATGCTAAATTGGCTGATAAAGAGTTAATTGAAGTGGGGAGTTTTGCTCTTTGGTGTGATACTGAAGGGTTGTCAAATTTGAGTTGTTTTTCTGCATTTAGCGATCCTAATTTTTCTCCTGAGGACATGCAACCATTTCTCGGTTTTTTTAACGATGAAACGATAGTAGGCCATTTTCCTGAAGACAGCGTATTTAGCAATGGGGACCTGACTCCAGCGGTGAAGGGGTTTCATTTGGCTGGCTGTTATCGGGACATATTAACTGATATTGAAAATGAAGCTCGTCTTTCAGCTCACAATAATGAAAATAGTCTTGCTGCAGTGCCTCACGCTGTAATAGGGGGGAATCAGTTACAACAACAACATCAAGCTGCGTTTGACCCTGACAGTGTAAGCTTTAAGGATGACAGTTACAGTTTAGTCGAGAAACTAGCCGAAAAGCTTGTTGATAAAGGGGCTATTAGCCACAAAGAAGTTTTTATCGCTTGGTGTCAAAATCAGGAGATGAATAATGAATATTTCTATGATAGTTGGTTGGATCCTGATGAGCGGGTTGAAAATTTCGAGTTTGGTTTTGACGGCTTTCCTTTTGAGGTTGGAGTGACGCAAGAGAGTGCTGTAAAAGCGATGGCTGATAGTTATCTCGGGGTGCTCAATTCAAGAAACCTTTTTAATTTGAAAGAGACAATCTCATTATTCCCCGACATCATGCCGGGCACTGTGGGTAAGCGTAACCAAGCGATCATGATGATGGGGCTTAGCATTAACAGGGAAGGTGGCAATACCGATGTGGCATTAAAGCGTGATGTGAAAATTGCCTGTGATGCGGCACTACAGTCGATTAGTGAGCAGCACCTTGCGGGTTTACATCCTAGTGGGTCACCTGTTGCTGTACGCATGGATGCGGTTGAAGATACAGCAACAGTGAGAGATTTACTGAATGACTTTAAAGCAAAAGTGAATTTAGCCATGGAGATAAAAAGTTTTCATGCAAGCTTTTTATCAGTTAATTCTCAATACGAAGGATTAAGACCCGATCTAAGTGTTAATGGAGCAGGGCCGCATCAAATCAATATTAATGACAATGGTAATGTTGAGCTGAAATTAGGTAATTATGGCGCTGCTTTTACACTTTTTTGTGCAAAGAATGGACCTGCTTCTGGAAACAATGAACAAAGACGCTTTGCTATTGGGCAAGGTGGATTGTCAGCAGATGGGGCTAATGGCGTGAAGATGGTGATGAGTCCAGCGGAGTTCAATGTCTTGGCTAAAAAAATGCATAAAGCCGAAGGTTTATTTTCAGATTTGACCAATAGCCTTAAGGATGCAGGATTATCAGGTATTACGACTGAGCCGAGTAAAATATCGAGTGCCGCATTTGAGTATCGTGACAATGGGTATCAAGCAGAGTCAACTGCGAAGAGTCGAATTCTTTATTCTGGTGTACCGATACATTTATTTGATATTACAAGGTTAAAATGTGAAGGCCAAGAAAATGTGGATCATATGAATCGCATTTATGACCAGCTAGAACTAAAAGATAGGTATGGTGATGCTAAAACCTTAACAGGAACGCCAACCCAAGGCCGTTCAAATTTACCCATGGCTCATAGCCAAAAGTTATTTGAATACTTTAAAGGGGTTGAATGCGCCACTGAAATTGGCAATCAAGCAATTTATCATGCCGTTGAAGTCAGTATTCCTGTGACGCTACAACAAGCAATAACCGCTCTTCATAATGAAACTTATTTGCCTGAAGTGCAAATTGAACAAGCTATTCGTGAAGCTGTAGGGGGTCAGTTGAATGCGAATACGCCGATTAATCTTCAGCAACATGTTGAAGCCATTGCGGCAGGTTTAAATATTACCTCAAATGATGTGACTAATGCTGTTAAAGCTGGGGTGTCTGTGACAGCTGCTGTGGCGGTGAATACCCTTAATGGGCAGTTTGGGCAGTTCTCTGAACTGCAGCAACGTCAAGCCATAAAAATGGCCATGAATTTACCCGTGGAAAGTCCGTTAGCTGAAGATGTCGATATTTCATTTGCTGATGTAATGAAAGCGGCGAGCATATTATGTTTCCAACAATCAGTTAAAGAAGATAGACAAATCTCTTTCGAACAAGCTTGTCACATTTTAATTGAAAACGGTAACCGTCAATTTCAATCGAAAAACCAACATGCTCATGTCAGCCCAGAAAGATTAATGGCAACGATGCATGATCATGTTAATGGTAGACCTCAAGTAACATTTTATGAATTGAAGCAAGTGGCAAAAAATTTAGCTCGAACCTTACACCTTAAT
>NZ_JAKIKS010000243.1 GCF_023284005.1 Shewanella surugensis
ATGAATTCGTCGCCACTGCTTATCGCTAATCATTTTACGAGACATATGAATTTCAAAGAGAAAAATTGTATCTTAATCAGCTAATCATGGCCAATTGTCAACACCCCCTAAGCAGTGTTAATATTAAACCATTAATTCCGACTCCCACACCAGCGTCTCTTTAAGATCGGCATTAAGGAAATGACCATAACGCTGATCGAGTTGATCTCGTTTCATCTTGAGAGTGGGTGTCAGCAAATTATTATCTATGCTCCAGCCCTCGGACACCACTATGAGGTGCTCCAATACTTCGTGAGGTTCCAGTTCACTGTTCACCGATAATAATGTTGTGTTTAATTGTTGACTCAATTCATCACGATCTTTACTGGCTCCTTCACCTAATACCACTAGTGCAATAGGCTGCTTTCGGCCGCTTCCCATCACGCAAACTTGCTCAATGTCTACATTGCGACCAAGGCTAGATTCAAGGGGAACGGGTGCCACGTACTTTCCCTTACTCGTTTTAAATTGCTCTTTAACTCGACCAATAATTTTCCAAGAACCGTCAGCATTCACCTCTGCCTTATCGCCTGTTTTAAACCAGCCATTTTCAAACGCGTTTTTGGTCGTCTCAGGGTTTTTATAGTAATCGCTAAAGACAGCCTCTCCACGGATGAGCACTTCCCCTTTTGCAGACAAGCTCATCTCAACACAAGATTGGGGCCGCCCTATACTCCCCATAAGATTCAACTCAAAAGGACTATTAATACAAGATAAACCAGAGGTCTCGGTCATCCCCAAGCTTCACCTATACTGATCCCTATCCTATTAAACCAAAGTAGTGCTTCTGGGAATATAGGCGCACTGCCAGAGATGAACTGTTCAGCGCTCTGTAACCCCAGCCCCACACGGATTTTCTTCGCCACTAACTGACCTATTAAAGGGATTTTTAGCAGTAACTGTAATTTTTTATTCGGCACCTTAGCCAGAATTTCAGATTGAAACCTAGTCCAAAGTCGAGGAACAGAGATAAAGCTTGTGGGCTGGGCATAACGTATATCCTCTATGAAAGTATCTAAAGATTCTACAAAAAAAATATCCCCAGGATGATAAAGAGAAGGCAACTCTATCAAACATCGCTCGGTAATATGAGCTAATGGCAAATAGGACATGAATCGACCACTTTTACTATTATTCAGCTGCATAGCCGCCTGAGATGAAGAGGCCACATTTTTTTGGCTCAACATGACCCCTTTAGCCAAACCAGTACTGCCTGATGTGTAAATCAAAGAAAATAGCTCATCAGGCTTTGAACGATGTAATGTTTGCAGCGGTGCATATTCGTTGAGCCAATCGAGCCATTGCACCTTGCAAGGCAATGTTGGATAAGGAAAATAAATGCTAAGCAATGTGTCAGGTAATGCCGCTTCCAACGCTTGAGTATTATTCAGCTTACCCACAAAGATGGCCTTAACAGCGCTGTGATCTAATACATATTTGATGTTATCAGCAGCCGCAGTCGGATAAATAGGCACACTGATTAAACCTGCCATCATGATGGCAAAATCACAAATAAACCATTCAGCCGAGTTTTTGTCCATAATGGCGACGTTATCTCCAGCCTCTAATCCATTGGATAAGAGTCCTTGAGCCATTTTACGCGCCTGCTTATCAACCTCACTCCAAGTATAAGTATGCCAAACCCGATTGATCGGCTGATGAAGCCAAATCTTATTAGGGTGTTTGGCAACATTGAATTGCATTTGTTCTAGCGGGGAACGGTAGTGCATACTCATTGATCTCTCTTCATCACTTTGAAAATTAAACTTCATGTAAGAAGAAGCAATAGCCTCTTCTTATTAAAGAGAAGCATCATAGTAAATCGAGCATTAGCATAGGTATTTCTGACTGGAGGGTTACAGATTAAGGCCAAGAGTGACGTCATATTGTTCCATTTATATAAAGCGCTTATGTCTACCATGAACTGTTTCCCTATACTCATCATTTTAGGAGATATTCCATTAAGAACAGAAGGTTAAAAGTATAATCTTTTATGGTTATTTTGGCACGAATTCATAGACAGTCATTATTAATGGCATTATCCCAAGACCGCTTATCTTAGTTAATCAACTGAGGCGTTATTCAACACCTTAAAACTCATAAATTTCTTTTCATTTACTTATTTTTATAATGTGTTATCGACAGTGGCGTTAAAAACGATTTATCTCCTATTTTGATTGATACTGAACGTTGATTATGCTGAAAAGCTGAGTATGTTACTGATTGATAATGGCTGGTTATAATTATTATCTTTCCGTTGTACTGTTATGCCGTTATTTTATCTATTAATGATTAGACCTGTTACTTTTAGCGCTAATTAAGCGGCAATAAAGGTTTTATAAATGCTTTTAACGCTTTCAGTATTGAGTGATGAATGGGCGAGAGCAGTGTTTCTTATCTATACTTGCATTTAAACATAACTTGCATTTAAACATAATTTACGGATTTGCTATCATGATAAAATGTAAATTAGGCACTTTGCTGACTTTATTGCTGACTTTGTCATTCGTTCAGTTGGTAGGGTGTACGAACACCCCCAACCCTTATGGCAATACTTATGGCTCGGCTGATACCCGAACCATTCAGCAAGTGCAGTATGGAACGATTATCAAAACGGAGCCCGTTACGATTGATGCCTCATCTGGGAGTAATATTGTGGGAACGATTGCTGGGGCTGCAGTTGGCGGGGTATTAGGTTCGACTGTCGGAGGAGGGACGGGCTCAACGTTGGCTGCCATTGGCGGAGGACTGCTTGGTGGTTACGCTGGCGGTAAAACGGCTAATGCGCTAGGGAAGAGTAATGGCGTGAATTTAACGATTCGTTTGGACAATGGGAACGTTATCTCTATTGTTCAAGAAGCCAATCCAGATATGATGTTTACTGTCGGTGAAAAAGTACAGGTGAATATGTCAGGCAGTACAGGCAGAGTGGTGCCTAGATAATTATCAATCTATCTATAGTGTTTGAGAGACATGATGTTATCCCTCATGTTCAATAAGGCTATGATAATTCAGATATGATGTTTACTGTCGGTGAAAAAGTGCAGGTTTATATGTCTGGTAGTACAGGCAGAGTGGTGCCTAGATAATTATCAATCTATTTTTCCTTATACTTAGCAACATTTGAACAAGTAAGAGTGAGAAAAGAGAAAAACATGAAAACGTCGATTTTAATTACGGGTTGCAGTAGCGGTATCGGCCGCTTTTGTGCTGAACAGTTACATGAGTCCGGTTTTAAGGTCATTGCCAGTTGTCGCAAGCTTGAAGATGTGGCGGCG
>NZ_JAKIKS010000244.1 GCF_023284005.1 Shewanella surugensis
CAATTGGTGATTTTATTCTTAGCCTTGCCCATCGGTGGAGCCTTTTTAAATCAGTGATAATGATCTGATCGCAAGATTTACGATAGGTTCCCTGATTTAGTCAACAACGCCCCTTGGGCACGGACTTAAGCCCTTTTAGGGCGTCACCCAAATAAGCCTCCGGCTTTGCCGGAGGTAAGTTAACTTGTCTTGGTTATTCATTATAGTAATATTTAGTGATGTGTTTTATTGCTTTTTTGATATAAGGAATTAGTGATAAAACTACAGTATTGGAAGTAGTGATGGATTTATTTATTATACTGATTTAATAGATGTTTTCTTTTCAATGGTTTTTTGTCTTTTTATTAGGTAACAGTTTGATGAAAAATCGTATCATTTTATAGCTAAATTATCGTGTTTTTTTTATAATAAATTATCATTATTGATAGTATATTACCCTTTTAAGGTTAATTAATTGTTTGTCTTTATTCTCGGTATTTGTTGCTTTATGAAAGTAGACAACAAACTAAATGAAAGTTAAGCTTTTTTTAACGTTATTACTCTAATAAAAGTGAAAGCGATATAAATTAAATAATGTTTATTAATATTATTTAATTTATATAATGACAGCCCTTTATATATTGATGTTCTAACTAAAGTGGTTGTTTTATGTTATCGATGATTTTGCTTGGTTTATCTTTCTCTGCCCCAATTGGTCCAGTATCCGCTGAAGCTATCCGACGAGGGTTGATAGGCGGTTTCATGCCAGCCTTTAAAGTGAAATTTGGCGCCGCTATTGGTGATTTAGTGTTTTTAATTGCAGCTTTTTATGGCATGTCAATGATAGCGACGAATACTTTATTACTTGGGATACTGTCTTTAAGTGGGGGGGCGTTGCTGCTTTACATTGGGATAAAGAATATTATCAAAGCCATCAAATATGTTGACGTTGTGGATAATGTTGAAGGGGAAGAGAGCAAAAAAGGAGATAAAGCATTGTCTAACGGATTACAAGTTGGGTTTGGTATTGCCGTTATGAACCCTTTTGCATTGGCATTTTGGTTGACTATTTTTACCAGTGGTGAATTTAGTTGGGGGACGGATAACACCAGCATATTATTAAATGTGGCCTACCTTTTTATTGGGATATTGCTATGGGATGTGATTTTGGCGGGCATGTTGGAAGGAGGCAAGCGGATTGTTAATGCGTTTACCATTAGATTAGTCACTGGAATCGCAGGGTGTTATTTGACTTGGATTGGAATGACATTTGCTTTTGAGAGCGTCACGCGTTTGATGGGATAAGGATAGATATGGAAAAGCCTCCGCTAAAAAGTGAGGCCAATTCATTTTATAACAGCTTATTAGGCAGTTATGCCCCTATTAAAAAACAATATCTAAGCTATCGTATCTACTCGATTAAGTCAACCACACAACGATATATCCCCAAAGGAATTCAAGTTGCAGACTCTAGCGTTTGAAAGTGATCAGTCATCCTACTCGCTAAAGTCTCTGCGATTTCGGTAACGTTTTATCGAAAAATTGGTTTATTTGCTGTCGAAATGCTTTCGCCGTCGCAAAATACTTGTCGTTTCTTACATGCGAATTCATGACTTTCTATAACCGCTCTATTGGATTCAAATTAGGGCTATAAAGGTCGGTAAGTAATGAAGTTCTATGTTGAGTTTTTTTGCTGTGTCTTTCACGCTATCAGCTCGATGATAAGCGGCCCCATCTAAGATGAGGTGAATGCATTTTTTCCGAATGTTGCTGTCTCAGCTTACCTAAAAAATCGTTCACAGACGCTTGATTTATCCGTTCATATTGAACACTAACTGTTTCAGCTAACTTGCCTAACTGAATACTGCCAATAATTTTAAGTCGAGTACGACTTCCAATCGTATTGATAAGCTTATCTTTACCCTTTCGTATCCAACCATAAGATAATTTGGTCGCCATCGTTGGGTGAACAGGATCCATAAATACAATGATACCCCGCACTAAAACTGGACACTCAATTAAGCGACTTTTTGCTGTTCATAATGCAGTGGGCTTTGATACCCAATTGCACTATGCCTTCTTGTTCGATTGTAATCAACTTCAATGTATTCGAAGACAGCATGACGCATCTCGTCACGGGTCATTATTGGTTCATATTGAATAGCTTCAACTTTGAGAGAATGGAAGAAAATCTCAGCAACAGCGTTGTCCCAACAGTTTTCTTTTCGGCTCATGCTCAAGCGTAAATGATGTTCTGCGGCTAAGTCTCGATAAGCATGAGAACAATACTGGCTCCCCCTATCACTATGTATAATGACACCTTTAGGAAATCCTCTGCGAAACAATGCCATTGTCAATGCATCCGTTACCCATTGCGCTTTCATGTGTGTATCCATAGATCAACCCACTACCGCTAGGGAATACAAATCTATCACTACAGCTAAATAGAGCCAGCCTTCGCAGGTCCACAGGTACGTGATATCCTGCACCCATTTTTGATTAGGCGCGCTAGCATCAAAGTTTCGCGCTAACACATTATCAGCAATAGGTAACTGATGGTAACTGATGGTCACTGTCAGTCGTCACCTTGAATTTTCTGGCTGCCTTGGCCACCAAGTTTTGTCTACGCATGCTATCAGATATAGTCCTGATTGCAGCTGGAACTTGCTCTTCTATTAGCTCTCGTTGAATACGAATGGCACCATAACGTTCTTTACTGTCATCAAAAATTTGTTTTATTTTCACATCTCTATAATCGCGATTAAGCATTCTATTGCTAGGCTCTTGAGCATAATGACTCCAGTGATAATACCCACTTCGTGATACTCGAAGCACCCGCGCCATACGTTTCGTTGAGAAACAATGTTGGTGCTCAAGCATGAATTCAAACGAGCTATTTTTGATTCTTCGCGAAGTAGGCCGCCGCCTTTTTTAAGATAGCTAAATCCTCTGCTTGCTCCGAAAGCTGATGCTTAAGCTTAGCGACTTCGGCGGCAAGTTCGGCTTCCCTTTGGCTAGTACTGACTTTTTTGGCTGTTTTTGCACGCCAACTATAGATTTGTGATTCATGAATACCCCGTTCTTTTTCGGCTTTGGAAACCCCGTTTCTTTCAGCTAAAGCA
>NZ_JAKIKS010000245.1 GCF_023284005.1 Shewanella surugensis
TCCTGAACTCAATATCATTGAAATACTGTGGAAAAAGATAAAGTATGAATGGTTATCTTGCCATGATTTTATCACTTTTGATGCACTCAAAGAGAGTGTAAAAAACATCATAGATAATTATCCGTCAAAATATACAATAACTTTTAGTTAAGCACTTACCATTAATGTCATTCTTTAATTTGGTTGCTATTGCTTTATATTTTTCAAGGCTTTCAATTACACCGTACTTACCAAATATTTTAAGAGTTCGTTTTCTAATCGCATCCCAATTTTCTTTGCTAACAATATCTAAGGGACGTTTATCATTGTAATTATTTCTTTGGTAAACTCTAAAAAAACCGCTTACACATTCCCTAAAAGATGCAGCTTCATTTTTCGGGAAATATTTACTTTTAAGGAAAGCATTGTATTCCTTACTTGTTATATAATCCTGACATTCAACTCGATATATTTGATCAATATTTCCCGTATCTCTGATGAACGAATACGGTTTTTCAAATTCAAACTCAATACCAACTTTAAAATCACCGACATTACGTACAACATCATCACATTTAGATGGAAAATCATTCCCACCAAAAACAAAGTCAATCAGCATTAAAATTGATGATTTACCAATAGAATTATGAGCATCATCAGCCCCAACAACAGCATTTAAACCTGCCTCAAAAGTAATCGGACTCTTGATCAGTTTTTCACAACTAATGGATTTAAGCATGTTTAATTACTCCCTTTTTTTCATCCAAAACAATCCTTCCTAAAACAAATAATAAATCTAATACATCAATGTAATCAGCCATATCAATAAACAACTTCTTTTGATTACAGTAAAGTTCTTCTACTGAAATATCACCCTCTAGTTTTGACAAGAGCAATGAAGCTCTATAAATACAACTTTCATTAATTGAAACGGTTTTGTTTGGAACTAGCATTTAGAATAAACCTCGCAGTTCTGTATGAAAAAAGAAACCAGAACTTCAGATTTTGATCTATCAGTAATCCCTGTATTTGTCATGAACCAATCCGTCATTTTCTCAAAAATTTCATCTTGGTTAAAATCTTTCATTAATAAAAGAACATAGTAACTTTTAACTTGTGAGCATATGAAAGTAGATTTGGCTTTTTCTTGTTTTTCAAGATCTTTAAGCGCTTCTTTTATAGGGATAAAAAAAGTCAAAATGAATTGGCTTACTTTTGTCTGATTAATGAATCCAAACGTTTCATCTCGCTTATCTGAAAGTTTTAATGCATCGTATGAAAGCATAGTCTTTTCAATACTATTTCCATCGAGTAAACCAATTTTATTAGCTACAATTGAAATGTCTTTATGTAGAGTTTGTTTATCCCAGACTTTAGACAGCTCTTTTATTTTATTGATTTCTTTTTTAATTGCGACTAGCTGTCTATATTCTCCAACAGTTTTTTGAGTATCATAAATTTTATGACACTCTTTACATAGGGCTATGAAATTTTCTTCACAATCTATGTCGTCAGAAAGGAGTTCTTCGCCTGTTAAAATAGCAAGTTCATGTTTGGTTGCGTTCAAGGGGTAGATATGAGCAACATCGAAGACTCTCACATTTTTCTTTTTTTTCTTAACAACGAGATCTCTTCTGCATAAAGGGCAAGAGCCATCAACTTCACAAAGTAAGCTCATTTTCACCGTGTCATTTACATCGGCTCGTCTTGCTTTTACTGACAAAATTTACAACTCCTTTTGTAGAGTACAATTCAGCTACAATAGTCACATAACGCCGCACTCTGCGGAAAACTTGTCCGACAGCAGCGCCTTGTTAGATTCACTACCAACCATCATCAGATATTCCTTGCTCTCTTTTTGTCAATGCATCTTGAAAAGCCTTCAATGCTTCTTGACCTTCGACATCAAGCTTAGCTTCATCAATATCCCGTATTTTTTCTTGAATAGGTGCAATCTCTAGAAAGTTTTCAATATTTTCAAGTTTGATATAGGTCGTAATTTTAACTACATAATCCCCCATGGCCTGAGAAGAGGATTTGCCTACAAATTTTTTCAATAACGTAATACAACCTTCGGCTGTCTGTGTCTGAAGTTTCAACCAATCTATAACTTTGCTCTCATCGCCCCAACGTTTCCACCGATACAAAAAGGAAACCAAGTGTTCATTAGAAAATAGTTCGGTTGACGAAGTTTCCGACATTTCATCCAATTTTCTTACAAATTCTGCCTTAAGCTGTTCAAATTCACCATCTTGTAGAATTTGGTCTGCATCAGACTTTTCTCTACGATTTTCATCACCTTGCAGTATATGTTCGACAATAGATATTCCGTTTGAAGTTTTGAAACAATCTAGCAACAGATTCCCTCTTTTTTCCAAATCATCAATACGTCGAAGGAACCAGACAACAAGTCTTACGGCATGGGTATTAGAGCTAAACATCGTAAACCCTGTTGATTCATGATCGACGTGGTCACCAATATCTAGAATCCCTTTAATATAAGCGTTCCCATTTTCTAACGGAATTTCATCTGTAAATGATTCAAACTGTGATAGAGCATTTTTTAGAATGCCGCGCTCTTTAAGGGACAAGATAAATGATGAAAATCTATCAGAATCGGCAGTTAGACTTAGCATTTCTTGAAGGTCTGAGTTTGACAGTTCGCCACTTGGAATAGAAAATTGGAAGTACTTGTCGAAATTAGAGGGGTGACAAACACGCATCTCTCTTAACCACGTGCTGGCAAAATCTCCAGAATAGGACGCTCCACCTAGAACCCATTCAATTGTTGGAAACAGTTGCTCTACCATTTCTTTTACCGCCTCTCGTTTATCAAGGTTAGCTTTATCCAAGATGCTATTTATTAAGCCAGCTGTAGATTCTTCACTTCTCCCATATCTATCCGAGCCATTTTTAGTGAATATTTCTTTCGAGCGTGCAATTTCCTTATAAACATCGTAACCGTCCGAGCAAGTACATCTTCAACTGCGTTCATTGATCCCTTATTTTAACATCACATCAGGAGTTAACATGACTAAACGTTCTCATGAAGAGTGGATTGAATTAAT
>NZ_JAKIKS010000246.1 GCF_023284005.1 Shewanella surugensis
CATCGGGATCAATTAAAACTCGGAATGTAGATAGTGCCTTGGGCACGGACTTAAGCCCTTTTAGGGCGTCACCCAAATAAGCCTCCGGCTTTGCCGGAGGTAAGTTAACTCTGTTTGGTCGTTATTCTTCGTTTTGTCGTGTACAGGGAGTCGACATATACTCTGAAATATTGGGAGTATCACATACTATTTCAGGGGGTAGGTACTTATTAACAGGAAGAGCCCCTTTTCCTCAATACTCGTTTCCATATCGCCTTTAGCCTCCTTACCAGCAAATCTCAGCTCAGATATTCATGAAATCCGCAATGAGTTGTTAGTTTCATGGGCATTTATTGTGGGAATCGAAGCCTTTATCGTCACGGTAATGGGCGCATAAATCTCTTAACATCTGTTTCCAGGGAGCATCGCCCTTATATGTTTCTAGACTGTACCATCTCTTTTGTTGGGTATCGACCAAGATTAGATCACTATAGTCAGGTAACATGGCTAGCTGCCAGTGTTGAAAATATATCGAACGCTGTTTTTTAGCTATCATCTCCATATAGATAGAGGGAACCAATACCGCTCGTCCATTTTGTCTAATCTCATATTTAGACATAGTTTCTGATAGTACCTTAGCCTCATCTATAAAGCTGGCATTGATCGATTTTATCGGAAGTGAGGATTCAACAAAAACGCTTTGTTGCATGACTTGGCTTATATCTTTGGGCAAAAATTGACCGTCGAATTTTTTGTCTGTCGGCTGTAGTGATAAACCCAGCTCCTCAAACAGGCTAGGGACAATATCTATTAAGGAATAAACCCCCTGAAATTGTTTGGCGGTTTCTACTTGTTGATTGAATCGGCGATAGGCCATTAAAACGTTGGCTTGTTCTTGACTCAATACATTAGTACCGTGGCCCCAAGCATTAACGTTGAATTTAACTTCATCTTTAGGTTGGTTTCCCAATAAGGTATCTTCTTTTAACATGAAGCCCTCACCATGATCAGAAATTAGATATACCAGTGCGTTATCTAAGAAGCCCTTGTCTTTTAATGTATTTATAAACTGTTGAAATTGAAGATCAACTTTAGTAAGCATAGCCTGATACATGAAGTGATTATAGTTACCTTTCCATTTAACACTGTTCACATCGATAAAGTCCTTAGAGGTAAAAGGCCAGTGTAATTGACAAAAATGTACGGCTAAGAAGTTAGGTTGTTTGGTGGAGAGCGAATCTGTGACCTTACGGTTAAACAATTGAGGATCGTAGGCTTTTCCATAAGCCCGGTTCATATATAGGTAAGGAAAAAGTGATTCTGAAACATCAAACTTGAGAAATAAATTAATTAATGGAATGTCACCTATATTCGCTATGATGGCATCGGCTGCACCGATCTTAGGCCCAATTACCTGATCGAATCCATATTCATTGTCGATTTGGTTGAATCGCCTTTCGTCTATGCTATAGGTTGTTTTATAGCCTCTGGCTTTAAGTTCTCTAATTAGGGGCAGTTGTTTATTTATCAGTTCTGGTGGGGCGAGATTAAACCTTGCGCCATGGTTAATCGGGTACTGACCGGTAAGTATGCTCATCCAAGCTACATAAGTTCGCCCTTGGGGGGTATAGGTTTTATCATAGAGATAAGATCGTTGGATAAATTGGTTTATGTTCGGAGTAAAATGATTGTTCGAATCCCGAAATCTAAGATGATCCGGCCGTAGGGCATCTATGCCAATAATGAAGATATTTGGATGGGTTTTATCTGTTGGCGGATAATGTTCACTACTACTTTTGAATGACCAGACCGCTAAGACTATACCTATAGAAATAATTGAGAAAACTAGTCGTTTTCCAGCCATAATAACCAGCCCCCATAAAAATAAACTACATAGAGCTAATAATAAAAGGGTCAAAACCCATATATTTGCTAAGGGGGTGTTCCTGAGGAATCCAAGTAATGATGTGGGATACCAATAGGCATTGGCACCTAATACTAAGGTGATGTGACTCAATACTATGATTAGCCATATTTGAGTCCTGATCCCAGGATCTTTACATATAGTGAAACAAGGCTTGCAGGAAATAGAGATAATAAAAGACCAGATTACATGTAAGGCTATGACTAAAAATATAAATTGCATTAAATCCAAAATAAGCCATAGGCTGAGTAGATTATCATCTCCCAAATGTGTCATGGCTTCCGCGAGAGATAGTGATGAATAGTACTGTAATAATTGTTTAAAGTTATAGAGTACGACTAAAAATAACAACATCATGGCATTAGTGCGCCAAAATATTCGAACCATAGAGAAAGATTTAGTCATCTTTTCGAGCTCTTGAGCCATATATTCCCCCATAATTAGCACTCATTCCTTAACTTTAGACCAGTTTATAGAGTATTGAATGTTTCATATCCTTGGTTCTTTCTACTTTCCTGTTGGTCAGTTCTCCCAGCATTCTGTAGCCTTGTAGATCCAAGGTCAATCTTGATACAGGGACTATTTTTTTGTGAATCTATAGCAGCGTCTTTTCACTACTTTTATTTTTTTATCTGATGTTACGCAGCTCATATCTGGTGTTCTTGTCTGATGAAAAAAGCTACTCTTGATTTATATACCGACTCTTTGCTAAGCACCTTTGGTGCTGTGACGGCTACAGGTCTGTCAGACATGGTCGAAGGTGAGCTCAGTCATGACAAGATCACTCGGCTTTTATCTGATCAAGACTACACTTCCAAAGATTAATGGCAGCAGGTTAAATCGACAGTGAGAAGCGTTGAGCGTTTTGATTTTTGACGAAACGATCCAAGAAAAAGCTTGGACGGTGAAAGTGAGTTGATGCTCTGGCATTACGATCATTGTAGTGGCCGCAGCGTCAAGCGCATCAACCGACTAAATGCGCTATAGCATGCTGGCGAAATGTCTATTCCAGTGGCATTTAAGTGGGTAAAACTTAGATTGCCATAATAACCGACACACTTTGGTATAGAAAAGAGGGTTAGCTGCCTATAAGCTTCAATCTCTCACAAAATCGGCCAAGGTTCTCAAATGAAAAACCA
>NZ_JAKIKS010000247.1 GCF_023284005.1 Shewanella surugensis
TATTGACGTCATGTTCCTCATCATTAGTGCAATCATGGCTGGAGCCGAAGGATGGCGTGATATCGAAACTTACGGTGATGCAAAAGCTTCATGGCTTAAGCAATACAGGGGGTTTGAGCATGGTATTCCTCGGCGACATACCATCGCTAGGATCCTTCGAACCGTGGTAGCAGAAAGCTTGCTTGAAGCCTTGATGAGCTGGGTTAATCAACACCGTAAGCATACGAAAAAGGCCATTATCGCATTCGATGGCAAGGTGCTTCGAGGCTCTTATCGCAATGACCGTAAAACCGCTTTACAGATGGTCACAGCTTATGATGCCGAAAAAGGGCTAGTGCTCAGCCAAAAAACAACGGGCAACAAGCGTGGAGAGATTGAAGATAGTTTGAGTATTATTCTTGGAGTTGTAAGCTGGAATACAAGCCCTATTTATTATAAACGCTAATTTAATGACTCTTATTTTCACTATCTACCCTGAACATAGTTAACTATAGTTATTATGAATAAACGGAATGAAAGTGACTATAACAGGCTATGCTACATTTTTCCTTTAAAGAAAAGATTTATTTTGGTGCTTTATTGCCCATATTATTGCTATTTATCATCTCTATCGTAATCTACCTTAGTATTCAGCGCCAAACTGAAACCACTAAATGGGTGGAGCATACTCAAGAAGTGATTGCGAGATCTAGTAATTTAACCAAACTTTTATTGGATATGGAAACCGGAGAGCGAGGTTTTTTAATCACAGGTAAGCTTGAATTTTTAGAACCCTATGATGCCACTAAAAAGGTTTGGGATAAAAAGTTGGCATCATTAAAAAACTTGGTGTCGGACAACCAAGAGCAAGTCGCACGCATAGATAAAATTGCAATATTACAAATAAAATGGCTTAAGGAGGCCGCAGAAATAGAAATAGCGGCAAGGAATCAGGTTAAAGTGTCAAATGAAGTGTCAATTAGTGATGTACAAGCATTAATTGAAAAGGGAACAGGCAAAAATATTATCGACCAGATTCGCATGATTAACAATCAATTTGTTGATATTGAACAGAAACTATTATCAAAACGACGCCAATCACAAGAGCACGCAAGTCAACAAACGGTTTTAATTGTTATCATAGGGACAATCATTGCAATGCTGTTCGCAATTATATTCGCCTATTATTTATCTAGAAATATCATTAATACCCTTATAATATTAATTGATGGCGCGAAAGAAATCGAACAGGGAAATTTTGATAACCACATAACCATAGAGTCTGAGGATGAGTTTTATTTATTAGCTAATGCATTTAATGAAATGAGCCAATCTCTTAAGAAATCAATTAATGCAATGGAAAATGCAATGAAGTCCAAAAGTGATTTCCTTACCAATATGTCCCATGAAATTCGAACCCCAATTAGTGGTATCTTAGGCATGCTGGCATTGCTAGAAGATACAAAATTAGATAATGAACAGCATGAATATCTCAGTACTATTCAGCTCTGTGCTGATGGATTACTAGTTGTTATTAATGATGTATTAGATATTTCAAAATTAGAAGAAGGGCCATTAAATTTAGATAATACCCCTTTTAATTTACGACAAACAGTGAGTGAATGTTGTTACTTATTAGATGTGCAGGCATCAAATAAAGGCTTAGATATCACCATTGATCTTGATGCAACATTACCAGATACCTTAATGGGGGATAAACTAAGAATTCGACAAATATTGTTGAATATTATGAACAATGCAATAAAATTTACCGACAAGGGCACCATAGATTTAGTCATAAAAGTGATATCCCGTTCAGCAGATGAAATTAAAGTCACCTTTATCATTACAGACAAAGGGATCGGTATTAGTCAAGCCAATCAGAGCAAGCTGTTTTCCCAAGTGGATAATTCTATAGCAAGAAAATATGGTGGTACTGGATTAGGTTTAATCATTTGTACACAACTGATTAAACAAATGGAAGGTGATATTATCGTCAAAAGTGAATTAGGAAAGGGCACGTCTGTTATATTTACCTTGCCAATGCTTAAAGCAAAAAGCGATGACAAAGGATTATTATCGAGTCATTCGTTCATTAATTCATCAACTCTCAAATTGTCGAAAAGATATCCTTTGACAATTTTACTCGCAGAAGATAATAAAATTAATCAGGTTATTGCCAAAAAGGTCTTTCAACAATTAGGCTATGATGTTGATCTTGCTGTGGATGGCATAGAAGCAGTAAAGTCAGCAAATGAAAAAACATATGATATCATTTACATGGATATGCAAATGCCCAATATGGATGGCATCACCGCAACCGAAATAATTATTGAACAACAAGCAGCGAAGCCGCCATATATTGTGGCAATGACAGCAAATGTATTACCACAAGATAGACAAAGGTGCTTCGATGCCGGTATGCAAGACTTTGTCGGAAAACCCATTAACGTTGATTATATAATAACCACGATAGAGAGGTATATTGAAAGTATTCAATTAGATACTTAATAGTTAAAACATATTAATCTGTCAACTGTCATAGGTTTACGTAATTTTAAGGCCCCTCCGCCAGCCGAAATGCACATAATGCTATCAAAACACTTGGAATTAGCAAGGATGGACTATTAAGATAATTCCCCCATTTTCTGCCCTATTGTCGAGTAGGCGACACCTGTTACCAAGTGCCGCCCCTCTAAGAACCCAGCGTGCAACTTTCACTGCACTGGGCTCAAGCCTCCACTAAGGCATCATATGACACCCAGCAACCTACAAAGCATTTAAGACAGGTTCGAACCATGAGTTTCAACTTTTCCTATTCTGTTTTCGCTTATAGAAATATTCAGCAAATTCAGGATTATAAGGTGTTGCCGAACGTCTTATTTTTACATGCCTTTTTATTGGCGTTCCGTAACCGTCCGAGCAAGTACATCTTCAACTGCGTTCATTGATCCCTTATTTTAACATCACATCAGGAGTTAACATGACTAAACGTTCTCATGAAGAGTGGATTGAATTAA
>NZ_JAKIKS010000248.1 GCF_023284005.1 Shewanella surugensis
ATTGGTTTTTCATTTGAGAACCTTGGCCGATTTTGTGAGAGATTGAAGCTTATAGGCAGCTAACCCTCTTTTCTATACCAAAGTGTGTCGGTTATTATGGCAATCTAAGGATTATCCTCCAAACATGATGCTTGTGTATGAAAATATGATTGCCCATTTATATGTGTATTATATGAAAAATATGCTATTGATTATAGGTTGTGGATATTCCATCTGAATTTTGAATTTCAAATTTCAGATGGAATATGTTGATGCATCCATGGAGCTTGTAAAAAAACAAGCGATTAGCTAGATTAATATCAGTCGATCTAGCTAAACGATTAATTATTGGGGTTAGTGTGTACTGGTCTCGCTATTACTGTTTTTACGTGTTTTGTCTATGAGGGTGACAGGTTTATCTTTGATACCCGCATAAAAAACTATGATTTCAGCGGGTTCAGTCCCTTCATTTTTACCATAATGCTAAATTTTGACGAGTTCTGTGATGCTGTCTCCTGCTTTAAGGTGCAGTGTCTTACCGTTATCTTCTCTGAAAACGGTTAATTGACCTTTGATTAATATGCCCGCGTTAATATAGGGATGTTCGTGTATAGGTAATGTAGCGCCTGCTGGAACCGTGATGTTTAAAATAGTGATTTCAGGTTGGCCTGTTGGGTATGCGGGTAAGGGAGTACCATCCCAGCTGGTATCAGATTTTATGACTACATCGACAGCGATTTTTGATTCATTGGGGTGACCTGATTGAGATTGCTCGGTGCTGTGCGCATTGGCATTACCACTTAATATAAGATAAAAAAATAATAAAAATGAAGCGGTAAACATATTCATGGTCGTTTTTCCTTTATCTTTCTTTATTAAAAAATAGGCATATTCAGTCAATAGACTCGTCAGCTATTCCCGCTAATTTTACGATATGAGTTTCCATATTGTCGATACTGTGTTGATTACGGTTTTTCCAGTAATCATGGATCCCTTCAGGTCCTCTGGCCTCGGCCCAGTTAGTAAGCTGATCTCGATCATCAAGGTAATCAAAGAAAGGCACCGACATACCGCATGAGGTTTGTACCATATCGATCGTTAAGTGATAAAATTGCCTCGTTCCTACACTTAGAGGAAATAAATCAATATATTCTTGCCACTGTTTATCGGCTTTGTGTATGGCAGTGGCTTCGCCATATAGGCGTAAAATGAGAGGGTTTCCTTCAAAAGCACAAAACATGAGGGTCATACGGGACAGGTGATAAATATGGGCGGCAGTTTCATTGCCACTGCCAGTCAAGTTTTGCCAAATGACCTGATTTTCATTGATTATGCGAAAGCTATCGCCGCCTTTAGGTGAAATATTGACTCGTCCTGAGGACGCTGCTGTGCCAACAAAGAATATTTTTTGTTGTTTAATGAAATCCATATGTTGGGGCTGTAACGCATTAAACTGCTTACCCATGAAAACCTCTTCATTGATTATGGACAGATAGAGATAGTATCAATCATATACTTCATTCAGCGAAAAGAAAATATAGGGGCAATTAGAATTAATCAAATGAGTATTATTTATTATTAATAACTTGATTTAAGGATTATTTTCATATTTATTAATGCTCAAGGGAATCGCTTTGGTACCGAGGTAAATGGCGATTAATTCAGCAGGTGTATCGCCGTTATTGACGCCATAGTTCCAAGTTTTGACCACTTCAATATCTACGTCACCGGGTTTGAGAGTGATACTTTTACTATCATCTTCAAGAAAAAAGGTGAGCTCTCCCTTGGTTAGGTAGGCAATATTGATGAGGGGATGTTTATGCACGGGTAATCTTGTTTTTGGAGGCACGGTGAGTCTTAACACAGTGATTTCAGGTTGTTGTGAGGGGTAATGAGGCAATAGTACACCATCCCAACTTTTTTCCGTTTTTATCATGAGTTCAGCCGTGAGAACTTGCGTACGTAACTCATCTTTTTTGATTTTCTTTTCTGAATGGGGGAGGGTCTCTGTTTCGGCTACAGCGAGATGACAGGTAAAAAAGAGTAACAACATGAAATTCTGCAGAATGATGGATAAAGTGCGCATATATGTCCCTATTCCTGATGTTAACGATCTCGCCATGCCTGCATTAGGACTTGATATAAGGTTAGTTTAAATTTTAGTTTCATCAAGCTGGTTTCATCAAGTCTGCTGTATTGATCCTGTCGAGTTTTTAGTGTGTCAATGTTGATCCAGCAACAGTTGGTAATTGGCATAACCTTGTGGATCTTCGCCTTTGTTTATCATTTTTAGTTTCTGGTGATCCATTATAAAATGTTCTGCTGCTGCGGTATTTTGTGTTTGAAAGCGAATGTCCAATTTTGTTCGGGTCTTGATGGGTTTTAGGCGCCAATTGTAGGTGGGAATAATGTCTATGTTGCCCTTTTTTTTGGTTTGTTGGGTAATATTGTTTGATAGTAAGGCTTGAATATCATCTGGAAAGCTTAATACGACATGTTTTGGCCCTGTGCCAGGAAACTGGCCAGAAAAAGCACGGTAGTTGTTGGTGATCACGATAAAATGGGTCTGATAAAAAATCTCACCAGAGAACTTGCTGCCATTTTCTGCGATATTAAGATAGTTCACTTATTCGATTTGTTCTTGTACGGCATCATCGGAGCTACAGGCAAGTAATGAACTGATGGTGAATAGAGAAAACCAGATGATTTTTTTGTTTATAGGTCTTTTATGTCTCATTTATTTCATAAAAGCTTTCCGCTTGCTCATAGTGATATTTTTATATTGAAGCCTGTATTGGGGGCAGGGCGGGATCGCACTTTGTTAACAAAGATTGAATTACTGTGATCTAATCGCACCTCACTTTCTGAGAGGTAACCCAATGACCCTGATCGAACACCTTACCGTTGTTGAAGAAACCCGTTCTAGTATCAACCAAAGACACG
>NZ_JAKIKS010000249.1 GCF_023284005.1 Shewanella surugensis
GCGGTGCGCCAAGTCAGCGAAATAAGCTAAAAAAGGCGAGTTGGGACGATGATTACAGGGCAAAAGTTTTCTTTGGTTAATTATCCGACAAAGTATGCTCCCGCCCTGCACTTGCCCCGATGATAAAGTCAACGCTGCAAACCGTGCGGCTTGTAATTTAGAACACGGAACGGTATCTAGTGATGACTTTCCCGATTGGGATCACATCAATATCATTAGACAAAGCGACACACTACCCGACAGTGAATGTCTCATTAATGGTACATCAGCTTATCTTGAAAATGATCTTATTCATATCCATACCAATGCCAGCTCCAATACCAACACCTACATTGGTTGCAAGGAGCATGATAATAATAGCGGGGATTGTCATATCTTAGGACAACAAATTTGCCTCTAGTCAATAAGCGCCTCTTATCTCAACAATTATGGGACTAAAGGCGCTCATTTATATTTCAGTCTATACTCATGAATGCCCAAGATAAGGCATTAAAAAAGAGCGAACACGTTCAGACTCGATGTCAATGTCAACCACTATTCCCGCTTCTCTTAAAATATGGATACCTCTGCCATTATTTCTTGAATCAGGATCTAACATGCTGACTACCACATGTTTTATCCCACTGCTCGCTAACACCTGCGCACAAGAGGGGGTTCTACCTACGAATGCACAGGGCTCAAGCGTGACATAAGCAATAACATCATCAAGTGAACCAGTATAAGCGGCCAACGCCATGACTTCTGCATGATGTCCGCCAATTGCTTGAGTAAAGCCCTCTGAAATAATCTCGCCATCTCGTACGAGTACACATCCCACAGGCGGATTGGGACGGCATGCAGGTAAAGCCTTTTTAGCAACAGAGAGTGCCTTCAACATAAATGATGCCGATGAATGAATTTGTGCTAAGTTCATCATTTTTTATCCCGCTTTTTTACGCTGTTTCATGACTTTATTGATTGCTCTTTGACGCTTTAAAGGGGATAAGTAATCAATAAATAGATTTCCATGCAGATGATCAATTTCATGCTGCATGACAATAGCAAGAAAATCATCATTCTCAATCATAATATCATTGCCGTTACGATCGAGTGCAGACACAGACACTGAAGAAAAGCGCTCAACATCAGCATAATAATCAGGAACCGATAAACAGCCTTCTTGCCCCATGACTTTATCTTCACCACTCACTATTTTAGGGTTAATCAAAATCAAAGGGTTATTACGCTCCTCTGAAATATCAATAACCACCACCGCCTCAGCTCGCCCTAATTGAATGGCGGCTAAACCAATTCCATTACTCGTCGCATATAAGGTCTCTAACATATCATCGATAAGAGACTGCACAGAGTCTACATCCACAACAGGCTTAGCTTTACGCTTAAGCCTAGGAACCGGTGCAGTCAGGATTTCTAAAACAGCCATATGTATCCTACATTAACAGCGATTGTGATATTCCATATCTGAAATATCCAAGCTAAAAAAATAAATAATACACCTTATTTTATAAAAGTAGTAGCGAGCTATGACTAGAAATTTCAACACAGATGGGGATAAAAATCGAGCGACTAATCAGCGCAGTTTATTCAACTGTTAAGATGGACTTAATACTTTCTCGACAAAGATAACTGACAAGTTTATATTTTGACTCTCATCATTAACTATAGAGGTAATACAGATACCAAAAATATGAAACTTCATTAAATCATTTAGCCTCATCTTCAATAATTTTAACAATACTATAATGAATGATAATGGTTGCTCATTCATTCTTAATAAGAAAAAAGTTCCTCGAAACATGACAAAGGAACTTAAATTAAAATAGAAACAACTAACAGTATCGCTAGGCAATAGTTCTAATATTGGTAATAATGGGCTCACCTTCTAACGGTTGAAAAATTTCCATCATCACTCTATAAGGCTGTGCATGTGGAATAACCACTCTGGCCTCACATATAAACCGATAATTAACTCCTGCAACAACCTGTGTTGATACCTCAAGCGGAGTATACTTTACCCCCAACAGCCTACTAGTCGCGGCATCAAATACCTCCAAACTCTCAGCAGTTAATGGCCCCCAAGGAGACCATCCACCATATAACGCTTGACTATTGCTTGAATGCTCGTTTTCTATCGTAATGCTCACAAGTTGAGCTTTACCTTCTAAAGGCTTATAAATTTGCACCAAGGCATGTTCAATCGCCGCAGATGGAGAAACCACTTTCGCTTCACACTCAAATCGATAATTCGTCCCATTGACCACTTGGGTTGATACTTGATGAGGGGTGTAACTCACCCCGACAAAGTTTGTCATCGCCTCATCAAATATAAGGTAATCTTCATCATCAAGAGGCCTAAAAGGCGACCAACCACCCACCATTTGACTCATATTATCAAGTGCTTTTGTTGTAACAGACATAGATCAACTCCTTGTAATACAATGTAATAAACTCATATTATTAAGTACTATTCATAATGAGTTTCTATTTAACCCGAATGCATACAGCTTAGTTAGCTTTTAACTAACGTCAAGCTCACGTATAGAGTCACATTATACCGATTAAGTCTTTTCAAAATTTAAATTCATATAACCAAGTTATACCAATCTGGAAACTAACTGATCATATTTACCCAGTCTCTTGAACACATTTGTGTCACTCGTTCTACTCACCTTTAAAGAGAGTGCAATTTTCGTTCTAGACTTGCCATCTTGAAAATGAGCGAGCGCAAGGAGTCGCATCCTCATTTGAATCAATTGTTGCTTACGTGCTAGTGAATTAAAGTCGGTATTTTTAACGTTATCCATAACAATAAGTACCTGAGTATTAAATTACCATAAATTCGTTCACTATTAGAGCAACGTGATAATTTCAGTACTTATCGCATCATTGAACTTGTTTGTTTATCATTATTTTTGTATA
>NZ_JAKIKS010000250.1 GCF_023284005.1 Shewanella surugensis
TGAATTCGTCGCCACTGCTTATCGCTAATCATTTTACGAGACATATGAATTTCAAAGAGAAAAATTGTATCTTAATCAGCTAATCATGGCCAATTGTCAACGCCCCCTAGCAATAGAATGCTTAATCGCGATTATAGAGATATGAAAATAAAACAAATTTTTGATGACAGTAAAGAGCGTTATGGTGCCATTCGTATTCAACGAGAGCTGATAGAAGAGCAAGTTCCAGCTGCAATCAGGACTATATCTGATAGCATGCGGCGACAAAAATTGGTGGCCAAGGCGGCCAAAAAATTCAAAGTAACGACTGATTCTGACCATCAGTTACCGATCTAACTAATCAATTTCAAAAGATCTGATGGGATAGCATTGCAACAAAGCCGTGTTATGGGCAAGGTGTATAACAAGGGCCGTTCACAATATGTCCCGTTTTTTTATCAATATCTAAACTGGGAATGTCTAGATGCTTGCAGTGCATCGCAGGGTTGATTGCGGCAGAGATAACGTGGATATTTCTACAATGTAGGGTATTGCTGGATGCACTTAGACCGTAGCTAGTACTGTTTGGGCATTTAAATGGGATTTTTTTCAAAATTTCTGTGCATGCTTCAAAGGAGCCACCCAGAATGGCTTTTTTAGTTCTTGGATTCAAATAGCCGTTACATGATTGAAATTGAGGAGTTAATGTTTCATCAGACTCTGCATAACCTTTACAGTAAGCACTCCCCCAAGAATGCATCTTTGATTTGATGAGATACGCCGCATATTCAAGTCTAGTACTATAAAGTGCTTTGCAAATAATATCTGAACTAGGATTAGTAATAGTATGGACATACATAGACTCTTGAGCTGAATCAGAGAATTCTACTTTCAGTTTATTTGGTAATGCAACCCCTTTAGAAAAATAAAATCGAATATCTCCCAATATTTTTATTTCTTTTTGATTAGATGTCACTGATATAAAAAGAGGAAAGTTGAAAATGACGTCTTTATTTGGCGCCTCATCAATTAATATGTTTTGCACAAAGTTGCTCGGTAGAAGGAATGCTGCACTAAAACCCCCTGCCGTAGCCTGACCATTAAAATTCACTAAATATTCTATAATTTTGTCGCGACCTTCCCATGTTAGGTTCGGTACTGAATCTGCTTGTATTTGAAATATTTCTGGATTTTCTGTATTTTCAAATATCATTGTTATATTGCCGCAATTAAAAGCATCAAAAAATTTAACTATGGTGTCGACTCTTTGATCGAACAGTGTTTCTGAAGATTCAGGTTTTTGATTATGTTCGGTATTGGGGTCAGTACATGATACAGAGCTTAATACTATTATCAGTGGCAATAGGCAATAGATTTTTAGAATATTGAGCATGTTACCCTCTAATATCAATTATATGTCTTTTTCTGTAACGCAGATAAAGATGAATTACCACATAAAGAAGCCGTTGTATGTGAAAAAGACCCAAGTTAAGTTCCTGCATAAAAGTTTTCAAAGCTTGGATTTAACCCTTTAGACAGCGCGAACCCATGTGCTATCGGCGAATCGACATAACGAGAAAGGTTATAAATCAAACAAAATACAGGTTAACTTTAACTCAGGCACTTAAGCTGATGTGGTTAATGGATCATTTTTGCTTATTATGAGCATAGTTGATTTTGGTATATTTGCTACGGACGAAGATTCGTTTCTGTTCTCATCGCAGATTGCAACAAAGCCCCAGCTTCACCAATCCGGTGTTTGAGGCGTTACCGTGTATTTGATTACCATACTTTTCTTAATCTAAGCATCATGAAATAGAGCCTAAGCACTAGCTTATTTCTGTCCATGTATGAGCTGAATATACCAGTGATAATGGAGCCTTAATCATCCTTTACCTTTTTTAGCTTCTTGTAATGGTTAACGCTTCTTTTAATAACTAGTCAAACGTCTAGTTCACATTTAAAAACAAATGGTTGTACATTATGTTTTTGAGAAAGTTAAGGCGACACCCTCTACTTTTGGTACTTAATATTGCTGATCGAATCGGTACAGCTATCGCAGTAGTGACAATTTTTTTTAATAATTACTCTCATATATTTTAATCAAGGCGTATTAATATGATTAGGTTTTTTTTTATTGCTTTACTTTTTACACAAGGATGTACTTCAACGACATTAGTCAATGATGAGGAAAAAGTATATTACCTTCCGCTTGTTAGGAAGGAACTGCTTGATATGAAAGAGAGAGATCAAGCTGCACGTTTTAAATTTATGAGAAATAAAAGAAGTGACTATGATAGTCAGGTTAATGAGTTGGACATAGAAAATACGGAAAAGTTAAAAATAATAATCAAGCAACATGGAAAGCTCGAGGTTAGTAATATAGGTAAAGATGGATTGGAAGCCGTTAGCCTTATTCTCATACATTCACCTGACACTAACTTTCAAGAGGAAATGCTTCCTTTTATAAAAAAACTTTATTCTAATGGTGCATTAGAAGGTCAAGATTATGCATTATTATTTGATAAAATTTTAGTTCATAAAGGTATAAAACAATATTATGGAACTCAATTCATATTCAAAAATGGAAAGTATATTCCCGATGAGATAGAAAATGAGAGCAATGTCGACTTACGCAGAAAAGATGTTGGTTTACCTAGTTTATCTGAATACTCAATTTTATTAAATGAGTTTTATTTGAACAAATAAAACTATGAGAGTAGTTTATTGTTTAGATGTATTTATTAGAAAATGGGGATTTTTTATTATATGAACATACTCATTTTTTCTAGTCGATAATCCCCCCATTTTCGCCCCTATTGTCGAGTAGGCGACACCTGTTACCAAGTGCCGCCCCTCTAAGAACCCAGCGTGCAACTTTCACTGCACTGGGCTCAAGCCTCCACTAAGGCATCATATGACACC
>NZ_JAKIKS010000251.1 GCF_023284005.1 Shewanella surugensis
CTTTCAGTTCGCGGTAACTTATCCCGTATTTGCAGTACCAACGTACAGCCCAGAGAATAATGTCGCCAGTAAAGTGTCGGCCTTTGAAGTCTGACATAATGGATCCGATGATGTGGTTTTTAATGAGTGTGGCTCAAATAGCCAACTTTGCAACGGAGCCGCTTTTTCAGGTGAGGTTCCGCACATGAAACAGCAATTCCCTTCGCAAATATCTGAGATAAACCTTTCCATGCTGAAAAATAAAACTTGACTATTGCTATCGACTATAGAGCCATCATTGTGTTTAAAATATGTTTTCAATTTATTTAAACCTATCCAGTGAATAACTACAAAGTTATATAGCATAAGTTTTAATACTAGGGATTCTAGAACGAGTAGAGAGGATCTGGAGTATTAAAATTTGAGGCTCACTACCAGTGATAAGGCTCGATTATCACTGGTATATTAGACAGTTTATGCAGAATCAGTATTTATTATTTTTAAGTTTTTCTAAGAACACTTGTCTGATTCATAACAAGAAAGTTTGTTCATAAAAGCCTTAGACATATTTTCAGGAACAATAAAGACTCCTCCGTATCGCTTACCATACACTTTAATCTTCCAGTCCTTTTTTGACATCTTTTCTAAATAATCAATAGGAAATATGAGACCAAAATGCTCTTCGGTCGTAACCATATTACCAACCGTAGATACTTCACGGTCAATATCAGAAAACCCAAATGAATAGCCATCTTCTCCGTTAGCTGAGTGATAAAAACCCCAATCAACATTTGTAGAAGTAACATACAGTTGAATGAATTCCCTCATATCATTTTTATAGAGAGATCTAAAGCTTATTTTCACAGGAAATGTATCAGTAATTCCTTGTCGGCTTAAGTAAAGTGGTGTAGTTATCCATGTTTGATTTTGAAAAGAATCATGCTCAATTTTTATGTTTGTAGAAATTGACTCTAAATCCTTTGGTACTGTATTTACACAACCTGAAAGAAATAAGATAGATAGTATAACTATAGTGATTGGTCGAAACGTCATTTAATTAACCTTACAATATATTTAGCGGCAAGATAGTTTTATCAACCACTGTATCAGCCCATAAATTACCATGTATAACTTATTGTTGTAAAACCGTTAAATCCTAAAGTAAGTATCTGATAAGCATGAAGCAGTACAAGAGAAAACAGGTAGGTTTATAATAGATAGCCCTACCAGTGATAACTGTTCTTATCACAGGTTATATTTACTCATAAATAGACAGCTTTCGAAGTTAGATTGCATGGCTTTGTTAGGCAAGATTATCTCACAACTTAAATCTCATTGGTTGAACAGACAATACTGAATCCTCTCGAAGACTTTTTAATGCACCATAAGGTTCAAACCCTGTAGTTTGATATAAATTAACCGCAGCCACATTGATAGTTGAGACAGCTAAAGAAACATAATCCAAATCAAACTCTTTTGCCCATGTGATGATTTTTTGAAGTAATAAACGACCAACACCTTGACCGCGAACACTAGGAGAAATCCACATTTGATATACATGAGCCGTTTTATCACTCGAACTGTGTAGTACACCCCAAGTCAGACCAATCGCCATACCATTTAACTCTGCAATAAGTGGCAATGCATATTTCGATTGATTATCTGGATCAAGACGAGAAAGCCACTCTTCTTTAGAGAACTTAATCTCATGCTCATAAGTACTACCAAACGAATTCGGTGAGTCTTGTAGAGATAAGAGCCTGAGTTCTTTATATATTGCCCAATCTTTCTTATTTATCACTCTTATATTCAACGAATTCATATCAATCCTTAGACCTCTAACAGCTTATTCAGTAGCAACAAGATATCACCGCTAAGTATCTATTGTAAAAAGAATAAATTTACTTGAGTATGGGAATGCGTTATAGATATAAAGAATAAAAATTAACTTTACCACTACCAGTGATAATAGTGCTTATCGCTGCTGTTTACTTTATCTAATAGCTCACCGAACTTCCTAATATTAAGATCTAGAATGTATGTAAAAATAATAATTATTCACTTTTTTGATAGACCTCAATCAATTTTTTTTCCATCATAGTAAAAACCATAAACTGTTTAAAAATAACTCATGCCGATTACAATAAATACAATATCAGATATAAACACTTTGACTCCCCAAGGCATAATTAATGAAGGGGCTATTTCTCTAGGCTCTAAAGATTATGATATTAGAGTTGTTGATGATCTTGTAAAGGTAGAGCGTAATTTAGATGGTATGAATGGACTTTCAAAATTATTAAATGCCATGATTGATTTTTTTTCGAGAATGACGACATCAGATGAACATGCATTAACAACTCGCGCTAATCAACTTCAAACCACGCTTCAAGAAAACTTAAATGATTGTTTTAATCAAGTATTCACAAATAACTACCTAAAAGAAGGAAATAGTCATTTATTTCAATATTGTATTGATAATCATTTAGAGCAAATTTTAGAGACCAACCCCAAGCTAGGACAGAAACTAGAAAACCTTAGAGACCGTGCACTTGGTGATCCTATTGGAGCTGATGATGGACTTAAGTGCTTAGAATTTCTTAATCAGAATGAACACACATTCTTTGAAAAGGAGAAAGATATTCTAGATAATTTTAACTATATTCAAAATAGATTATCAAGCCTTAGCTTGGAGTATAGTAATCAGTCTAAATTTGACGAATCAGATCAGATTGATTACATGAAACAAAGATTAAATATTTTAAAACATATAAATGATAGAGCATAACTTTTCTCTTGAGTAACCCTCTACCAGTGATAAATACGGATTATCGCGGGTAGGGATGAATAATACTACCAATTATTTTGTTACCATTTTTGCAGCTTCCATAACTTTAAAAGGTGCATAAAATTGAGGGT
>NZ_JAKIKS010000252.1 GCF_023284005.1 Shewanella surugensis
TGCGGTGCGCCAAGTCAGCGAAATAAGCTAAAAAAGGCGAGTTGGGACGATGATTACAGGGCAAAAGTTTTCTTTGGTTAATTATCCGACAAAGTATGCTCCCGCCCTGCTCAATTAATGCTATGAACTAGGTTGTTTGGAAGTCCAGTTAGTACTGGTTGGAAGGGTTGGCTTTATGCGATGTTAACATAATGACTGACTTGAGATCGGCTTGCCAAGCTTATTTCAGACGACTCTGCTTTGCCTCTCCATCTTTCGCAGAGACTTAATGATAGAGTCCATGCATTCAAAATATTGCTCTGTTGAATGAGTTATTTTATTGAGCGTGCATTGAAGATCTTGGCGTTGTTCCTTATCTTGATCTTTCGAAAGAGCTCTACAGATTTCTATTTTTTCATTAACTTGATCAAGATTACTTTCTCTAACCAGCATCAATTCAGCTAATGTATTTAATTGGAGATGACTCTTTTTATTGAAAAATATTCCTTCTTTTAAATAAAAATTATAAGCGTGATAGAGCTCACCATAATATGTGGTAAGAGCGGATAAACATGTTTTTTTTGTTTCGAATTCAATTAGCTGGTCTTCACATTTTCGTATATCATAAATGGTTCTGTGTATGTAATTTAGGTGAAAGATAATTTGGCTTTCGTAATGTGTCTTTTCAGGAACGCTGAGTAAAGATAAAAGATAACTAATCGATTTCCGTGGCCTTGAAAAAATTTGAATATAGTTATCAATAGTATTTTTTTGGGATATGAGCATTGCTTCAATAATCGTTAGAGAAAAAATGCCAATGATTATAGATCCAAGTCTATCGAATATTAGAAACTGAGCGGTGCTGGGTGTTAAAAAATATAATCCGCTAATAACAAGTGGAAATATACCTTGAAGCCCAAAATATGAGATCTCAGAACTGCTGGCATTTATATATTGATAAAAGAATAAAGCCATAAAAATAATGACATAACCAACAATGGGTAAAAAAGCACTGATCTTGAATGTTAAAATCACCACGATGCAGGCTGTAAGGCAGCCAAAGAAACGTTGAGTTCCCTTATATTTTGAAGCATCATGGGAGAATGTCATACACATACATATTGTAATTCCCACTGTCATGATATCTTTCCAACCTGCTAACTCCCATAGAAAAGGAATTGTGAAAATACTAAATCCGCGTATTAGGCAATTTTTAAAAACTAAAAATTCAAAATTTTGAAATAACTCAAAAGTAATCGTTTTTATTAAACGTTCTTTCATCGTGATGTTTAATAACCGCATGGGTCTAGCATCAATAATTGTAGAGATATTTTTTAATGTTTGAAGGTAAAGTTTTAAAAGCTCTTGATCATTTTGATGAGACAGTTGACGATTCTCAATCTTATGAATATGTGATGCGATTTTTTTGGTGAAATATTCAAAATCCTCTTCATAGAATATAAACGTCTCTTTTTTTATAGACTCTACAATAGTTTGAGCATACGCTACTTCCATTACTTTCAATATATCAGTAAAATTTATTTTGGTTTGTGTAATATCTGGCGTAATGTGCTTGTATGCATAAATAATCGATTGCAAAAAATTTCTAGCTGATTGCTCAAGTCTTTCGAATGGGATATTAGAAGGTTGAAGTTTTTTTTCAAAACGGAGTGTAGTTAATAAATTTTGAAGGTTTATAATGCGCGCAGACTGCTGTAAGTATGCTTTTTCAAATGCTTCGTCATTAGATATGCCATTATACTTTTCTAATACAAACTTATAAAGGTGAGACCAATCAAGATTAATTTCAACTAAATTATTTTGAGCGGTTTTGGTGCTTAGTGATTTAAAAATGAAAAATGAACATGTTGTGGCAACAAAAACACCCAACAGCACTTCAGCAGTACGCAATAGAAATGTAGTCATAAAAGAATCAATGCTAGGGCTTGCAATTGCATAATTTGTGAATATAACAATCACACAGGTCAGCACACTCATTATCCATGCATAACTATACGTTTGTTCCTTTATGCTAAGATAAAGTGCAATAGTACAAAATATAGCGCTACTCACGATATATAAAACGATATATTCAAAAAACAAAATGCTAATTAACAAGCCTGCAATACCACCAATGATTGTTCCCGTAGTCCTTATAATCGTTTTTTCAAATGTACCACCAAAAGTGTTTTGAGATGCAAACAGCGCAGAAAGTGCCACCCAAGTTGGGTCGGGAAGTTTCAGTATCCAAGCTATACTCATCGCAATTGAAATTGCAATAGCAGAACGTAATGAAAATCTAACTTTTTGATTGTAAATTGAAAATAATTTAATTTCCGATATTAAGCCATTAAACAATCTCTGAGATTCTTGAACAAAAGGAATATTTTTGATATGTTTGTTCATGGTTTTTTTGCCTTAATTTTAGCTTCGTCCACTCTATCGACAAGTATGCAATAAATTCATATAGTATGTATGATTAACGGTATTATATAATGATGAGTCCCAGAAATAGTGCACACCAGAGTAAGTGAGTATAATCACTAATTGAGGTGGACAAGGACAACACAAAGAATCGTAAAGCCTATTCAGCAGAATTCAAAGCTGAAGCATCCAATAGATCAGTTTTATTATAAGTTAATGGCTGAAATAACAGCAGAAAACGGTAATAAGTACCCGAGTATAAAATTACCAACAATTAGGTTAATATTTAATCTTTGATATTTTTTACATTACCAATGATATAGAACTTGTATCAATATCGAAATTTTTGTATGACTATCATTAGTATATGAATTATCACTTTTTATAAATGAAACAAGTTAGAGCCCTGTTACCTCATGAGTTCACCACGCTAGAAGAAGCGTTCAAGAATCATCCTAAACATC
>NZ_JAKIKS010000253.1 GCF_023284005.1 Shewanella surugensis
GGTGTATAACGATCGGCTAAAATAAAAAATATGACCATTAATAGAAACAATAATAACAATGCAGTTAACCAAGCATTGATAGAATAAAAAAGTAATCGAAACCGTTTCATCGTTTGTCCTTTTTCAATTCAACATTCATACTCTTACTTTTATCGACAAGACCAGTAGATTGATCATAGTAAGCTGGTTTTAATATAAAATTGGAAATCGTTTGCAGTTCACTTATTACCCCCAGTAGTGCAAATTTAGCATAACAGGCCTTACTTTGTGGATATTCACCTTTAACATCAATCAGTGACGTAGATGACTCACCTTCTATTTTCGATAAAAAAGTACTTAACTTTAGTTGAAAGTCCAATATATTTTCTTTCACCCGCTTTTCAACATCAGATACCATTTCAGAGGCTTCCTCAATTAAGTTAAAAAGTACCTCTTCGTGCTCAACAAAAATATGTACATAGCGTATCTTTTCCTGAAGACTTTCAAGGTTTTTAAAAACATCATAAACAGTGATAACTTGCAAAGATAATCGACTACAGGACAAGTTAACTTGATGCATGTATTCTTCAATCATGGCACTTTTATGAAAGGTATGACTGTAATCATTAATAAGAATAAGGTTAGATCGCAGACTGAGACTCACTTGATAAAATTGCTTTTCTATTTCATCACCCCCTTCATGATTAAACTTTATCAGTGTTAATAAAAAACCTTTAGCTTCAATCAATATGTTAGCAGCTGAATTCCTAAATTGTTGACGCGGTTGTTGAGGCCAGATGAAGTGAGCCACTAAAAATGAAATAAAAAAGCCAATTAACGCTCCAATCAATCTTTCGAAAGTTTCATCAGGAGGACTTAATGGCAAAGCTTGACTACCAAATGTCATCGTCATACCAATGCAAAACTGCACACCGCCGTAGGCTATTTTAGCGGAACCCGCAGCCAAATAACTGCCAAATAAAAAACCTGCCGCCATCCATACTATGAGTAAAATTAAATGTTCCTGCGCACTGATAATGAATATACCTAAAATACTGTAACTCATACCGGTAACAATCCCAAATATCCATAATGGTAATCTTAGGTGAATACCACCAAGGTTAACTTGAGCCAGCATAACAACAATACTAATCACGAGATAACTGCTCGTAGGTACATTAGGTAAAACAATGTGAATTAGAAGAGCTAGCGTTATTGCCAACATCATCTTAATCGCGCTTTTCAAACTATCAACGTGTAGCGTTTTAACATCCATCTTCACATATTCTTTTATATCATTTTTACTCGTCATCAAATAGCGAGCATGATCACTTACTTCATTGAGGCTATTCATTAATACCGTAATATTTTTATTCGCAGCATGTATATGCACATAAATACCACTCAATTTATATGGTATTTGTATTTCATTCTTTGTTCCACTTTCCGCATTATCAAGAATAAATGCTTCCTTCGGTATTTTATTAAATAAAAAACATTGCATTAAAATATCTAAGCGACGCACTAACGACATGATTTCAAATCCAACATGTCGGCGCGCATCAATATCTATCTCTTTATCATTGAGCCTGATTAACACTGTTTCTATTAATCGGATATTGACCATTAAATGTGATAAAGCATCGAGTTGAATGAGCAACACTTGAAAATGAGGTGTTTCATGACTCAAATGATTCTTGCGTGTCTTAATTAATACTTCTATGTCATGAAGCGTATTCAAAGTGATAGCCACAGGAATACGTTCAATTTTTTCTTTTTGTATAAAGGCTTCTGCATTTTGCTTTAACAAAAAAATATATTCTTCAATCAGTCCACTATACACTTTCAATACATCTAAGCTTCTTGGTAATGGCCAAACCAATTGAGTAATAAACCAGAGGATCACTAACCCTATCAGAAACTGTACCAACCATTGAGTAGCAAATACTTCCGTCGTTTCAGAAGTTGAACTAGCAGTGAAGACAATCGTTACAGTCACGATAATTGAAAAAATAGCCGCAATTTGATGTGGCCAGCGATTACGCATTGCTTCAGCGACCCAATACGCCTGAGCGAATGAAATAAGCAAAGAAAAAAAGAAAAACAAATAAGGTTGTTGTGAAAAAAAATGAATACAAACACTCATTAATACAACGCTCAATAACACACCACAAACTAGAGAGGTGCCTGCTGTATAAGACTCATCTTTAGAAATGAACATAAGAACCAAGGCTGGTAAAATAGCAAATAGAGTCAGAGGAAATTGAAAAAAAGTCGCAAATAAAATAATGATCAAAAAAATTAATGTCCCCCTAAGGGCATTAAATAGTCTCATTTTTAACGTATAACGCTGTAGGCTACGAAATTGCTCCAATGTTCAATCCATGAAAACGATACCAGTACATAAACAATAACATAAATTATTAATAATACATTTTAACAATACTTCGGACATATTTTTAAAAAATATTCTTTGATATCGGAATCCAACGAATAGTTGAGTAGAGTAGATATCCCTTTTTTCGCTGATATCAACCAACATGAATCCTATTGTAAAAAAGTCTTTGGATGCTATGTCTCTAGTCAAAAAGCCCCAAAAAGTCTTCATCGGATTACTGCTTTCAGTACTCGTAGTGTTTCAGGAAAAGGCCACCTTCCGTAATCTGAGCCGATATTCAGCAATGAGCGAAAAGAGATTTAGCCGATGGTACGGTCGGTCGTTGTAACCGTTCACCAGCCCCCTATTGACAATAAATACCGCGATCTTATTAAGATCGCAATGACCACTTGAACGATCGTTTTTTGGTGTCATCATGCTGACATGAAAAAGA
>NZ_JAKIKS010000254.1 GCF_023284005.1 Shewanella surugensis
GTGTCTTTGGTTGATACCAGAACGGGTTTCTTCAACAACGGTAAGGTGTTCGATCAGGGTCATTGGGTTACCTCTCAGAAAGTGAGGTGCGATTAGATCACAGTAATTCAGCAGATTCAATATTTGTTAACAAAGTGCGATCCCGCCCTGGTACTATGTGAGCGTCATTATTATGGCTTTTTTCTTTAGCCATCGGAGCAGAAAAGCTTTCTCCTTGGCTAGGGAAAGAAAAAACACAAAGAATTATCGATATTAGTGTCGGAGGTATAATGCTCTTTATTGCGTTAGGACTATATTTAGACCTTCAGAAAAAAAGCAGAACAATAGAATTCTCTCTACTCTGAACGAAAAAAGCGATAACGCAGTAAAAAGGAGTCAAAAACGCTGTCCCCATTCTTTTATAAAGCAGGATCCAGCTAAACGTGTTTGACTCTTTGTTGTAGAGCCCTTTGTTAAGGAAAGTGGGCTTAGAAGGCTAGGCCGCACTCTCTACGCTGTGATTAAAACACGTTTATTCCTAACATTATTTATGGGCATATCGGGTTCGGTAAATTTTAGTCAGTTTTTTAAGGCGCATGCGATCGGCAATTAATGATATGACCGGAGATGAGTTTGACTTAGGTGCTTTACCTTTTCCCATACGTTGAAGTTGGCGTTTAGTTATGGCCAAGCTTGCGAGCGCGACCAATGTTTTATCTTTCCATTTTATATTAGGCAAAAAAGCGCTGAAATCGGGTGAGGTTTTCCATCGATTAGGCAGATCAGGGCTAAAGGCTAATGCTCGACCAATGCCCACCATATCAACCCCTTCATCGAGTACCTTTTGTGCAACGGGTAAGCGCATAATGCCTCCTGTCGTCATTATTGGCATCGGTGCTTGCTTGGCAATTTCTTTGGCAAACTTAAGAAAATAAGCTTCTCGTTCAAGAGTTCGCCCATCAGCCGTATTACCTTGCATTGCAGGACTCTCGTAGCTACCACCCGATAACTCAACCAAATCGACATTTAAATGCCCAAGGGCTTTGACGACGACTAAGGCATCATTGGCATCAAAACCGCCACGTTGAAAATCAGCAGAATTAAGCTTAACAGCAACCGCAATATGTTTAGGTAAGCGTTGCTTGATTGCATCAACGATTTGGTAAAGTAAGCGAGCACGGTTATCAAGACTACCGCCCCACTGATCCGTTCGCTTATTCGTCAATGGGGATAAAAACTGTGATATCAGATATCCATGGGCAGCATGAATTTGAATACCATTAAAACCCGCCTCAACCGCACGGGTGGCTGTACACACAAAACGTTGAATAAGCTCTCGTATTTCAGCTTCTGTCATGGGGCTGGGTGTCGCAAATAACTGACTGTGTTTACCCATATCCAAAGCAATATCTGAAGGTGAAAGTACCTGCCCTCCCATAGCAGCATATACTTGACGACCGGGATGATTAATTTGCATCCACATTTTGGTACCGTTTTGAGTCCCCGCTTTAGCCCATGCTTTAAAGGGGGCGATGGGTGTATTCTCTTCTAGCACAATACCACCTGGACCGGTCATGGCACGGTGGTCAACCATCACATTACCCGTTATCAATAAGCCTGTGCCACCGGCTGCCCAAGTATGATATAGCTGACAAATATGCTCACCAGGTAAGTGCGCCGTTGCCGCCATATTCTCTTCCATTGCCGCTTTTGCTAAACGATTGGGCAGTATGGTGCCATTCGGTAACGTAAGGGGGTTAAATACAGTATGATTCATTTATAACGCTCGATATCAGTGGATTTTTAAAAAGTATAAGCTTAAAGTTAACTTTAATGTCAATAGTGCCGATGGGGTAAAAGGAGGACGAATGAAAATTGGTGAACTCGCAAAATTAAGTGGCGTGGCAGCACACACAATTCGGTTTTATGAAACCAAAGGTTTACTGCCTAAGGCAAGTCGAAATGTGAATGGTTATCGTCATTATAATAATGAGAGCGTTCAGCGACTCGCAACGATTCAATGTGCAAAACGGTTGGGTTTTAGCTTAGAAGATATTCTCACGGTATTAGCGCATAGTGAACCAGCAAAAGGATTGGATCACGATAAAGTGTTACAGCAACTTGATGTGCGATTACTTGAAGTTAAACAGTTAATCAAAGCGCTATTAGTACAACAAAATGAAATTACCCTTTTTAAACAGCAATTGCAAACCACTTGGCAGCAGGGAAAATGTATGCAAGCCGACGCCCTGTTTGACTCCAACTCAGCAATGATAACAGAATAGCTGAATAACGGTTCACAATACAAAAGTGTCACTGTATCCGACCCTGTAGCAGATTCTGTGTAACCACCTAGTTTATATGTAGTCTGCTATTCGATCTTCAAACTCGATAATAAAACGATTTAATGCTGGTTTCCAGTTTCTAATCGGCATCGTCCATTTCGTAGAAGCTTGCATAATTGCCAGGTAAACAACTTTCTTAGCTGAGTCATCATTTGGGAAGAGCTTACGATTTTTGATAGCCTTCCTGATCACACTGTTTAATGACTCAATTGCATTAGTTGTATAAATGGCTTTTCGGATGTCTTGAGGGTAATTAAATAACGTATTAAGATTAGCCCAATGTCGGTTCCAAGATACCGAAATATTAGGATATTTAGCGTCCCACTGATAGTCAAAGATAGTCATAGCCAGCCATTAGTAATCAGTAACATACTGAGATTTTTACCCGATATCAACGCTCAGCATTTATCAAATCATGATCTGACTGTTTTTAACGTAATGCCTGCTGCTGATCTGGAAAAATGAGTAATATTAGCG
>NZ_JAKIKS010000255.1 GCF_023284005.1 Shewanella surugensis
TGGTTATCTTGCCATGACTTTATCACTTTTGATGCACTCAAAGAGAGTGTAAAAAATATCATGGACAACTATCCATCAAAATATACGATAACTTTTAGTTAAGCACTTATACTCAGTCTACCTATACTTATCTTATTCACGATCAACTGAGGTGATAAATGCGTATAAAAACATTGATATATATTTGTTGTATTTCTCTTATAACACTACTGTCAGCATGCTCAGACGATGATTATAAAACAACTACATTTTCAAATATCATGGTCTTTGGTGATAGCCAAAGTGACATGAATAACTTTCCACAAAGCCTTTATTATAATCATGATAGCGGTTCTATCTCCCCTTATGGGATCTCAGGCAATCTTTACAATTCGGTTTCAGAGCCCATTACCAGCACGCTTTTTTCCCCAATCAGTCCCGGTACACTCACATTTCCAGAAATAAGTACTCACTACAATATCATTAATTTATCCAGCGACACGCAAAGTATTTGCACCGCATCAAGCGATGATAATGTAGATGATGCGAGCTGCTATGATCGAGAAGCAAGCTCTGTTGGCTGGTTACAGTATTTAACCTATAACGGATTAAGTAATAACTATACTTTATTTGACACTATCGAACTTTCTTCTTGGGTCGCTTATACTGCTGAAGGCAATGGCATTGATAAACTATCTATTAACTATGCTTGGTATGGTGCCTTATCACGACCGACTGGCTGTTATAATGATGACCACACAGCATTGTCAGATAGATCTTGTAGTGATGGAAAAGAGATATATGCTTTACAAGCAACCTATCGTTCTTCCCAGATATTAGATGATGGCATTCCGCCTATATCAGCCGCTGATAGTTATGCTTTAGAAAAAACAGTAGCCGTTCCGACGCTTTATCAACAAGTAACAGAACTCTTTCTACCAAATCTAGAAGCCGATTATAATATCGTTGACAAAGATACCTTATATGTCTTTTACAGCGGAGCCAACGATCTTTCTGCTGTTTTTTTTGAGTGGATAGAAGGAAAAATTGACTTTGACACTTTCATAGAGTCTATCTGGACGACAATCCCTGAATATATGATAGGCACCTCAGATTCTGCAGTGCAAACAATGCTCAGTGGACTTAACTCACAAGGACAAGAAAAGGGTAACATCATCATGTTCCCTCAATTTAACCTCGGTATTATCCCTGACTTTAATTATTACTTTGCCGCTCAGGGGATCACTCTACCCCCTGAAAAACTCAAAGTACTTGCAGAATCATTAGGTGAACTCATTAAGGTGTATAATGAACGAGTTAAGCTACTCACCTATCTAACGGCCTCTGAATATGCCTTTATGTTCTCTGAATCTAATCCTAAATGGTACTTCTATTATTTAGATAACCTCTACGACAATATGGAAACACTTGCCTTTAGTGACGACTATAGTACTACTTTTGCCAATACTTGCGGTGATGACAGCACTGTAGTCACAATTATCCCACTCGGCAGTGCTACTGATTGCCTTAACAGCAATGGTGATCCTTACCTATTTTGGAACACTGAGCACCTAGCTTCTCCGGGTCAGCAAATCATCGCCCAATCAGCACTAGATTGGCTATCGGCTGGTGAAACTATTTTAGATACCGGTGTTGAGCAAAAATATAGTATTGAAGACTTAGAAGCGAGCGCCAAAGCCATTTATGCCATATTTAACTGAATTTTAGTTGGAAACGGGGTACGAGCTCCAACGGTACGAAAAGTGGGCTTGTTGCACCGCTCAGTAATTGAACCGTTATAGGTTTTGGTGCAAGTTAAGGTAAAATGGCATGGTACCTCTCTAAATTTGAGTTTTCATGCCAAATAAATTCAATGAATCAAAACGCCATCACATCGAAAAGCAGCAGAGTATTAACTAAGATACCCATAGTTAAATTGATGTTCAAAACAAATTCTGATTATCCTGATAAACCACATGAACTCTACCAGTGATAAGGCTCATTATCACTGGTTCATTCAACACTTGGGGGTAAGATCACGACAGCGCGTGATCTACCCTATTTTGTTCTTTAACTACCTAATTGTATATATTCGTGAAATATAAAATAGTTATATAGGGAAAGGCTTATTAAAACTGCTACCATATTAATAATGAACGACTGACCAATTATGGTCTTGAACACTATTTTTGGAGACGCTTGTGCCTGTTTTTTCTTTAAAAAAATATAAGGCATTAATTTTACTATTCATTTCCCTAGTAACGGCTGTTAATGTATATGGGTTATACTTAAACATAATATATCTCTATATGAATCCTATAGACACTCTTACTGTCTGGATGACCGCTGTAAATACATATGAAGTCTTGTTTGGTTTTTATATATTTTTTATATATTTTATCCCACAGCTTATTAATTGGGAAATAAAACTAATTATATTTGTATCGTTAACAGCACTGTTCATTGTAAATATATATTATTTTATAATTGATTTTCATCTACAATGGAACTATGGAACATTAGAAACGTCATTCTGGATGATAAATAATCTTTTGGCTGCAGTGTTTTCAGTAATCATGATGTGCATATTCTTTCTAAACGGGGTTTTGCGCCCATCGCCTCGAAATTAACCTTACTTTTCATTAGTTAACTTACCTCCGGCAAAGCCGGATGCTTATTTGGGTGACGCCCTAAAAGGGCTTAAGTCCGTGCCCAAGGCACTATCTACATTCCGAGTTTTAATTGATCCCGATGAATGTCATTTTTTTCTTGGTTTCGTATGT
>NZ_JAKIKS010000256.1 GCF_023284005.1 Shewanella surugensis
ACCCTCAATTTTATGCACCTTTTAAAGTTATGGAAGCTGCAAAAATGGTAACAAAATAATTGGTAGTATTATTCATCCCTACCCGCGATAATCCGTATTTATCACTGGTAGCGTTTATGACTTAATGCACCCAATCTTCATAATTAAGCCTTTCTACCCTCTTAAACTCACGAGTATTGTTGGTCACTAATACACACTCTGTCGCTATGGCATGACCAGCAATAGCTGTATCATTGCCACCAATCGGCGTTCCCTTTGACATCAATTGTTTCTTAACGTCGATAGTGGCATCTACCGCCTCTTTATCCCAAGGCAAAATAGCATCAACACGTTTCAAAAACTCATTGACCAATACAGCATGTTTCGGTGAAGCTTTCTTACCCAGTAAACCATATAGCATCTCTTGGTAAGTGATCGCTGAAATGACGACTCTATGCTGCTTACTGACTACAGATTGTAGCTTTTTCAGCACACTAACGGGGTTCTCACGCATAATAAACGAACAAATACATGTATCTAACATATAGTGGATTTTTTTACTCAAAATTAAATCGCCCTTCGTCTGCAATCACATCTTCCCGCTCAGATAAAAAGTCACTATCTGCCTTATCAACGTCTTTAAATGATATCCAATCAGGTCGCACAGGTTGCAAGGTGATGACATCACCTTCCCTGTGGATTTCAAGTTCGCTTACTCCGTCAAACTCAAAATCTTTAGGTAAACGAACCGCTTGGTTTTTACCATTTTTAAATATTGAAACTGTTCTCATTGTTTCACCTTATTGCGCATATGCTTAACATATGACAAGTGTACCCTACAATCAGACATATGACAAGCATATGCATAATTGTCGTTTATCCGAATGGAAAACACGAAGCTCGTTTTTTTGCTCGACTAGGCCCAGTTCCCTCGAAGCTGTAAAAACGGACATGTTTGGTTAAGTCATTGATAAGTAGGTTTTTACAATGACATCTTTTACTATAAATATTGAGTTTTATTAGTTTCCATTTAATACGATTAAAACGGTACAGATTAACGGTATATTTAAGTATATGAATTTATAGCTTAAATAAATCGTTCCGGATGTTTTAAGTTTCGGAACAAACCTTTAAAATTACCAGATGTCCGAAAATACAGCTTCGAGGGAACTGGGCCTAGAGGGGCGGTACTTGGTAACAAGTACCGCCTACTCGACAATATTGGCTAATATTGGCTAATATTGGCTAATATTGGCTAATATTGGTAAATTTACTGATTTTTGATATATAAATAAAATTTACTTTAATATTATCTCTCTCATAAAATATTTAATCCAAAAAATGACTTATAAATGACAGAAGCAATCAATATTAAAATGACTAATTACATTAGTAGTCATGACGTAAATATTAATGTAGACGAAGGTAGTGTCAAAGAATATGGCGGATTTGATAAAGCATGGGATACGATTAAAGATTGGATTTGTGGCACTCACAGAGTAGAAGCTAAATTAGCACTGAAATCTCTTTATACGAGTAATAATAGTGTTGAATGTGAAACTGCATGGAGTCAATTAAAGAGTTATGTAGCTGACACAATGCTACATAAAATACAGCAAACAACAGAGAATGGAACAACGAGTTTTTATATTAATAACATTAAAATAAAACAAGTACAGCATTCGGAGCAACTAGATACGTTTAATGATGTCGCACTAGCATTAAGTTTAGCGTTTGAACAAGAAGATGAATTATTATATCACAATGAACAACCATTTAATGAGCATTTTCTTGCGTCGAAATTAAGCCGCAACCCAATTGAACAAGTACAAATACCAATACAAGCAGGAGATATTGTCAGTATAGATCGGAGTCAATATGCAGCAAACGGCCCTGCTGCTTGTGCATTCATCACTGGTACATTTATCAAAAACTTCCTCGGTATGGCCCCACATTTACGAGAAAACCTTTTTAATGATAAAACTCTCTGTCAAAATATGTTGAATACGGCATTGGATTCTGCCAAAGAATATCAAGGCGGGGGGTATTCGGCAGATTACTCCGAAGTTGCACAGCATAATGGTCTAGATATTAATATTACAACTCAATACCTCACTAGAGAAAAATATATTAAAGGTAAAATAGATCAAAAAGAAGGTGGTTCTATAGGCTTCCTTCAAAATGGTCCACAAAGTTGGGGAATTATAAAAAGAAGCAATGGTCAAATTGCGATAATAAACAGCCATGGAAAACCAGAAGATGGTATCAATGGAATGTATTTAAAACTTTTTAGTAACTCCAGTGAAGCCGCAAAATACATTGCCAAAGAAAATGCTTACATTAGTAATGAGCTCATAGATGAGGTAAGAGTAAATGACTACAGTGACCATGAAAATGATATTAATAGGGCTGTCCGAGACAATGTTGAGCAACAAATGCAAAGACAAAATGGGGAAGTTATTGCAAGAGAAGCAAATGTAGGTTTAGAAATGAATCACAATTACATGGCACACTTACAGTTAGAACAAGGTTCAGCTCGAATATATTGGGCTAATAATCAAAGTAATTAAATAAAAAAGTAGCATATTTTTAATCATCCTCTACCAGTGATAAGGCTCCATTATCACTGGTTCAATTTCTGAAATCTGCTTCTCAACTGTAACCGTCCGAGCAAGTACATCTTCAACCGTGTTCATCGATCCCTTATGTTAACCCCTGACTATGATATCAGGAGTTAATATGACTAAGCGTTCTCATGAAGAGTGGGT
>NZ_JAKIKS010000257.1 GCF_023284005.1 Shewanella surugensis
TATTTGCAGTACCAACGTACAGCCCAGAGAATAATGTCGCCAGTAAAGTGTCGGCCTTTGAAGTCTGACATAATGGATCCGATGAGGTTATTTTTAATGAGTGTGGCTCAAGTAGCCAACTTTGCAACGGAGCCAAACAGCATGATAGCTAAGGTACTCACTGAATTTATGATTGACCTTGCCGCTGCTATGGCTCGGGATGATTACGAAACAAGGCGTAAGCGTCAGGCTCAGGGGATATCAAAAGCCAAAGCTTTAGGTAAGTACCAGGGAAGACAACCTGATCACGAACTTAGAGAGAATATTCGACTATTGATCAGTGAGGGTAAAAGTTGGTCCCAAGTGCAAAATCTCCTAAAATGCAGCCGCTCTACGATAGCCAAAGCATCAAAATTCGCTTCTACTTAAATTCTAACGAGCAATCACCCTGCAATATTCTCAGGTTTCACGCACAGCCGCGCAAATAGAGCCTTATTAATGCGTGACAATGATAATATTGTGGTTTTCGCCCATCCCTATTAGGGGTATGCTCATTGTTCACACAGAATTAAATATACACCTTTATAAAATATTGTATTCATTTAATTTTTTAGGGGTGTCAACAAGGATTACACTGTGTAATTTGTGGTTTTTTCTATTATACGTGACGTATGCATTACCAGTATATTTAGCTTCGAGCTTAGAATTATCTAGCAAGGTTTGTACGTACTCATCTAGGCGATTTATTTTCCTATCAGTAGAGTTTTCAACACTAAAATATTTCGACAAATTATCTGTGTATTCTTTATTAATTTCGTAAAGATTTTGATTCCGAGTAAGAACAAAACGGCATCTGTTTAGACGAGGATAGTTCACTAAATACGGATTCTGAAACAGGTAGAACTATTCCCTTTTGTAGCTTGGTATCCAGTTTAAACTTATCTATATTACAGTTCAAAACTAATGGATTGAGTGTAAAAGATATGACTTCTAGAAAATCATTGTCAGATAAACCTAAGTCTCTGTAAATTAGGTAGGTAACCAACATTCTTAACTTCCAATATATGTTACTTACTGTGTCTGTAGAGAGTTGCTCAACTTCACCATGAGCAGCCCTATCTCTGATCCCTTTAATCAAATGCAGGTCATCATTCGAAAAAAACACTTCTGTAACGTTCTTACCTATGCATCTTAGGTACTTCTTAACTTTTTGTTTGAAGGTTGCAGTAGAACGATTAGGTATGGCTTCCCTAAGCACTGCCATATTACTCAAATCAGTTTGAATGCCTTTTGAAAAAGCTTTGACAAGCTCTGTATCGCTAGATATCAAGGCTGAAAGTTTACCCATTAGCTTGGCATACTCATCTTCATCAAGCATACTATCAAGGTTCAGTTTGTTTACTTTGTAGCTGCAATACTTATCGAGAATAGCTGTATAAAGCATGGTTTCATATTCTAAAATTCCATTGATATTGTATAGATTTATTGTTCTTGACCAGATCTCCTCAAATTCAAACTCATTTTTTACGAAATATGACTCACAAATTATTTTGAAATGTTTCCTCAATGGTCCTGACAGCATGAAGCTGTTTGGGTATGATAGATCATGTTCAGAAGTATTTTTTACTGTTGGAATGTATAACGTTCCATTATTGTCGCCATCCGACACTTCTATTTTGGAAACTGTTATTGGAAAACCCGTAATCCATGTGAAAAGGTTTTTTGACTTATATAAGTACTTTTCTATTTCACTGAAAGTTATGAGTTTTTCAAATTCAAAAAACAGAATTATGGAGTTTGTGAACTTAAAACCATCATTGTTAGATAATCGATAGTATTGCTTCAACCCAACTTTGATAACTTGATCATCTTTGAATACTGTGGCATCCATTGGCTCAATGGTGATATTTCCACTCAGGTCACCATTTTGCTCTAAATTTCTTGAAATTTCATTGTTGAAATACGGTGCTAATTCAGGAAGCGTGAAATACACTTTTTTTAATTTGGTTATTTCTGCTTTACCTGAATATACATATCGAAACAACTTAAATAGGTGAGTTCCAGAATCAATTGCACCAGACAAAAGATACTTTGGAGCTAGCTGTTCGGTAAACCCTTCTACCTGAACAATATCTGAATTATTTTCATAAAAATACAAATGGTTGCTAACATGAGATAGCGCTGGAACCTTTCCGTGCTTAATTTCAAGTTTACAGTACTCACCTTCGGTAACTCGAACATTTAGTTCTAAATTTCCAGCTAGCAGTAAATCCAAAATTTCACCTGACATTAAATTATACACATACAAATCGTACCTAAAATTTTATCTTTAGCTACTCTTTTTAAGTTAGAGAGACTAATTTTGTCTATGTAAAGTACTATAAATTTATACTGTGCTTTCAGCGACAATTTCAGGGTTTTAAGTGCTATTTTTACCTGAACCTTAATAGTGGTGAAATCCACTAACTATTGGCATTCCGTTTTAGAGATTTTTTTGCTAAGATAAGTGTTCATTTCAGAGCTTATCCTACTCTTTTTCCTCGAAATCCAAAGTCGTTATGCGTCCAATCATTATTATGTTAGTGCGACGTGAAGTCGTATGAAGCGCTGTTCACCGCTTATGAGTGAACCATCTGTATCACCAGATGACCCTATGACTCTGAATAAAGAAGCGAGTCTGACAATGTAACAAAGTCCATTGGACGGGAAAAGAATC
>NZ_JAKIKS010000258.1 GCF_023284005.1 Shewanella surugensis
CATTTTTAGTCATTGCGATGTTCCTTTTGTTAATTGTTGATCGGCCAAGATCAATTAACAGGTTACATCGCAATGCTTTATCCTCATACACCAGAAACGACTATAGCTCTTTGCTGGGGGCGATAGACGAATACTGATAAAAACCTCCGTTGGTTGGGTTGATCATTTAGGTGCTGGTTCTAATCCTAGCCATAGCCTTAGTGGATATAAAATCTATTGCCTTACAAACATAGAAGGTAGTTTGTTTGCAGGTACAAACAACGGGATTTATCGTTTAGTTGGAAATTATTGGGATAAAGATAATCATTTCGGAAATAGTGCTTTCCATGATCTGGACGTTTACTGTATTGAATTTGTAAATGGTGCTTGGAATGCGGGCACTAGTGACGGCATATTTTATCTAAGTGGCAATGATTGGCAAAAATCCACGAACTTTGGGAATCATGATGTATATTGCTTTACTGCTGGAATGGCTGGTACTTCAGATGGTTTATATTACCAAGGTGGTGGAAGGTGGAATAAGTCTGAAAATTTCCCTTCAAATGATGATGTGCGGTGTATTGATGGTGTAGGAGCGATTTTTAATGCTGGAACTTCCTAATACGGTATTGTTCTTAAGAAGGGCCGTAATTAGTACTATTCGTTATACATAAAACAGCTTTTTAGCATACAATCTGCCAAAAGGTACTCAAGTCTTTAAAAGAATTAAAAAGAACACTAGGGGGCGTTGACAATTACGCTAAGCAAATCATAGATGCAGCTAAGTGAAGCGTCCCTAAATAATGCTTAGCCTTTCTCTCATAGCGCGTAGCCACTCTACGGAACTGTTTCAATTTTTGAAATAATCGTTCTACAAGGTTTCGCTCTTTATATAACTCGGTATCATGAATTCGAGGTTCTTTTCTTCCTCTACGAGAGGGGAGAGGGGATAACGGCTACAGCCCCTTTATTTTCAATGGCTTTAACAAAATTATCTGAGTCATAACCCCTATCAGCTAAAACATACTGAGGGTTAAAACCTTCAATTAATGCATTTGCTTGACCGTATTCTGAAGCTTGTCCAGCAGTCAATATAAGCCTGATGGGATTACCTAATGCATCTACTGTCGCATGAATTTTTGTCGTTAAACCACCACGATACTTTCCTACTGCGTCGATATCCTGTTCATTTTTTTTGGTACACCATGTTGATGAACTCGGACTATTCACTGTCTTTATCTTTTGTTAATTCTTTAAATAGATTTGCCCAAATGCCTTTCTTACACCAGCACAAGATTCAAGACATCCATCATTAATTTCTTGTATCGACATCCACTGCTCAACATCAACTAAGCACTATTCAACCAGCGGCGACAATTAGCCGCTCCTTGCCTCCGTTTACGTGCTAAATGCTCACAGTAAGCATTTAATTCTTGTAACCTGCCGACAGGACCTTTAAAAAGTCGAGAAAACTCAGTCGTCAGCTGCAACCAATTCTCTTGAGGAATATTGAGTCGATTTAAAATCGGCATCGCAGACTCACTGATAGCACCGCGCTTATCATCTCGAATAATCCGCCCTGTTTCATCCACTAACTGTAAATAATTTTTTAGATGAAACAACAAACCTTTCGCCTTCTCTCGAGTTTCATTACCTACAAAATCAAGTAATTCTGTTGGCTGCTCACCTTTAAGCGCTGCTTTTATTCGCCTTTTGATACTCGTAAAGTCTGAATGTTCAGGAGTTTTAGCTATTTTGGCGCGGATGGGGTTTAAGTCCACATAAGCCATACAAGCAAGAATAGCAGCCTCATCAAGTAGCGCCTGAGATTTGAAGCGTCCCTCCCAAAATCGACCACTGCATTTATCTTCTTTATTCGCTTTTCTCGCTATCGGCTCGTTTAATGCCCGCATAAACCAACTAATATCACTTAAGCGGCTACGGAATTCTGCAACTGTCTTTAATAATACAATAGTTTCATGAGTTTCAAGCACTAATCCTTGAACAAATTTCTGTGTGATATCATAGCCTTTAAATAATTGGTGCCAGCGATTAATAACTTCAAGTTCTGTCCAAGCATTGGCCTCATAAATATCGACTTTTAATACTAAATGCAAATGATTCGACATCACGGCATAAGCACAGATATCTATCGCAAATACCTGCCCAAGTTCAAGAATTCTCTCCTCAACCCATCCCCGTCGATGCTCATAAGACTGACCAGTGTAATCATCAACACCGCACAAATAAGCCCGCCTAACACAGCGAGACACACAATGATAAAAGGAAGTATCTTCCAAACTCACTATCGCTTTCCTTGCTGTCGGCATAAATCCATCCATTGATAACTTATTCACTCATCAAAGCCTAGTTTATGGTCATTAATCAGTCAAATAACTTTGGGTGTCTTGATTATTGTTGGTTGCTTACTTAATAAATAAGTATTTATTCGGACCTAGGATATAGACTATGTCCGCTTATATTTACAAAAACACATGCACATATTTAAATTATTTATCGAAAAACTAGAAAAAATAAACTGAGGTGCTACTTTTAAGTGCTTAACTAAAAGTTATCGTATATTTTGACGGATAATTATCCATGATGTTTTTTACACTCTCTTTGAGTGCATCAAAAGTGATAAAATCATGGCAAGATAACCA
>NZ_JAKIKS010000259.1 GCF_023284005.1 Shewanella surugensis
AGGTGTTCGATCAGGGTCATTGGGTTACCTCTCAGAAAGTGAGGTGCGATTAGATCACAGTAATTCAGCAGATTCAATCTTTGTTAACAAAGTGCGATCCCGCCCTGGGCAAAACCCTCAGGCACCCACAATTGACGTTTATTATCGCTCGATGGATAAACACCAACCCATTGCCCAAATGTGGCAGAGTGTTTTCTCATATCCACCGCGACATCGAAGACTTCACCCAAAATGACTCTAATCAATTTAGCTTGCGTTTTTTCAGTTTGATAATGTAAGCCTCGAAGCACGCCTTGAGCCGAACGAGAATGATTATCCTGTACAAATTGCCTTTTAGCCACTTGCTCATCAAACACTTGCTGTTGCCAGGTTTCCATGAAAAACCCCCCGCTCGTCTCCAAAAACAGTAGGCTCTATGATTTTCACTTCTTCAATTTTGGTATCAATCACTTTCATTATTACAGCCTAAGTTTACATTGGGTCTTTATCGATAAGTTGCTCAATAACATGTGGTAATGCCTTTGCCCAATCGCCCATATCAATACCAAAACGTTCTTTTATTTTAGTACAATTCAATCTTGAATTAACAGGACGGTTCACATTTGAAGGATACGCTTTACTTGAGATAGACAAGAGTTTAGGGACTTTATTTATCATCTTTTGTTCATAAGCATAATTAAAAATAATCTGAGCAAACTGATACCAAGTGACATGAGGCCAGCCAGAGAAATGATAGACTCCCCAATCAACTGTTCCTGCTTGTTTAAATTGCTCAACAATGTGAACAATAGCATCAGCAAGATCGCCCGCATAAGTCGGCCCGCCCCATTGATCGTCCACAATACTCAGTTCATTATGCTTTTGCCCTAACTTGAGCATAGTGCTGACAAAGTTATTCGACTGTTCACTAAAAAGCCAAGCGGTACGAATAATAATATGCTCAGGGCAAATCTGAATGACTTCTCCCTCGCCTGCCAATTTACTCTTTCCATAAACATTTTGGGGTAAAGCTGCATCCATTTCAGAATAAGGTAATATTTTACTGCCATCAAAAACATAGTCAGTCGAAATATGAATAATCACAGCGCCAATATTCTTTGCCGCTTGCGCTAAAAATTTAACGCCGTCGTTATTCACTTTAAAAGCTTGTTCTACCTCATTATCTGCTTGCTCAACCGCGGTATATGCAGCGGCATTAATGATTATATCAGGTTGATCTTGTTGAACTCTGTTATTAACGGCTAATTGATCGCTGATATCAAGCTCCTGAATGTCAACGGCACATATCACGGCGAGACAGTTCAATTTTTCAACTAAATGGCGACCTAATTGTCCATTTTTACCGACAATTAATATTCGCACATGGATACCTTATTTTGTATCGGCTTATGACTCTTCACTGCTAAAAGCCTAGATTCCAATATTAATCTTGTTTCGTCTTTTAGATGAGTCATATTTGGATCTAACCTTTCTTGTTCACTATTGGTAGCGATGTAATCAAAGCCAGTATTAGTCTTCACTATTTCATCGAGGCAAACTAAGCTTTTTCCTATTTTGTCTTCGACTTGCTTAATAAATAAGGATGCTGAGTTTAACTTCTCATGGGTGCCCATATCAAACCAGCTAATGTCAGGACTTAATAGCTCCAATGTCAGCTCTTCACGTTCAAGATACATCTGATTGATACTGGTAATTTCAAGCTCGCCTCTTTTGGAGGGTTTCACCTGTTTAGCAAACTCAATCACACGATTGTCATAGCAATAAAGTCCAGTAATCGCCACATTCGATTTAGGCTGCTTCGGCTTCTCATCTATTGCGATAACACGATGACATTGATCGATTTCGGCCACACCGTAATGCTCGGGATCACTAACAGTGATAACCAAATACTTTGGCACCCAACAAGGGAATATCTTGGATTAAAAACTGCTTTTTAAATGGATTGTCAAACGGATCAGCATAAAAAAAATTATCTCCCAAAATTAAACAAACATTATCATCACCTATGAATGGCTCTCCAATAATAAAGGCTTGCGCGATCCCTTCGGGATTATGTTGTACTGCGTAATCTAACGATATACCAAAGCGAGAGCCATCCCCTAATAATTGCTGAAAAGTAATAGCATCTTGCTGAGTAGTAATAATCAGGATCTCTTTTATGCCCATTTGCATTAATAATGCTAACGGATAAAAAATCATTGGCTTATCATTAACTAATAATAATTGTTTTGACATAAACTGTGTTAATGGGTAAAGGCGCGTACCAGAGCCGCCCGCTAAAATAATCCCTTTCATTATAAATTGATAGCCCGACTCTCAAGCAGAACTTTTGTTTGAGACTCCTTTAACCCATAAGAGTCATCGCGTGTACCGTCACACCAAGGTTGATTATTGAGATACCACTTTATCGTTAATAAAAGCCCTGACTCAAAATCAGTCTGAGGCTGCCAGTCTAACGCACCTTTAATTTTATTAATATCAATAGCATAACGTAAATCATGACCTAGTCTATCATCAACATAAGTAGTTAACTTACCTCCGGCAAAGCCGGAGGCTTATTTGGGTGACGCCCTAAAAGGGCTTAAGTCCGTGCCCAAGGCACTATCTACATTCCGAGTTTTAATTGATCCCGATG
>NZ_JAKIKS010000260.1 GCF_023284005.1 Shewanella surugensis
TGTGATTGGTCGTAAAAACTGGTTATTTAACCACAACCACCGTGGTGCAGAGGCGAGTGCTATGTTGTACAGCATCATAGAAACGGCGAGAGCGAATGGTTTAATCCCCTTAGATTATATCGCACACTGTTTGGAACAATTATCCTCTCCCAACTGCGACCTCAATAGTCTCTTACCCTGGCACGTTAAACTAAGCAAGGCGTAGTTCGCCGGACGCTCACATTGGAATTACTGAATTTAGAGATCGGAACAATCTAAATTTTGATATTGTTCACTCGACATGCTCTTTGAGGCGATTATAATTTAGTAGCTTCAGAATTGAACCTTATGTGCACCTCTTTACCTTTCCCGCAAATAGGTATGTAGTTAAATTATTTTCTTTGAAATACTCGCATCCATCTGTCGGTGATACCAATCATGCCTTCTCCGCTTTTAAAGAAGTCGAACTTCGCCATACTTATTGTAATGCGAGCCATGTACTTTAGAGTCTAAGCACTAACACGTTTTTGTCCAAAAGCGAGTCTCGTCGTGTTGCGTACAGATTAAAATAATCAGTCACGCTACATAAGCAAGTATGCCAGATGAAGTCGAGATTAATATGCTTAATCGGCATTCGCTATCGTTTTTTTAGCTCTACAAATTGACTACTACTGACAGGTCCTGACAGTCTTTTTTTGTATGCTGTTTGTAACAACTTTTTATAGCAAACATGATAAACAATACAAGGAAAGAAAAATGAACAGTGTGATAGAAATCGTGTGTTTTACGGTCCGTCCTGGTACGACGGAAGCTGATTTAGTGACCGCCACCCAATGCAGTCAAACCTTCATTGCAACGCTTGAGGGCTTTGAATATCGCTCGTTAAGCTATCTTTTGTGGACTGATGTGATTTATTGGGACTGTCTGGCTAGTGCTAAAAATGCTTGTGAGCAGTTTAAGGCTCATCCTGATTGCCAAGCTTTTATGGCACTGATTGATCCCAAAACAGTCAATATCGAGCATCAAGAAATCAAGATGTCGGCGTTGGCACAGAGCTAGTACCTAACTAATCATCATAATCAATCACAATAATATCTTCAAGAAGGCCGTGGAGTGCTGCAGTGACAATCAAAAGCAATGAACGCAAAAAAAATTTATTCTGCTTTTTTATTATCAGAAGAATCATTTTCATAAAGTAATGCTTTTCGTAGACCTAAGACGAACAATATCACGCCAACCATTTGGACTAGATGAAAAACGCCATTATGATCAAGTGAGAAAATTGATGTAAATAGTCGCTGTTGACTGGCTTGTATGCCAGCTGCCATGATAGTGACAAAAACAGCCGCGGCCATAAACCCTGCACCTTTGAGAAGACCTCGATAAGCTAACCAAAGATATCCTGCAAAGGCAAAGCTCATTCCTACTAATTCGTAAATAATAAAGACTAAAAATGTTTCCTTCCAAATAAACACAATACTACACGCAGCCCCTATGCTTAGCATGATAAATAATATGCGTCGAGAAGTCTGTTCTCCCCAAATGTCATTGATGGTCGCGATGACAAAGAGTACGATCATCATGGAAAGTGACACAAAAAGTGGGTACCACAGATAGTGGTAAAGTATTTGAGGCATGTCGAGACCATGGACAATGGTCCCCAAAAGAGATGCAATTGCGAGTAACGAAAAAACCCAAACCCAAAGCTTGGCTTTCCACTCATCTTTATGTGATATGCGTTGAATATAAATTGCTGAGGCGATCGCCAGAATTACCAACATAGCATCCGTTAAGGCCGTCATTTGTTCAATGGGGCTATCAATAAAACTCATTTTCTCTCCTATGCGATCTTCAAATACATCTCGATACATCAAACCATTACCGATAGAGGATCATTATAGTCGTTGTGGTTGAAAGAGAAGGGGATGTAGATAATTCAGCTAATAAAGCTAATAAAGCAGAGAGGAAGCGCCATTGAATACCGTTGAGTTAATGTTTGATTGGTCAGTCGAACAGGACGTCACATGATTAGGTTTTGAGCAATGAGTATATTCAGAGCCAACTATCTTGAAAAACACCGCAACATTGGAAGCGCTATTGAGTGCGGATGATTATCTGGAAATGGTCTCAATCGATTATAAAAGATCGTCCAGTCTATATGACGCACAAAAAGTCCTTTCAAGGACTTTTTCAATGGGTCAATATAATAAGTGGGAATGGCTGCTGCGTAGAATACTCAATCGACTCATCGCCAAGCCTGATGAAAGCGTATTAGCAAAACTTTTTAAAACAGCGATACTGAAGAGTTCTATGCACATCCTGGAAATGATAAAAAAGTCCTGACGAAAAATTATCGTGGCTTACTTAAATACCTGACTAAATACTTAGCTTCACCGCCAATAGGTGTGTCAAGAATAACCCATGTTATCGGTGGGCATGTTGACTATTACTATCAGTCACATAGCAGTAAGCGGCGAGAGTATGAATGCATTGATGTGTTTATGTGGAGGTGTTTATTGGGCGCATGGTGCAACATATCCCTTAGATTGCCATAATAACCGACACACTTTGGTATAGAAAAGAGGGTTAGCTGCCTATAAGCTTCAATCTCTCACAAAATCGGCCAAGGTTCTCAAATGAAAAACCAATA
>NZ_JAKIKS010000261.1 GCF_023284005.1 Shewanella surugensis
TACATCGAACATTGCTTGGAACAGCTATCTCCCCCCAACTGTGATCTCAATAGTCTCTTACCTTGGCATGTTAATCTAAGCAAGGCGTAGTTCGCCGGACGCTCACGAAATTCCTGTAGTAATCCGTTGGTACGCTAATGGGTGTTTCATTATCGTTTCTAAACTTAAAGCATTAGTAATATGTAGATTCAGTTGTTGCAATATAGCTCTCCCCCCAAAAGCAGCTGATGATATAGGATTAAACATCAGATACTGCATCCCAGCTTGGATGCCTACCGTTGTTGGCTTCCCCCATTTATTTATTCTACTTCCAAATCTCCATATCTGTTCCTTTACTCCCCCGTATTCCATCAGTTCATCCTCAGTTCCACTCCTCAATCGTTGCAGCATTATTTTCCATCTAGCAGCACCACTTTCTTGATCAATTTCAATGCACGCATTTTTCAATTCCTTTTGTACTTCCTCATCTTCAAGTAAACTTTTGATTTTTTTAACATTAGTGTCGTCATTATCTAGTTCGGTTAACTTCGGGTACTCCCCTAAGGCATAAAGAAGGTTTCTAGCCTGAGCTGATAATTCGGGGTAGTCCTTCTTCGCGTAAATCTTATTTCTGTTTTCAGTGAAGTACTTTTCTACTATAGTATATTCATTTCTTCCTTTAGGTACCATTTGTGTCACTAAAGAAGTAGGCATTGGTTGATGTTTGATGCTTTGGACAATTAAGCTGTTTTCATCATGTCTATATGTGGCATCTCTTCCCTTTCTTACTTTCGCTATTGATCTATTGTCCACAAACCTAAAACCTTGCCGCCCATTACTTTTCCCCTGAACTACAGAATTAGCAACCGCTCTACTTTTATTCTCTTTTGGCTTCTCTATTTGTGCATACATATCTCAAACCTTTTTAAATTGGACTTTAATCGTTGTTATAGGCTGTCTTCATTGCCTATAACATGCTGTATTAGACCACTAGTGGTCTTTATTAAGTACCTGAGTTGAAGTTATCCAGTATTTTGTTTAATTTTCAACCTTGAGCGATATGTCGATTACCTAGACAGCATATGGGTTTGCGCTGTTTAAAGGACTAAATCCAACCTTGATAAACTTTTAGTTAAGCACTTACGACTATGTCTTTATCATTGAGTGGCTCAATAACACCACTCTTAGTAAATGAAGGGGGAGGGTGTTATTAGGCCAGTGCGTCACTATTCAATAGTGTTGGCTAATGTAGATTGAATATAACTCAAGCTACTTGGGGCGCTTTTGTTATCAGCAGAGACACCTTTATTTACAACATAATCTTTGATTAGCCATGAATGCCATATGCTCTTCAGTATATCTTCCTCACTATCATTCAACTTGGTAAATATTAGGTTTGAGTTGGTAGGATGTCTGGTGTTTTAACATTGGGGTTTGGTGAGGAGTGCTACCAGTGATAAGAACGATTTATCACTGGTAACAAACAAATTTAAGTAATATTATCAATTGGATATTAGTGAAGTGCGTCCAATCTCTATTATGGTAAATCGGGGCGAAAACTCATTAAAATCGCAAAACGAAAATACTGTCAATTTTATCTTATAGTTTCTTACATATCGTAGTTTTTTTGATATCATCAAAATGACCTTAACTTTATAATTTAGTGTATGGCAAATACTACTTAATATATTAAAGTGACTGGAATAATACTTAAATCTGGTACAACTATTTTCTCTAATAATTCATTAGTGATTTCTTCGAATGAATTATTAGAGATAAATAAAACGGGTGGACGTTTAACGGGGTGAGTGTGTCTGCAACTTGGGTTTGAGTATGATAATCAGCCAACCCTATCAAAAAGTAACCACCGGATAGATTAAGACTGAGGTGATAACCGATCAGGTTTGGGTTATCGCAAGGGGCTGTCCTTTAGAGAGAACTTTCAAATTCCTTACCGTTAAAATCACATAGACATTACGGAGTTAAAATGACTATAAGTGTAAGCACTTCAAATCATGAAAATGTTGTAATAAGTGAAGGGCGTTTATCTAAATTACTGAGTGACGATAGTCGTGAAGCCACCACTCGAACTGTATGGGAATTCATAAAAGATTTTTTTTCTTGGGATAATCGATCTGAGGCATTTACTGAACTGCATAAGATCATACATCAAAATACAGATGAAAATAGAGATATAAACTTAGCCAGTATTGAGGCTTTTCAGGTATTAGCCAGTCTCGCTTCTTCTCATAATCGTGCTTTATTTACGATTAATATGTCCTTAGAGGGAGGAAGTGATATTGCTGAGCTTTGTATCGATTCAAAACCTATGAAGAAGATAAGACTAACTGAGCAACAAAGTATGCAGTTAGCAAGCCTATTAGGCTGCCCAAGAGATTTATTACATGGAGTCCTTAAGCCAAACCCTTTGACAGACCATTTGGTCGAAGTCGACACTGCTGGAGTCAGTAATAATGACTTTTCGACAGGCGGCGTGAACAAAAGATTTTCAAAAGGGGTACTGAAAGCAATGGATGGTGTAGGTAAAGCTGATTTTATATTAGAGCATAAAATTGGTGAGTACATACAGAAGCA
>NZ_JAKIKS010000262.1 GCF_023284005.1 Shewanella surugensis
TTTGCAAGCCTCCTTGCGTATTGGTGAGGCTAAGTTGTGGCAAGTGGTCCATTTACAGGGTTATGAGGATGGTACGGCAAGGCTGTGCTTTATCTTGCATCATCTCATTGTAGATGCTGTGTCTTGGCGCATCATAGCTGATGACATGGAGCAGCTATTAACGGGCAAAGAACTTGACCGTAAAAGCAGTAGTTATCGTCAATGGGTGCAAAGTGTTGCTGATTATGGCTGTGGGCATGAAAACCAGACTGAGTATTGGAGGCAGCAATTATCGCTTGCTGAGCTGAGCCGTTATCCTGTCGCATGTGAGCCATCACATCATACCGTTCAATGGTCAGAGGCAGTGACTAGGCAATTACTGCATGAATCACCGAGCGGCTATTATACTGAAATTAATGATTTACTGTTAACGGCATTAGCGATTTCCCTTAAGACACTTTTTGGGAATACTCAGGTAGCAATAAGTTTAGAAGGGCATGGACGTGAAATCATCGATGATAGTATTGATACTTCTCATACGCTCGGCTGGTTTACGACTGTTTTTCCCATTACCCTGAATGTTAAGGATGAATTAGGTGCCACCATCATCGATACAAAAGAGCGTTTACGTGCCATTCCAGATAAAGGCATAGGCTTTGGTGCATTAGGGATGGAGGTGGGCCATCTGCCACCAGTAAGTTTTAACTATCTAGGGCAACTAAATCAAACAGATAATAGTATTGACACATCCGATGCCATCTCAATATGGCAGTTAACGGCTGAAGAGACGGGTTTGTCGGTTTCAGCTGATAATATCGATGATAACCTGTTGAATATCAACGGGGCGATTATTGATGGTTGTTTATGTTTTGAGGTGGACTCTCAATTATCTCAGGCTCAATCTCTGTTATTCATTCAGCACTTTAAACACGCATTAACGGATGTTGTCTCAGAAGCGGTTCGACAAGCGCAAGTGGGCGGTATAGCTACCCCTTCAGATTATAGTGTCACAGGGCTAACATTGGAGCGGCTCAATCGGTTGCAAACACTGTATGACATTGAAACGCTGTTTAGCGCCAATAGTTTACAGCAAGGTTTTATAGCGCATGCACTTACTTACCCTGAAGACGATGCTTATTGTGTGCAGTTATTATTGGATTATCGAGCTCAATTAGACATTGATTGCTATCAAGAGGCTTGGCGCTTAGCTTCAAAGCGTTATCCTGTGCTCCGCCTAGCCTTTGATTGGGACGGTGAGCCGCTGCAAATTATCACTAAAGGGACTTCCATCGATAAGCGTCATTTTAATATCGTGGATTTAACCCATCTTAATGAGGTTGAGCGTGAAGTTGAAATCATGAGCCTGCAAGAACAAGATAGGGTACAAGGTTTTGATTTAACCCAGCCCGGCCTTATTCGCTTTACGCTCATTAAACATCACCAACAATTATGGAGTATTATTAAGACGGAACATCACAGCATCAGTGATGGTTGGAGTGGGCCTGTGTTATGGCAATTTGTGTATGACACTTATCAAGCGCTGCTAGAAGGCCAGCAGCCGAGTGTGGTAGAAGAAACCAGCTATCTTCAAGCGCAAGCTTGGCATGCTCAGCAGCAACCCATTATTCAAGCTTATTGGAATGATAAGCGCCAACATTGGCAAGCCGCCAATGATATCAGGCCATTGCTCAGCCAAAAAGTGGATGTAGACACACTTAAAACAGTGACATCCCTCCAATCTCAGCAGTTATGTCTTGAGGGAGAGGTGTTAGCTCAATTGAAAGTCATGTGTCAGACACAGGGCGTTACGTTGAATGTAGCGGTGCAGTTTGTGTGGCATAAGATGTTACAGGTGTATACCCAAGATGAGCAAACGATAGTGGGTACCACTGTTTCGGGCCGAGATATCCCCGTTGAAGGTATAGAGAGGAGTGTTGGACTGTACATCAATACCTTGCCTTTAGTGGTGAATTGGCGGGATGAGGAAACCTGCATTGATATCATGCAGCAAATTCAAAACAGTATCGCTGAACTCAATAGTCACAGCAGTGTGTCGCTGGCGAGTCTTCAAACACATGGCGAGCGTTTATTTCAAAGTTTATTGGTATTTGAAAATTATCCTGTGCCTGTAAATGATGAACAGAATGTGCTTTGTTTTAGACAAGCGGTAGAAAAGACGAACTATCCACTGTCAATAACCGCCTATGAACAGCCTCAAAGATTAGTGGTTAACATAAGCTATGAGCAAAGTATTATCGAAGCAGGACAAGCTGAGCGATTATTGCAGCAGATGCGAAAGCTATTTGGGCAAGTGAGTGAGCAGCCTTATTTGCGCCATCAAGCTTTATCTTTATTATCAACGGATGAGCGTCATACCTTGTTGCATATATGGAATCAAACAGACACACCTTATCCGCAAGATAAAACGCTGCAGCAGTTGTTCGAAGAACAAGTCGAAAAAACGCCAGATAATATTGCACTGGTATTTGAAGGCTCAGAGCTAACTTATGATGAACTGAATCAACGCGCCAATCAGCTGGCTCATCATATTCGTAGCCAGTATCAAGAGTTGCATCAAAC
>NZ_JAKIKS010000263.1 GCF_023284005.1 Shewanella surugensis
GGCGATGAAGGACGTAGTAACTTGCGAAAAGCGTTGGCGAGCTAGTAACAAGCATTTGAGCTAACGATGTCCGAATGGGGAAACCCAGCAGCATAAGCTGTTATCACATACTGAATACATAGGTATGTGAGGCGAACCCGGGGAACTGAAACATCTAAGTACCCGGAGGAAAAGAAATCAATAGAGATCCCCCTAGTAGCGGCGAGCGAACGGGGGTTAGCCCTTAAGCGTAGAGGGTGTTAGTGGAATGTGTTGGAAAGCACAGCGGCACAGGGTGATAGCCCCGTACATGAAAACTAACTTTACGTGAAAACGAGTAGGACGGGACACGTGACATCTTGTCTGAACATGGGGGGACCATCCTCCAAGGCTAAATACTCCTGACTGACCGATAGTGAACCAGTACCGTGAGGGAAAGGCGAAAAGAACCCCTGTGAGGGGAGTGAAATAGAACCTGAAACCGTATACGTACAAGCAGTGGGAGCGGTACTTGAGACCGTGACTGCGTACCTTTTGTATAATGGGTCAGCGACTTACATTTTGTAGCGAGGTTAAGCGAATAGCGGAGCCGTAGGGAAACCGAGTGTTAACTGCGCGTTTAGTTGCAAGGTGTAGACCCGAAACCCGGTGATCTAGCCATGGGCAGGTTGAAGGTTGAGTAACATCAACTGGAGGACCGAACCGACTTATGTTGAAAAATGAGCGGATGACTTGTGGCTGGGGGTGAAAGGCCAATCAAACCGGGAGATATCTGGTTCTCCTCGAAAGCTATTTAGGTAGCGCCTCGAGCGAATACCATTGGGGGTAGAGCACTGTTAAGGCTAGGGGGTCATCCCGACTTACCAACCCTTTGCAAACTCCGAATACCAATGAGTACTACTCGGGAGACACACGGCGGGTGCTAACGTCCGTCGTGGAAAGGGAAACAACCCAGACCGTCAGCTAAGGTCCCAAAGTTATTGCTAAGTGGGAAACGATGTGGGAAGGCTTAGACAGCTAGGATGTTGGCTTAGAAGCAGCCATCATTTAAAGAAAGCGTAATAGCTCACTAGTCGAGTCGGCCTGCGCGGAAGATTTAACGGGGCTAAGCAATACACCGAAGCTACGGGTACTAGTGTTTACACTAGTGCGGTAGAGGAGCGTTCTGTAAGCCGTTGAAGGTGAAGGGGTAACCCACGCTGGAGGTATCAGAAGTGCGAATGCTGACATGAGTAACGATAAAGGGAGTGAAAAACTCCCTCGCCGAAAGACCAAGGGTTCCTGTCCAATGTTAATCAGGGCAGGGTGAGTCGACTCCTAAGGCGAGGGAGTTTTTCACTCCCTTTATCGTTACTCATGTCAGCATTCGCACTTCTGATACCTCCAGCGTGGGTTACCCCTTCACCTTCAACGGCTTACAGAACGCTCCTCTACCGCACTAGTGTAAACACTAGTACCCGTAGCTTCGGTGTATTGCTTAGCCCCGTTAAATCTTCCGCGCAGGCCGACTCGACTAGTGAGCTATTACGCTTTCTTTAAATGATGGCTGCTTCTAAGCCAACATCCTAGCTGTCTAAGCCTTCCCACATCGTTTCCCACTTAGCAATAACTTTGGGACCTTAGCTGACGGTCTGGGTTGTTTCCCTTTCCACGACGGACGTTAGCACCCGCCGTGTGTCTCCCGAGTAGTACTCATTGGTATTCGGAGTTTGCAAAGGGTTGGTAAGTCGGGATGACCCCCTAGCCTTAACAGTGCTCTACCCCCAATGGTATTCGCTCGAGGCGCTACCTAAATAGCTTTCGAGGAGAACCAGATATCTCCCGGTTTGATTGGCCTTTCACCCCCAGCCACAAGTCATCCGCTCATTTTTCAACATAAGTCGGTTCGGTCCTCCAGTTGATGTTACTCAACCTTCAACCTGCCCATGGCTAGATCACCGGGTTTCGGGTCTACACCTTGCAACTAAACGCGCAGTTAACACTCGGTTTCCCTACGGCTCCGCTATTCGCTTAACCTCGCTACAAAATGTAAGTCGCTGACCCATTATACAAAAGGTACGCAGTCACGGTCTCAAGTACCGCTCCCACTGCTTGTACGTATACGGTTTCAGGTTCTATTTCACTCCCCTCACAGGGGTTCTTTTCGCCTTTCCCTCACGGTACTGGTTCACTATCGGTCAGTCAGGAGTATTTAGCCTTGGAGGATGGTCCCCCCATGTTCAGACAAGATGTCACGTGTCCCGTCCTACTCGTTTTCACGTAAAGTTAGTTTTCATGTACGGGGCTATCACCCTGTGCCGCTGTGCTTTCCAACACATTCCACTAACACCCTCTACGCTTAAGGGCTAACCCCCGTTCGCTCGCCGCTACTAGGGGGATCTCTATTGATTTCTTTTCCTCCGGGTACTTAGATGTTTCAGTTCCCCGGGTTCGCCTCACATACCTATGTATTCAGTATGTGATAACAGCTTATGCTGCTGGGTTTCCCCATTCGGACATCGTTAGCTCAAATGCTTGTTACTAGCTCGCCAACGCTTTTCGCAAGTTACTACGTCCTTCATCGCC
>NZ_JAKIKS010000264.1 GCF_023284005.1 Shewanella surugensis
TGGTTATCTTGCCATGATTTTATCACTTTTGATGCACTCAAAGAGAGTGTAAAAAACATCATGGATAATTATCCGTCAAAATATACGATAACTTTTAGTTAAGCACTTACATATGGCAGCTCGTATAAATCTCACTGCATGGTTATCTGGAACATCAACACGCTTTATAGCATTTAGAATTGGGCGAGGAGCTAAAGATGTAACGGAATACTTTGCAAAATTTGTAGGCTGTGAAGAATATACTCGCGCGCGTGCTAATACTCAAAACTTAGTTCAGGTTACAAAGAAATATTGTGCAGTTAATGATTTTTCAGATGATAAAACCGAAGATGTTAAGCAATTTGTATTTGAGCGTTGTAATACATGGTTAGATGAGGGGGAGCCTGTACTTTTAGAACGAATATCAGAATTACTTGATTCAAGTTTTACACCTCAAGAAGATGGCCGTTTTTTAGAAATAGCGCAAGATGACCCTTTTTTCTTAAGTAATGAAGTTCCTATTGAAAAGTCGGCTCTTAGAGGGCTTACACGTTACTCAGATAAGACTAAAAAATTATCGTTAAGCTTTGATAGTGATCTAATAAATATTAGTGTTTTTTATAATGAAAATGACCAAGAAATTCGAATAACCGATGTGCCGGTTAAACTAAAAGAACAGCTGGCTACAGAAGAAGCATAAAATGGATAAGTTAACTTTATTAACAAAGTTAAAGGATTTAAATCGAGAGTTCTCATTTGATAAAAATGATGAAGGCTATGAGTTTTTGGTAACAATCTCTTCAAATACAATAGTTCAATTAACAGATTGTATTGATAGTGGCATCCCAATTTCATCTTTTTTTTTAAATGAAATGTATATCGAGTTACCAGATTTATTTGCCAACATAGGTAACATGGTAAAGGTACAGTTATCATCAGAAGAATTAAAGAAAAAAAATCTAAGCATATTCAATGAATGGGCTGACTTTTTGTCGTTCAAACCTAATTTGTTGTACCCTCCTGAAAGTTTCATAATACTTCAAGAAGGAATCGTCTTCCCTTCAGGTTCAATAGAGGGGAAGCTAAAGCACTTCTTCGATATTAGTAGTTTTTTGCATTTGTTAAATGATAATGCCGATCACTCTACTAAAGTCACGAGTAAAGTAATTGATGAATTAGTTTTTCTTCATAAGTCTAGATTAGACATCCCAATAATATTGACTACAGATAGTTTAAATGAAGCACTAGATGGCTACAGTATTGTTGACTCGTTATTTAAAGATGATTCACATAAGGAACAAAAGATAAGCATATTCAAAGAAGTTATGTATGGCTTATTAATCAATATACCAGTGAAAGATAGATTAAACTATTTACTCCTAAACTTTGGTGAATTTTCCAAAAGGTTTAACGAAAACTACCAGTTGTTTGTCAGTGAATTCTCTTTTGACGATGTTAGAAAAGAGTATGAAGAGAATAAGAGAGACTATCTAACAAAACTAAACGATATATTTTCATCTGTTCAAACTAAAATGCTAGGAATCCCAATATCTTTAGCAATAGCATCATTTAAAATGAGTTCAGTTGTGGATGGCATTTCGTTTTGGACTAACTTCTTATTAGCTATTTCAATTACGATTTATAGTATTATGATGTTTATGCTTATAGCTAACCAAAAACATACACTTTCAGCTGTAAAAAGTGAGTATCAAAGTCAAATGACACGTTTAAAGCATCAGTATTCTGAATAATACGAAAGTATTAAAAAAATACAGTCAGAATTAGATACAAGATATGATTTTCAAAAAAATTGCCTTAATTGGCTCTACGTAATGAGCGCAGCGCTATTTATACTAATTTTAGCTTTATTTACATGGAATCTACCTTGGAAAGCTATTCTAGGACTCGCATAACAAGTTGCTTAAACGGACAAAAAAACAGTTGGCTGTTTTCGTTCTTCAGCATTTTAGCCAACAATTTTTTGCCCATTATTAGGGCGTGAGCACTCTTAAATAATATCGAGATACTTGCATGATAGATTTTTCTATTTTACCTTTATTTTTTACTGCTATTTTCTTTCTAGCAATTTCACCTGGCCCAGATTTAGTTCTTATTTCCACTTATTTCTTCTACAAAAGGCTTCAAATCTGGGTTTATGGTATCTATTGGTGTCTTTAGCGCAGGTGTTTTGCAAACACTTCTCGTAGCCTTTGGTTTAGGGGAATTGATGCAATCAATCCCTATGCTTGCTTATGCTATAAAGATAGTTGGCGCGTTATATTTAAGTTATTTGGGTATTCAAATGCTACTCAGGTGGTATCGTAATAACCTGCAAGTTGGACACATTAGAATCACTGAAAATTTAACTAACTTTAGCCTTATAAATAAAGGCTTCTTAAATAATTAACAAACGGTAAACCTCCGGCAGAGCCGGGGTGACTCGCATAGGTTTCACCTATACCGCGGTATAGGTAGGCTCAAGTCTCGACCAAAAGACAGGAGAGCAACCTATGCGAGACCCTAAGAGTTTGT
>NZ_JAKIKS010000265.1 GCF_023284005.1 Shewanella surugensis
GCCAATGCTGAATTTTTAATTAACATGAGGCCAAGAAAGGCGTTAAACTTTCTCAGTCCTTATGAGTTTTTAACAGGTAAACGTGTGTCGCTTATTGCTGAGATCTAGGATCATTATGGCCGTTAAATTAATCATTATCACTCACTATTAATCACTTAGCTTTATTTTCAATAGCTTTATCACTGTATATATAATAGTAAGATACCTTATTATGAAAGTAGCCTATAATCTCACTAGAAACAAATTGAGATTAAGATATGAAAAAAAGTATATATATCATCACTACCGCTTCCTTACCATGGCGCACAGGGACTTCAATAAACCCTTTATATCGCTCTATTTGTTTAGCTAAAATGGAAAATAATGTCACTTTACTTTTACCCTGGCTAAACAGAAAATCTCAACAACAGCTATATCATCAAGAATTCAAGTCTACATCTGAACTAGTCAGTTTTATCAACGAAGAAATAAAAGACAGTAAGTTGATTAATATTGAATTTTATCAAGCAAGATTAATTACCCTTTCAGGATTACAATCTATATACCCAAAAGAAAGAATAGACCGAATAATTCCCTTTTGTGAAACATTAATCATCGAAGAGCCTGAACGTTTATTACTTTTAACATTATTTAAGAGACTTAAGTTTAATCCCAATAATATTATTGGTGTTATACATACTAACTATGACTATTTTTTAATCAAACACTACCCTAAATGGGTAAGAAATGTATTACGTTTATACACGACATTTTTAATGAACAAATATTGCCATAGAATAATCCATCTATCTAAAGTCACCCAGAAAACTTTTAACAATGGTGAGATACTACCTATTAATGGGGTAAGAAAAGAGTATTTCAGCACCTTACATTTATCTAAACCTGACACCTCGGTTTATTTTATAGGGAAGGTCATTTGGGAAAAAGGTTTTAAAGAACTCATCGACTTAATGAGTTATGCCAATTTGAACCTCACTATAGATTGCTACGGAAACGGTCACAACAAACAACAGATTATCCAGTATGCCAATAAGAATAATGTTAATTTAAATATTCACTCCACCATTACTCATCCAGCTCACGACCTACAAAGGTATAAAATTTTCATCAACCCCTCTTATAGTGAAGTGCTTTGCACCACAACCCTTGAAGCCATTGCAATGGGAAAATGGGTTCTCATTCCAAAACATATTTCTAATGACTACTTTTATCAATTCAAAAATGTGCTTGTTTATGATGATAATAAAAGCTTTAAATTGTTGCTCACCAAAGCAATCAAATCCCCCGCACCTCTTGATCCTACGACGCAAAAATTAGAATGGTTAAGCGTTACCCAAGAGTACCTTACTCAGTTGATCTAACATCATAAGTAATTTTATGATGTTAGATTGAAGGAACGATATATAAACATGAAACGAATACTCAAAGTGATAGCACAAAGAATGAAACCTAATGCTAAACCAAACCACAAACTCGAATCACCATAACCAAAATAAAAAGTCAACAAAGCCCCCAATGGCAATGCCACAAGCCAAAAAGCCCCAAAAAGAAACACCGTGGGGAAAAACATATCCTTGTATCCCCGTAAAGCCCCCATACTAATTAATTGCACCGAGTCAAAAATTAAGTAGCCCCCCACGACCCATAACAATCTTGTTGTTAAATCAATAAGATCTAAGTCGGTAAAAAACCAAGTCAAAAACTCTCTACCGTGAAAGATAAAAATAGCGGCAATCGCCCCCATACACACAATCCCCAAAATTTGTGCACCAATAAATATCGTTAAACATTCTAATGGTTTTTTTTCACCTAAAACATGCCCAATTCTAATGCTCACCGCAATGGATAATCCCATGGGAATAATCGCTCCCGTCATGGCAAAAACAAGTGCGATTTGATGTGAAGCAAGCGCAATTGTCCCTATGACCCCCATCAGTATAGCCGTAATAGAAAATGCACCACTGATGATAAACCCCTGACCAGAAATAGTTAATGACATTTTCAACAAGCTCATTAACTGAGTAATCCTTATCGGTTTAATCCATTTTTCAGGTCGATATCGAGCTAGTTTCTTCGACCGAAATACATATGAAAACACAGCAATAAAAGCCAATAGTCTTGCGATAAAAGTTGCTAATCCCGCGCCCAACAAGCCTAATTCTGGCGCACCAAACTTTCCAAATATGAGTATATAATTCAATATGGTATTTAATAATACAGCATCAAGTAATATCTTAACACCTACCCATGGTTCATTTTGCGCATCAGTAAAACTTTTCAATACCAACGCAGGCGCTGTTGGTATTAATGATAATGCAATCCAAAAAAGATAAGGCGGTGTCATGGCAACCACATCTTCAGGCTGACCTAACGCACCTAAAAAAAGGATTAAAACAGTTAACTTACCTCCGGCAAAGCCGGAGGCTTATTTGGGTGACGCCCTAAAAGGGCTTAAGTCCGTGCCCAAGGCACTATCTACATTCCGAGTTTTAATTGATCCCGA
>NZ_JAKIKS010000266.1 GCF_023284005.1 Shewanella surugensis
TGAATTCGTCGCCACTGCTTATCGCTAATCATTTTACGAGACATATGAATTTCAAAGAGAAAAATTGTATCTTAATCAGCTAATCATGGCCAATTGTCAACGCCCCCTAGCGTTAAATCGATTTTTTATGATAAAAACGACTGTGTTATCTTTATATATAGATATTTTTAAGGAAAATGAAATGCTATACACAACAACAGAAACGATCCCCAATAAAGATATTGTTGAAGTGTTAGGGGTGGTGATGGGCAACATCGTGCAATCGAAACATATTGGTCGAGACTTTATGGCCGGGTTAAAAACCATTATTGGTGGCGAAATTCGTGGCTATACAGAAATGCTGACAGAGTCGCGAAACGCTGCGATTGAACGTTTAATTGAAAGTGCGAAGTCCAAAGGGGCGGATGCGGTTGTGGGGGTGCGCTTTACGACCAGCTCAATAATGGAAGGCTCAGCGGAAATCATGGCCTTTGGAACCGCAGTCAAATTAATCAATAAACAATCAATATAACAATCAATAATGCCTTTGTATTGAGCCCAGACCTCTCTTATTTATGGCTATTATCGAGAACGCCGACAGTTTCACCTGAAGTGTTGGCGCATTTTATTAGCTAATTTAAAGCACTTGGGTTTGATACTAATGCACTTATTATTGTTGAGCAGGAACAAAAAAGTCGCTAATAAAGCGACTTTTTATCATTTAATCATCAGTGATTAAGGTTTAGAAATTAGCCGATTTTGCTGCGCGAGGGAAAGGGATCACATCGCGAATATTGGCCACGCCAGTCACATAAGACACTAAACGCTCAAAACCTAAACCAAAGCCAGAGTGAGGTACAGTGCCATAACGGCGAAGGTCTCGATACCACCAGAAATCTTCTTGATCTAAGTTCATCTCGCTAAGGCGTGCATCCAGCACGTCTAAACGCTCTTCACGTTGTGCGCCGCCAATGATCTCACCAATGCCGGGTGCAAGCACATCCATCGCCGCCACGGTTTTACCGTCATCATTTAAACGCATGTAAAACGCTTTAATGTCTTTCGGGTAGTTTTTGACCACAACAGGTGCCTTAAAATGCTCTTCGGCTAAGTAGCGCTCATGCTCAGAATGGAGATCAATACCCCACTCAACATCAAATTCAAACTTTTTATTACAATTCTTTAAAATTTCAATCGCGTCGGTATAATCCACTTGCGCAAAATCACTACTCACAAAGGATTCAAGACGCTCTAGTACGGTTTTGTCAACGCGTTGCGTGAAAAATTCAAGATCGTCACGACGCTCATCCAACACCGCTTTAAAGCAATATTTTAGCATGGCTTCAGCAAGCGCAGCAGCATCTTCAAGATCGGCGAAGGCCACTTCAGGCTCAACCATCCAGAATTCGGCTAAGTGACGGCTGGTGTTTGAGTTTTCGGCGCGAAAAGTCGGCCCAAAAGTATAAATTTTAGACAAAGCACTGGCATAAGTTTCGCCATTTAACTGACCGGATACGGTTAAGAAAGATTCTTTACCGAAAAAGTCTTCACTGTAATCGACTTTACCGTGCTCATCCCGTGGTATGTTTTCAAAGTCTAAGGTGGAGACTTTAAACATTTCACCTGCGCCTTCACAATCAGAGGCGGTAATGAGAGGCGTTGATACCCAAATAAAGCCTTGTTCGTGATAAAAACGGTGAATGGCTTGAGATAAGCAGTTGCGCACACGAGCCACAGCGCCAATTATATTGGTTCTTGGACGAAGGTGGGCCAGTTCGCGTAAATGTTCAATCGAGTGGCGTTTAGCCGCCATTGGATACGTATCAGGATCGTCTACCCAGCCTGCCACTTCAACGCTCGTTACCTGTAATTCAAAAGACTGTCCTTTACCCGGAGAGTCAACGACTTCGCCTGTCATGATGACAGAGCAACCGGTCGTTAATTTTAAAATTTCGTCATTATAATTGACTAAATTATTAGGCACTACACCCTGAATAGGGTCAAAACAGGAACCATCATAGACAGCTAAAAATGAAATCCCAGCTTTAGAATCACGACGGGTTCTTACCCATCCGCGTACCGTGATTTGCGATCCAATCGCAAAGTCACCCTTAAATACAGAAGCGACAGATGTAATGCTCATTATTACCTAGTTCTCCAACGAAATGTTTGTGTAAAAATTTGGATGTCCATCTTACCTTGATGGCGGCTTTTCTCAAGTGTAAACTCGGTTTAGTTGCGATTAGAGGACCGATATTGTGTTTAGAGCGGTGATAAAAGGCACAAACTGTCATTAACGGGATAAATATTTCATTATTTCTGCTTGAATTGGCTAGGGGGCGTTGACAATTACGCTAACCAAATCATAGAAGCAGCTAATTGAAGCGTCCCTAAATAGTACTTAGCCTTTCTCTCATAGCGCGTAGCCACTCTACGGAACTGT
>NZ_JAKIKS010000267.1 GCF_023284005.1 Shewanella surugensis
AGTAACAAAAAAGCATTCCACAAGGGTTTCATCATTATTCCTGTCAATATTATAAACCAACCAGTTGCAACAAGTGTTAACGACTAGTTTGAAAGAGGTTGGATAATAGCGATTACGGATATACTTGCAATTGAAATATCTATTAAAAGTATGTTTTTACCGCTAATCACTACTAATGTCTAAGATGGTTTTATGGGGAGAGGAAAGCGATAGTCACGACCAAACCAGAAAGTAAAAAGGAGCAGAATACAAATAAGAAATATACCCGTGGCTTTTCGATTTTGGTTTTAAGCTAACATGTCCAATAAATCGAGCCGTTATCACACCAAGCGATAACGGCTCTTTCAAGTATGACTGTTATGACTAAGGCATAGTTGAGGCTCTTTACTGGCTGAAGACTCCTTTATAGCTGAAGGCTCCTTATAGCTAAAGGCTTTCTATTTCGAAGTATCATGCGCTATTTCCACGTATAGTTGAGGCTTTTATCCCCCACGGTGATGCGGCCATAATATTGAAATTGCCACTGTTTCCAATTCCAGGTGTAACTTTCTTTATAACTCGATGAACGAATAGCATCAACAAACGCGCTGTAACTACCATGGGTATTGGCGTTGCCGACATAGCTGCCCCACATTTGTCGGCCTCTATCACCTTTACAAGTATAAATATCATTCACTTTGTCAGTGCAATCCCTAAATATGGCAAGGTAGCTGTCGCCTTTACGACCCACTAACCAACGCCCTTCTTGCTGCCACTCGTCAAACTCACTTTCAGGCCAAAAGACATTCACTTTGGTGCTGATCTCCCCTAAACAAGACAATGGTAGCCAGTCATTATTAATCAGTAACATACCGAGATTCCCATCAGAAATCAACGCTTAGCATCTATCAAATCATGGCTTAAACTGTTTTTAATATAATTCCTGCTGCTGAGCTTGAAAAATGAGTGATATTAGCGGAATGAGTGAAATTTGAAGTGTAAAGTACCGACTCAGTTGATTAATTGAGCTTTCTGGTCTTGAAATACAAGCTGGGCTCTAGCCTAGCGGCATATACTGGCAACATTTGGAAAAATGCCGTCGTCGTTTATCTAAGTGCTCACAATAGCGACTGAGTTCTTGCAACGTACCTACAGGGCCATGAAACAATGCCCCAAACTCTGTGATGATTTTTAGCCAATTTTCAACGGGTATATTGAGTCTATTCAATATCTGCTCTGCATTCGAAGATATCGCCCCCCGCTTGTCATCTCGAATAATTCGGCCTGTTTCATCTACAAGTTCAAGGTAGCTTTTTAATTCAAAAGTAATACCTTTGGGTTGATGTTTTTTCTCATTACCAATAAAAGGCAACAACTGCTTAGGCTGCTTACCCGTTAACGCAGCTTCAATACGTAGTTTAAGGCTAGTATGCTCGGAATTCTCTGGTGTACTTGCCATATTGGCACGAATAGGATTGAGTTCAACATAGGCCATACAAGCTAACACTGCTGCTTCATCAAGTAAGGCTTGGCTTTTAAAGCGGCCTTCCCAGAAGTGACCTGTACAATTATCTTCTATATTTGCTTGTCGTGCTATCGGTTCATTCAAACATCGCATAAACCAGCTTATGTCACTTAGCCGTGAACGATATGTCGCAATTTGATGTTTTAATTGAGTGACTTGATGTGCTTCAATCACTTCACCTTCAGCAAACTGTTGCGTTATCTGTGTGCCATTAAATAATCGATGCCACTGTTCAATCACTTCCCTATCTGACCAAGCATTCGCTTTATTAACATCAATATAAAGCACCACATGCAAATGATTGCTCATCACTGCAAACGCCGCAACATCAATGGCAAAAATATCTGCTAATTTAAGTAATTGAAATTCTACCCAACCACGGCGATGATCGTAATTCTTACCTGTATAGTGATCATCTCCACATAAATACGCCCGCCGTACTACACGACTACAACAATGATAATATGGCGTAGCTTCAATACTAATTAAGCACCTTCTTGGACGTGGCATAACAAGCTCCCTCTACAGCCCTTCAATCAAGCTTAGTAAGAAAATAGTAGGAGTGCCACTAATTAAGGGTGTCTATAAAGTCACTTAAATTCATAGTTACAATATAAAACAATCAATTTTAATCAAAGGTATGAAAATGGCAATTTATTATTTAAGTGGTAGTTGGAAGATCGCAACAAACTTTCCATCAGGTGTTGATGTGTACTGTATAGCCAATTTATATGGTACTTATAATGCAGGTACTTCTGATGGAATTTATTACCAAAGTGGTGGGGAGTGGTATAAAGCCACTAATTTCCATGAAGATAGAGTGAATTGCTTTACTGATGTAGATGGTGTTATTTATGCTGGCACTTCAGAGTCTTTATATTATCAAGGTACTGGCTCGTGGGAAAAGGC
>NZ_JAKIKS010000268.1 GCF_023284005.1 Shewanella surugensis
CAGTTCCGTAGAGTGGCTACGCGCTATGAGAGAAAGGCTAAGTACTATTTAGGGACGCTTCAATTAGCTGCTTCTATGATTTGGTTAGCGTAATTGTCAACGCCCCCTAGGGCATCGGCTTTTACAGTGTCTTAATCCCATTCCGTACTGAGGACTTTTCAAGTCTCTGAAGCTTTCTTCTATCTGCATTCGTTTAGCGTATAACTGAACTACCTTAGTTGCTGTGAATGACTCAGGAGGTAGGTTTGTGGCTAATAACCATGGCTCTTTGCTGCCTGCTCGATAACTCTTTTGAGCGGTGTGATGTCGACCTGCTTTAGAGGAACTGCTATCTTTTCGACCTTTGGGAGGACTTTTATAAAGATGGATATGGCAATTCAGTGGGCTCTTCTTTGCAAGATATACAGCGTCGATATACTTTGCTCGGCTGTTTGCTACTGAGTAGAGCGATTTATTCGATTGCCATTTGGCTTGACCATGGTGTTGAAAACTCACATCACCGCGTACTCGACCTAACCAAAACCAGCCATGACGAGCCACTTCCGTAAACCAGGTATTTTTATATCCCGCATCAGTGACGATTAAAGGGCAGCACTTTTCAGGCAGAATTTGCGCGAGTTCTGCCAAAAATGCATTGTGACTTCTGGGTGCGTTATAGTCTTCAAATAGAAAGGTGTGCTCATGAAAGAGTGACAGAACGACCTTGCACTGAAATAGAGGCTCTGAGTGTCATTAACCGGAGTTGCTCTCGAACATCAGCCCAATCAACAAGCACAATAGGCATAGGGTTTGCACCGCAAAGGTGTTTTGCATGCCAACGAAAAATATCCATTCTGTCGGCTCTCTAGTGTGGGTTTCCAAGTAATCGGTCGATCCGTTTGATATTGTGCTTAGCCTGCACTTTGCCCTGAATATTACGGCCTAACTCAGTTAATGAGAGTTGATTACCGTCGAGTAAAGACTCCGTCGCAACCATAAGAGAATTAAGGCGTTTCTGGTATATTGTAGGGCATTGATTTCTCAGTGACTCATGTAGTATCTTAATATCGCACATGGTGTTGTTATCTGGTTTTTTTTGGCGAAATTGATTAGATCAAATAACATAATGCGTGTCTAGTTATTGATAATAAGCTATATTATCTGGGGATTCCCTAGAGCAGGGCGTTAAGCGCTAAGGCTCCAATTTGTATTTTTAGGTGATTTGATTTTATGATACTTACATCTTTGATTGATAATACAAGATTGAACAATCGAACAGACCTAGCAATAGAAAGGGGGCTATCTATCCACGCGAGTACTATGGGGAAAAGTATATTATTTGATGCAGGAAGCAGCAGGGCTTTTTGTGATAATGCAGCTTTATTGAACATTGATATTAAAGATGTAGATGCCGCTGTTATTTCACATCGTCATCATGATCATTGTAATGGTGTTACTCATTTTCTAGACGATAACTCGAAAGCTCAGGTATATTTTCGTGAATGCGAAGAAACCAATTATTTTTTCAAAACGTTTGGTTTTAAAAGTAATGTTGGTATAAATAAACAGTTACTTACCAAAGCAGCTAGTCGCTTTACCTTTGTTAACCAAATGACTGAGATATTACCTAATATCTTCATTATTACTGATTTAAGTAATAAATATGCTAAACCAAAAGGTAATAAATACCTTTTTACTGAATCTGGTGATTGTTGTAAACCAGATACATTTGATCACGAATTATTGTTAGTCATAAAAGAAGATGATGGACTTATCGTGTTTACTGGTTGTGCTCATAGCGGTGTTCTTAATATGATAGATACTGCAATTGATTATTTTCCAAATACAAAAATCAAAGCTGTTGTTGGTGGTTTTCATTTAGTCGGATTACCGTTATTTAATAGCATTGGTGGAACTTCGAAGCAGATCGAAGAGATTGGTGAGTTAATGTTAAATTACCCAATAGATAAGTTGTATACAGGGCATTGCACAGGAATGAAAGCCTATAAAATTTTAAAAGGTGTGCTTGGCGATCGCTTAGAATATTTTCCAACAGGACGTAGCATTAGTCTCTAACGTTAGAAGCGCTTAAAGCGTAATTCAGACACCCAGTGCGGCGAGATAAATCGGTAGAAGATTGGAGGTGAAAGTCCTCTGCTTGTTCTTTATTCGGAATGAGGTTGAGCAAACAGCCAAGACCCCGAGTTAAGCGTTGACAGGGGAAGCCACAGGCCGAGTATTGAGCTGCGAAATCCATCTTAAGAGTGCTGACCTTGTTGGGTGAAGGGGAAGGCAACATAAAACGTAGACGATAAGCGGTAAGTATTCACCAGAGGGGGATTGACTAAGCTGGCATGAGCCCAAATACGTCTGGGTAGTCCTTTTTACCAACCACGGCCGCAATGATAGTGCTGATCACTCTTATCGGG
>NZ_JAKIKS010000269.1 GCF_023284005.1 Shewanella surugensis
GCGGTGCGCCAAGTCAGCGAAATAAGCTAAAAAAGGCGAGTTGGGACGATGATTACAGGGCAAAAGTTTTCTTTGGTTAATTATCCGACAAAGTATGCTCCCGCCCTGGATCGCTGGATCCCTTAATTATTTTCAATAAATAACTGAACATAGGCTTAACAATTAACAATTGACATATTTGGCGACAAATAAAAGGTTTTTTTATTTAATAAATCCTATTATGCTTATCGCTGTCCCTTATTGATGTATAAAGTTAAAAAAAATAATATTTTCATATCAATTATTTTACAAACAGTATGTTAAGAGAGTGTTTAACTATGAGTATATTCATCACTAAACAAAGTGCTATCGTAAAATCGGTCTCTGGGCCATTAAAGGTTAAAGATTCTCAAGGGGGGACTCTATCTCTGAATACGACTGATTATATTCATGCGGGTGAAATGATATTATTTAATCAAGATTCAATCTTCTCATTAATACTCAATAATGGCCATGAACTCAGTCATACACAAATAAAAAATAACGCGATTCAACATCACTCAAGTTCAGCCCCGATCCCTTATACTGAATTAATTATAGATAACATTACTCCAAATAATATTATCAATATATTAGAAGCGAGCAATGATATTAACGTAACAGGTTATATCCTCGGTGATATAGATCCCAAAGGCGAGATCAAAATTGACATACAAGGCAATCAATATCAAACCTACCTCGAACAAAATGGCCGTTTCGATATCGATATCCCAGGCTTTGAGCTTGCCACAAGCAACCATATAACTGTTCATTTTAACGCTTATGATAACCGAGGCTATCCATACTGTGTTAGTAAAATTAAACACTATCAAGTTATGTTAGTCGGCCCGTATATTGACATTGTCTTGCAGCCTATCAGCATCAAACATGATCACATCTCAGGATCAACAAATAAAAAAATCACCGTCACCGGTATGGCTAAATACCACTTTTCAATAGGGGATAAGATCATCATAACGGTTAATAACACACTATATAAAACACAAGTATTAAAGCAAGGTAGCTTCAGTATTGATATTTTACTCACTGATATTCTCGTTTCAAACCAAGTGACTGCCACACTCATCAGTTATGATATGTCAGGAAATCGCTCCGAAGCAACGATTAACCAACGTATTAATGATACTGAATAAAACGTTAGCTTTGACGTCTAACAATAAGATTTTTTGTAAGAATGAGTCTTACATTTCGCATTCTTACGGCTCTGGTAACATGTAAATTAAAATAGCCTATTATAGGCTTACTCTGAATGAAGCTATCCCATCATGATTAAACCCACTTCTTGTATAGCTAAATCTGAAGAACTAATATCTGAACTAAGATCATTTAATGCTATACCTGCTCGGCACATACGGATCCCAAACTCATCAACTTGTGCATCTATAGAACTTACTTTAACAGCGGTTTGATTAATATTAACCTCAATATCATCAACCTTAGTTACACACTTCCTCAAAGTATTTCCGTTTAGTTCTATATTATTGTTTATGCTCTTCATTTCATTATTAAATATCTCAAATGTATCTGAGCAAAGGTTAATGTTCTCAGCATTGATTTTTGTTTGCTTCGCCAAAACATCCAGCTTACTCGCAACAATAGCATTAACTTCGCCCTTAAATTCATCGTCTTGAGCTATAAACTTCCAATTTTTTAACGTATAAACATTATGCCAAACAGAGGTTTCCACTCTCGGCCCCATGTTAAACTCAAATGATGCCACAAGCTTTATATCGGTTAAGGATCCTATATTTATTTTTTGTTCACTGCCAACGACCGATTTATATTCATTGCCAAAGATTTCCCAGTAATTACTTTTTAAAACAAAATAGCCTCCATACATTTTTTCTTTAACAATATCTCCCATACCATCCTCTTTTATTATATTTAATTACTTAATGCTCTATTACCTTACATTAACCTCTCATAATATAAAAATATATAAGTTATATAAATCAGTTAGACATCTTAACTATACAAAAAACGCTAACCAATTGTTTTTAATATACAAAACCTTATTGGTTCTTGTTTTTCTAAAACAACAACCATAACTTAAACGTTATTAATTATTAATACTTGTTACAGCTAATATTACACATGATCATAAGATACAGATTTAGCTACATAATATTAACCAAGTTAAAACCTTGCTAACAATACCCGAATAGAAATTAATAACCATAGGGAATCCATACTAATATTTTGTATGGTTATAATATTTTGTATGGTTAATCCCATTTTAACCATATCAACAATAAGTACCTGAGTATTAAATTACCATAAATTCGTTCACTATTAGAGCAACGTGATAATTTCAGTACTTATCGCATCATTGAACTTGTTTGTTTATCATTATTTTTG
>NZ_JAKIKS010000270.1 GCF_023284005.1 Shewanella surugensis
TGGGGTGCTATACTTTTTCTATTGTAATAGAAAAAGATGGATATACAATGCGAAAAGTTTTTCAAATTATTCATTTAGGAGAATGTATTCCATTATGTTATTAATTAATAGAGAAGATCCGTCCTTTCAAAGAACACAAAAAATTATCAATAAGTTAAAAACTAATAAAGTGAACTTTAATGCGAATTCAAATATTCATCAGTATGTAAGCAAAGAAGACTTGGATATAATGAAAGAATGTGTTGAGGAATTATTTTCCGCAATGTTTGAAGTAATGCTTCTTGATACTAAAAATGATCCAAATTTAATTAATACACCTGAGCGCATTGCGAAAGTATATATTGATGAGGCCTTGAGCGGACGTTTTCATCCAGCACCAGACATGACCGCTTTTCCTAATGAATCTAAAGAGACACAGATATGTAGTGTCGGTCCTATGGAAATTAAAACATTATGTAGCCATCATTTTTTACCAATAACCGGACATGTTTATATTGGTATCGTATATGATAAAACTGTACTGGGATTGTCAAAGTTTAGTCGTATTATTGAGTGGATAGCATCTCGCCCACATATTCAAGAACAAGCTGGTATATTAATAGCTGATTTTATTGAGGAACATGTTAAACCACTTGCTTTGTGTGTTTACATAAAGGCCAAACATCATTGTATGTTTTGGCGGGGGATTAAATCCGAAGGTACCGTGTTTACTACCATAATTAAACGTGGTGAATTTCTGAAAAAAGAATCATTATTCTCTGAGTTTATGCAGACTGTTGACAAACATATACAGGAATAAACGATATGCACGAAACATCCTATCAGACCCATTTTAATGCCGCGCGCCATGTTATATTTTCCAATGAGCCCGTTGGGGAAGATGGAAACTTGAGTGGTTACCGTTATACAGTGCAAGTCAAATGCTTATCATGTGATCAAGATAAACCGACTGATATGACTATTATAAAGAATATAATAAACGTAACATTAAAAAACCATTTTGATCATGCCTTAATTTTAGCTTTTGATGATCCTATTATTGATCGAATCTTTGAGGTAACTATGCGAGATAAAATGTTGGGAGGTACTAAATTCTCACAAGGTGATGCTTGGTATGGTAAATCGGAGGTGGGCAAAGTGGCTGTATTACCTTATGCACCTATATCCGAAAATTTAGCAAGATTTTTCTTCAAGAAATTAACCCTATCTGTTAATCAATTGGCACCAATTGATTTTAGACTGGCTTCAGTTAAAGTTTGGGAAACACCCAACTGGTGTTCAGAGTATCCTGTTAACTAATAAGATAAAATGAATTATGAAAGCAATAATAATCAATAAATATGGCGCCACTAGTGAGCTGGTTATGGCTAATATTAATAGACCTCAACCAGGCAGAGGTCAGGTTTTAATAAAGACCAAGGCAATTAGCATCAATCCTATTGATTATAAAACTCGGCAAGGAAGCGGTATTGCATTCTTACTAAAAGATAAATTTCCTAAAATTCTAGGATGGGATGTGGCTGGCATAGTGGACGTCGTCGGGCTTGGTGTTACAAATTTTTCTAAAGGTGATTGTGTCTTTGGTATGCTAAGGTTTCCAGATGAGTCTGCTTGTTATGCAGAATATGTTGTAGCAGATGTAAATGAGATTGCGGCTGTTCCTTCCGATATAAGTATGATTGAAGCAGCAGCGACGACATTAGCTGCGTTAACTGCATTGCAGGCTTTAACTCAAATGAAAGTTCAGCCCGGAAGAACTATTTTGATCCAAGCCGCAGCAGGCGGTGTAGGACATTTTGCAGTACAGCTAGCAAAATTATATCGGCTTCGTATTATTGCAACTGGATCAAAGAATAATCGCGATTATGTAATGAGTTTGGGTGCTGATCACTACATAGATTATCAGGACACTAATGCCTTTTCCAATATTGTGGATGGATCAATTGATTATGTGATTGATGGCATAGCGGGGAAAGTAGGTGCTGATACAATTAAATTAGTTTCACACGACGGAATAATTTGTATTTTACCTGTAGAGCATGCTGAGCCTGTATTAGAAAAAGCAGAAATGCTGGGTATTAAGGTTATTTTATTCCGTGTTACACCTAGCTCATCAGATATGCTAACATTAGCAACTTACCTAGCAAGAAAACAGTTAATCCCCAAGACAGAGCATACTTTTGACTTCTCCGATACTGCTATTCAACATGCACACAAAATTATTGAGAAGGGTCATATTTCAGGAAAGATTGTAATAACTATTTAGAAGCTGTCCGAAAGTGATACCCCGTACTAAAACTGGACACTCAATTAAGCGACTTTTTGCTGTTCATAATGCAGTGGGCTTTGATACCCAATTGCACTATGCCTTCTTGTTCGATTGTAATCAAC
>NZ_JAKIKS010000271.1 GCF_023284005.1 Shewanella surugensis
ACTTTTGACTTAAACATCAAAAGCAGCTTTTTAAATTGACATATTTAGGTTAATTACGCAGGAAATTGCGATTAACCGTGAAGAATTTGTCTGGAAACCATAGCATTGTGGTCCCACCTGATCCCATTCCGAACTCAGAAGTGAAACGCAATCACGCCGATGGTAGTGTGGGGTCTCCCCATGTGAGAGTAGGTCATTTCCAGGCGCCAAATAAAAGAAAAAGGCCACCCAATCGGGTGGCCTTTTTCTTTTGTCTGCTTTTTGGAAGTGACACTCGAACATGGGAAAATAAAAAGCCCGAACGCAGTGAGGTTCAATTCCATGTGTACCCAGAGGGCATAATAAATAGTAGGGAGAGGCCCTTGCGATTATCAAACGCAGTTTGATGCATGCTCTGGTAGAAAATTGTTCCTGACATGTTCGACATTCCCCACATCCATGTGGGTCAACGCGGAGAGCTTGCTCGAAGCTGGCCATGACAGGCGCCGAATAAAACATAGAGGCCACCCAATCGGTATTATGTCTGATTTTTGGAAATGACCCTCTCACATGGGGAGATAGACACTTCTGCCATATATGGGGAAGGTAGAACGACGTTTGAACCAAAGCCGAGAATAACGATTAGCTTCAAGGAGCTTCTTATACCATTTTGATTAAGTTTATGATCTAATATCAAATTGATGATTATTAGGGCATGTTTTGAGACCTGATCCTGACTTCAGAGTACTGCACAAAAAGAGTCTAATGGGCAAATGAGAATACGCCTACTTACTATTGCTCACTTTCAAGATGGCCTATCACGTACACAGATTGCTAACATACTTAAAATTAGCCGAACTAGCGTTAACCGCTGGGTTTCTGATTTCCTAAGTCATGGTGTCCACGCCCTGCAAGAAAAGCATCGAAGTGGGCGGCCTTCCAAATTATCAGCGACTCAACAATAAGCATTAGCCCAATACATACATCGAATGTCTCGTTCTGATAAAGGAGGGAGACTGACATTAGTAGATTTACAGCGTTATATATTCTCTACTTTTAAAATTGAGTATGAACTTTCAGCGACTCACCGTTAACTCAAAAGGCTAGGATTTTCTTGGATAACGAGCCGTTCAAAACACCCTAAACAATCACTTGAGGTGCAAGACGCTTTTAAAAAACTTCCAACTGGAAACGCTCCTTCACACTCCAGGCCACCTCCCTCTTGATCGCATAGACGTTTGGTTTCAAGACGAAGCACGCTTTGGTCAGCAAAATACCACCACGAAAGTTTGGGCTAAAAAAGGAACAAGGCCCCGAGCGGTAAAACAGCAACAATTTCAATCCACTTATCTCTTTGGTACCGTTTGCCCGACATCAGGTGCAATGGAAGCGTTAATTTTTCCTACGGTGAACAAAGATGTTATGTACTTACACTTAAAGCAGCATCGCTGATGCTACATCTCCAGATAGGTTAGCGGTGGTGGTAATGGATCGTGCTGGCTGGCATCAAGAAGGGTTAGTCGATGGGTTAAATAATGTCGTTATTCTCAAGCTGCCGCCTTATTCACCCGAACTAAACCCTATCGAACAAGTGTGGAGTTGGATGAGGCAGCATTCTTTGGCAAATAGGTCATTTAGTTGCTATGAATAAATTGTTAATAAGTGCAGCGAAGCATGGAACCAGTTTAGGGCTTGCTCAACTCGAGTACAACTCGAGTACAAAAGGTGTGTTATCCGATTTATATGGACATAGGGGATCTCTGATTATTGTCTAGAACAACAAAGACCGGGCGTATCGCTGTTAATTAATGAAGTCATTAACGACCTTGTCTACCGTGTGTTGAGCTCTCGCTGAAAGATCTGATATTGAGTAGTATGGATATTACTGCTTGTTTATTCTCCTTTTTAAGTTGTTTTTGTGGATAAGTTTGGGGGTAATAAGTGGGAATGCTGTGCTTAATAAAGAAAGTGAAAATAAATGTTATTTATCGCAAAAAAGGACTTGTGCTTAGCTCAAATCTCCCTATAATGCGCAACCACTGACACGGCAAAGCAGGCTTACTACTTAGTCGAAAGATTAGAGAGTACGGGACTTACAGCGGTGTTAGAGAGAATAATCTCTTCGGATTTTAATCTCAGGTGGCAAGCGCTTTAAGGGCTTCGGTTTTGATTTGTGATTAAGAAATCAACACTTGAAAAACTTCTTAAAATAAGCACTTGACGCCGCGACTGGAGAGTGTAGAATACGCCTCCTCAAGCCAAAGACCTAGCGTCTTAGGCTGCTAGCTGAAAAATGCGTTTTTCATACTAGCAACGCTCTTTAACAATATGACAAGCAAATCTGTGTGGGCACTCACAGGTGTTGAGTTATTCG
>NZ_JAKIKS010000272.1 GCF_023284005.1 Shewanella surugensis
GTAAGGTGTTCGATCAGGGTCATTGGGTTACATCTCAGAAAGTGAGGTGCGATTAGATCACAGTAATTCAGCAGATTCAATCTTTGTTAACAAAGTGCGATCCCGCCCTGATCAGTTGGCAAGGTCATGGGATAAAAGGCCGACAACCCTCTTAAACGCCAATGATCACTCCCCCAAGGCACTGACTTAGAAATTACCTTTATCTCTTTATTTTCATCCTCTTCATTAAAGCCTATCTGTAATAGCGTAATTGTTGCACCACCATTATGGTTTGGATTAAACGAATAAGTTTGACAGGCGAGCCATAACTGATCATTTAGCTCATTAACAAACTTCTTGGCTGAAGCAGCGAAGCAATAGCCACCCATAGTAGAATAATTTTCTATTTGATCCGTAATCTCATGACTTGTTACGTTGACAAATCCAAGACCATTCTCATCCGCACTCAATTGATAAGCGTAAATTCCTGACTTCCATCCTGTAAAAAATGGCCCTTTACTCGTGCTAGCAACAACCGCTAATTCGTTACCCTTTCCACGAAAATTACCAATTTGTAAATCGTAATTAGCTCTATCGCGAAGGATGGATAAGTCAGGTAACAATTGCTGAATATTCATATTGCCATTATTTACTACTGTATAAGCAGGCTTGCTGGTGCCATCATTATTGTTACATACAGAATGAATTACACTTGAATATTGCCCTGAGCATACCGTAAAGACATTAAAATGACTGTTAGAAGCAAACACAATCTCTTGATTGTCATCTCCGGTTAAATCACCGACAACAGGCTTGCCATATTGAGGTACATTCAGAACACCTGATATCAGTGTTTCAGGTTCATAGATTGTTGTAACACTCACGCCTTCAGCAGGAACCTTCACATCATTAGCTTTAATCAGTACAAAATGAAAACCATAAGAATTTAAAAGAGTTCGATTAAAATTGACGCTGTCACCAATAGCAATCACTTCTTCGGTGCCATTACCCGTAAAATCCGCTTTCACAGCGTAATAATTCACAGTATCTATTTGTAAATTTTCCGCATTATTAAAAACAGGTAAAGGCTCTGTAATCGACGGATAGTTATTCAACTCATGAACACCACCTGACTCAAATTTTTTATCATACACCTCAACAGAAAATGTTTCCTGATTGGCATTAGGTACCAGTGCAACGGTTGCATCATTTAATGTTGAAAATAATCGCGCCGCTAATACTTCACTCCCCGTTTCAGTATTCGCTTGATTTTTTGCTAATTCATGAAAAGCGACTGACTGTTTAGCTGTAAAATCATATGGATTAAGGATCTCACTTTGTTTAATTCTCGTATTAACTGAATTTGTTGTTAGATCAAAGTAACTTGAATTATAGAGTAAATCATCATGAGGGGACATATTATGAAATCCCTTTAACGGATCTTCTATAGCAAATGTCGTCATTGACAAAAACATCGAAGATAATATTCCTAAAGAGCGGGTTCTCGATATATTGTTACATTTTAACGTCATTATTTACATCCTTTATATTATTATTCCAAACAACCTTAAAGTAAATAAAAGTACACTTTCATCATTTATTATTAAATATTTTGTAAATCGAGTGCTATTTTAACTGGAACAAAGTAAATATAAATATGAATAGATGTTTCACTTGTTTAAACAAACTCAAACAAAAGATAAAAACCATACAAAGAAAAACATGTAATGAATTGTTTTTCACAAATAATATGTAACACACACACAGTTTAAGCAATTAATGTTAATGATTATTTAATTAACATGTAACATACAAAAAAACAAAAAATAAAATGGATTGAGTAAATACTTCAAACAAACTTACAAAAAAACACCTATATTTATTGTTATTTACCTTTTAGTTTTATTATCTACATGTAAATAAATTATGATTAAAATACTCTTAAAGTGAGATAGAGTCTTGTCTCTGTATTTACATTAATGCGAGATGAAGCAACCTAATTTATATCAACATATATTGTAAATGACTTCTAACAAATAAATGATCACTGTGATGAGTTAATAATGTAGCAAAAGTGAATAACCGTTAATTGAATTAAAAACTAAAAACATCAATTACGCATCTATTTAGAAGAACAGAACAGTATAAAAATCTAAGGCCAGATCATGAATGTTTTTTGTATAAAAAATGTTGAATTTGACCGAAATCTCAATGTGTGATCTTAAGTACCTGAGTATTAAATTACCATAAATTCGTTCACTATTAGAGCAACGTGATAATTTCAGTACTTATCGCATCATTGAACTTGTTTGTTTATCATTATTTTTGTATAA
>NZ_JAKIKS010000273.1 GCF_023284005.1 Shewanella surugensis
GTTCGAGTCTCGTCCACTCCGCCAACATTACGATAAGCCCTAGCAGCAATGCTAGGGCTTTTTCGTGTTTTAAATGAGTGAAAAACCGAGTGGCCACTCTCGACCATCCATACTCTACATGACATTTGTATTTCCATGCACTTCGTAGTTCAGTTGGTTAGCTTCTTTATAAATAGAACGCGACCTGTCACGCCGGGGGTCGCGAGTTCGAGTCTCGTCCACTCCGCCAACATTACGATAAGCCCTAGCAGCAATGCTAGGGCTTTTTCGTGTTTTAAATGAGTGAAAAACCGAGTGGCCACTCTCGACCATCCATGCTCTACATGACATTTGTATTTCCATGCACTTCGTAGTTCAGTTGGTTAGCTTCTTTATAAATAGAACGCGACCTTTCACGCTGGGGGTCGCGAGTTCGAGTCTCGTCCACTTCGCCAACATTACGAAAAGTCTTAGCAGCAATGTTAGGGCTTTTTTTCGTATATCGAATGAGTAAAAAGTAGAATGGTCGCTCTCGAGCATCCATGGTCTATATGACATTTGCACTTTGCAGTTCAGTTGGGCGAATAATGTCCCATACATTATTTGGCATTCACCTTATTTAAGTATTTATACCAATTCATCTTGAGAGGTGATCTTTTAGCGGGAACTCAAAACAGGTAATACCAATCTAAGTAACAATATGATCTACTTGTATTTATCACATTCTCTTTATGAGTTTTTATGGATAACCTTAAAAGTATCGACTTTAATTCACTCGCACGTAAGCAAAAATCGATTCAAATGAGGATGCGACTCCTTGTGCTCGCTCATTTTCAAGATGGCAAGTCTAGAACGAAAATTGCACTCTCTTTAAAGGTGAGTAGAACGAGTGTTAACAAGTGGGTAAAGACTTTTTTAGAAGAAGGCTTAGCCGGATTGCAAGAAAAGCCACGCAAAGGTCGACCCGTTTACCTGTGCGGTAAATAGCAAGCTCAACTTGCTGAATATATAGAATAAAGAGCAGATCATGCCCAAGTCGGTGGACGATTAACAGGGACAAATACTCACCGGTATATTCAATCTGAATTTGGGGGGAATTATCAGCCTGACTCTATCTACTATTTATTGAATCATATGGGATTTTCGTGGATAACCTTACGCACTAAACATCCAAAACAATCCATTAACGCTCAAGAAGCGTTTAAAAAAATGCCAAATTAACACGATCCATAAGATCCCCGGACATCTCCCTTTAGAACGTGTCGATATCTGGTTTCAAGATGAAGCCGGCCTATCTATTAAATAGGGTCAACAAAACACGACAACGAGAATTCGGGTCAGAAAAGGCACTTGTACGTCAACAACCATTCGATTCTTGTGAGCCACAGGGTATATCTATTTAGTTCAATATGTTCAAGTAAAAGGATAGCTCGAGTAATAGTGATGCCGTGGACAGGCAAAGAAGCAATGCGTCTACACTTAAGGCAGATCTAGGAAGTGACTGAAGCAGAGCGACACGCCGTCGTGATCATGGATGGTGCTGGCTGGCATACCGATAGCATTGTTGATTAATTGAACAATGTTGGCATCATCAAATTACCGCCCTATTCACCTGAGCTTAATTCAATCGAGCAACTATAGAGTTGGATGCGTGAGCATTCTCTCGCCAATTAAGAGTGTTTAAAGTTTACGAAGACATGGTCGATAGCGTTTGTGATGCCTAGAAGGCCTTTACCGAGAGTGCGCAGCGAGTGACACAAATGTGTTCTAGGGAGTGGGCAAAGTTGATCAGTTGGTTTTCTAGATTGGTATTAGCTGTTTTTGATATACGTCTCCACGGATGAGAAAGGTAGAGCGGCGTTTGCACCAAAGCCGAGAATCACTATTAACATCAATGATCCGCTGACGAGCCTAGTCGTTTACTCACATCCATATGCTCACGATGTGTGTTATCCGATTTATATGGACATAGGGGATCTCTGATTATTGTCTAGAACAACAAAGACCGGGCGTATCGCTGTTAATTAATGAAGTCAACGACCTTGTCTACCGTGTGTTGAGCTCTCGCTGAAAGATCTGATATTGAGTAGTATGGATATTACTGCTTGTTTATTCTCCTTTTTAAGTTGTTTTTGTGGGTAAGTTTGGGGGTAATGAGTGGGAATGCTGTGCTTAATAAAAGAAGTGAAAATAAATGTCATTTATCGCAAAAAAGGGCTTGTGCTTAGCTCAAATCTCCCTATAATGCGCAACCACTGACACGGCAAAGCAGGCTTACTACCTAGTCGAAAGATTAGAGAGTACGGGACTTGCAGCGGTG
>NZ_JAKIKS010000274.1 GCF_023284005.1 Shewanella surugensis
TGATTACAATCGAACAAGAAGGCATAGTGCAATTGGGTATCAAAGCCCACTGCATTATGAACAGCAAAAAGTCGCTTAATTGAGTGTCCAGTTTTAGTGCGGGGTATCAGATTGTATTACTGCACCACAATGATACTCGCCATGAAAGAGCTGAGCGTGAAAAAACAAAAATGTTCGACGATGATGACTATTGACTATTCACAGAAAATGCTTACATAAGGCGTTACTGCTGGTGTGAGTCAGGCCTTTGCAGCGCTCAGTATGTAACGATTGATGATATGGACGAAGCACTCTCGACCGTATGGTTGAGAACTCTCGAGCGCATCGTTGAGGACTCCATTTAATTCACAAGAGTGACTTTTCACCAACCGCGATGTCTGCCGCTCTCGGGGCACGGCTTCTTATAACAAAAAGACAGCGGTGGCACTCTTTATAAACAAAGAAGGCCAATGGCGCCGCATCAGCTTGGTTAAATGAGTGCTGCCTTTGCGAGGATCTTTAATGATCAGATGAGTGCAAGACAGGCATTGAGCGAAATGAAGAAATACCTAAGTGATTCAGCTCAACAACTCAAAGGTGAAATCACCAACGCAGGCCCAGAAGCATTACAAGGTGGTGGGGCCCCTTTCGCCAGCCGAAATGCACATAGTGCTATCATTAATCTTCAACCATTAGAGAATAGAATGAACACCTCCCCCTTTAATGGGTTCTCGTTATTGATCGGTATAGACCTCAATGCCTGGGGTGGTATTATATCTAGGCTCACCATGCATCACGGTATAAACCCGATCCATTGCCGTATTCACTTCAGTTAAAGACATTTGTTCAAGGCAGTTAAAGATACTGTATGATTGCGGGCAGTTAAATTCTGTGGAGAATTGATAACTATTCCATTCAGTGGCATTTGGCGTAGTATAGTAGGTAATTGAATCCATTAGTTCTTTTGTTTGTTCATCAAAAAAAACAAGTTTAAAGCCTGGATTGTTATAATGATTTGGTGTTATCCCTGGCGCGGCAAGTGCAACTGCTGTGATATAATTATGATTGAGATCATATAAACGCCTGAGTTCATCCATATGAGTGTGGCCATAGAGAATACCAATGATATTTTTTTGATAACGCTCTGTTAATGTTAAAAATTGATTAAGCCAAGAGTTATCTTGTGAGGGCAGATGTGCCCACATCCAGTATTCGCCCTTTCCCTGTGAGATTGCATAAGCATTTAATCCTGGTGGAATATGCATGGCAATGGCAACCTTTTCGTTATTACTTGCAGCAGCTGCAAGTTGAGTTGCAAACCATTGCATTTGCATATTGCCCGCGTGGAGGTGTGAGATACCGTCTACGGGATAGTATTTAGCCCCTAAAATAATAGAGTTTAATAGAATAACTCGCAAGCCTTCTATGGGAATAGCTGCGTAGTAGTCCATTGTGGGGGCGGGATTTGATACCATACATGGTGCGCTACCACAATGGGATTTGGTATTTAACGCAGGAAAAGGATTACTGGGGTTTGCAGATAAAGAGAAGGTGGTTTTTTGTTGTGCGTCGGCAAAAGAATGATAATCCCCCGCTAAGGAGTCATTATTGCCAGTGGCATAAAGTAAGGGAATATTTTCTAGATTAGCGAATTGACGTAGTTCATTAAGTACTGTTCCCATATTGTCATTATTATCAGTGCGATCAAATTCAGGTAAATAACAGTTTGGGTACGTGCAAGCGTAATGTGCAGGTAAATCTCCTGTATATAAAATAAACTGAGGGGGAGTGGCGCTGGTGATAACCTCTTGTAGTTTTGTTTTTGTGGCTTGCCAGAGGGTCGAACCTGTATCTTGGCCATAAGTGATGTTTACGGCATCCGTATCTAAATGTATATCTGATAAGTGGACGAAATAAGGGCGCGTGTCGTTTGGCGTGTTACCGCCACAGGCAGTTAACCCATAGAGGCTGGCTATGAGTATTGTGACTATTTTAGTTATTTTGACTGAGGGCATAGTAAAGGGATCCTTTTAATGAGGTAGATGATTTAATTGTAATAGATGCCAAAAGGCTAATATTTAAAATAGTGCGTAGTGTATGAGTGTAGAAAGTATTTTGACTTTTTTGGAGGTTTATACGTAACCGCCCACTCAGTACCTGAGTATGCAATCACCAGATATCAAGGTGCTACATCGTTCGAAAGTGAGCGTCCGGCGAACTACGCCTTGCTTAGATTAACATGCCAAGGTAAGAGACTATTGAGATCACAGTTGGGGGGAGATAGCTGTTCCAAGCAATGTTCGATGTAAT
>NZ_JAKIKS010000275.1 GCF_023284005.1 Shewanella surugensis
AGCGAACAGGTATTACTCATGACTATTCTCGTAAAATGGATGTTATCGAATCACTCACATTGTTACCCGAAAATGCACCGAAAGAGTTTAAGGATTCCGCGACATTATGGAATGCAGTAGAGGCCATCGAGAAACGTAAAGATGCACAATTATTTCGAGAGATAGAAGTGTCTCTTCCCAGGGAACAAACTCACCAACAAAATAAAGAACTTGTCCTGGCATATTGTGATAGCCATTTCGTTAGTGAGGGGATGTGCGCCACAGTCGCTTTTCATTCGTCTAAATCAGAGAACCCCCACGCCCACATCATGCTTACCACGAGAGAAGTCAGTGAAGAGGGTTTTGGAAAAAAGAATCGTCAGTGGAATGAACGTGGTTTGGTCGAACAATGGCGTAAGTGCTGGGCTGAACACGTAAACGAGCATTTAGAAAAAAACCATATTGATGAACGGGTAGATCATCGAAGCTTGGTTGAGCAAGGGATTAGCCGAGAGGCCACCGTTCATCTTGGCCCTGTAGCTCATGAGATGGAAAAGAGAGGAATGCATTCAGAAAGAGGTGATATCAACCGTGATATTGAAATGCGAAATTCACACCAAAATCTTGAATCCTCCAAAGGCTTATCTGCTGTCGATGAAATGGATCAAGCCAGAGAGGGATTTAAGGTTCACAAGGAAGCAGAGCAGGAGCTGATATCTATACAAAAGGCTAAAAAATCAAAGGAGTATATTCACTCTATGAATATTTCTTTAGCTAAGTCGATTGAAGAGAAAGCACTGAGAGAGTTAAAAATAGAGCAAGAGCGGCGAGAGGAAAAAGAGGTTCAACAAGCAAAAGAGAAGGTATCAAAAGAGCAAGCACCACAGGAGCAAGAACGAGAAATATTTAAGGGAATGCAACGATGAACACAGAGAGAAAAATATATAGTTTAATGACTGTAGCTGAAGATCAACAAACACTTAGTGAAGAGTTTATTAAATTACAGCAACAGGAAATGATCCAGCTTAAACAGGAACGAAAATCCCTCGTCTCAGCTCATCGTGACGTTCTACAAGATATTCAAAATCAATTAGGCAGTAGGCTGCATTGGAGCTGGATTGGGATCACATTTTTGGTGTGTTTTTTCATCAGCGCCTTATTTGTTATTTTTGGTTATGGTTATAGCCAATTATTGATTAAGGATATCAATAAATATCAACGGCAGTCAGATATTGCTGAGGCTAATTATGAAGCATTAAAAGCCAAGAACGCTGATCTTATGACCTGCAAGCATAACGGGAAAAGTTATCCCTGTGTCAGAGTTATGACGTCCTATGGTAGTTATGGTGATAATCGTGATATTTATATTCTCGACCCTAAATAGAGTGTTTTTCATTATCAAAAATAAAAATAACAATAATTAGAAATTTTATTGTATAATTATAGGGTAGCCCATAGAGGCCTTATAGATTTTTTGTCCCTAGAGGACTTAGAGAACCCAGTTTTTTAACTGGGTTTTCGCCTTATTGAATATTATTCATTAGAGAATTAGCACTTATTGCTTTTATCACAGCTCGCTGAATTTTAGTAACTTCTTCTCGAGGTAAGTGTTGATCAAATCTATATCTTTTATCTTTTAATTTATATAATCTTTCACGACTAACCATTTGTATAAGATCTGCTTTAGCCCATCGCTCTCTCTGGTCATAAAAGTCGGTGACTCTAAAGAGATTATGAGGCAGTGATATATGCAATCCCCTCTGTATGAAATTAGAATTTTCTGACGAGGATATTGGTACAACTAAACACCCTTGGTTTAACTTCCCATTCAATATAACAACCATTCTTTTTTTCACGATTTCTGGTGGTATTCTGCCATTGAAATTATTCATTTTATTTTTATTATTTTCATCTAGTTGGAATGTACCAAAATCGCATTCGAGTATTTCCCCTACTTTAGGGGCGTAGTTAATTGCCATATTTTAAACATCCATTTTAATTTGCTTTTTTTTGATAAATTCGAAAGATAATGCAGTTACAGAACGGCCTTTTTTAATGGTTTCGTATTCAATAATTAAATTACTTTTTTGGTTTAACTCATTCACAGATGGTTTTAACACCCTTTTAGATAAATCTCTAAAATCTGAGTATTTATCTGAGATACCTAAAGCAGATTTAAAATCATCAAGGTATATAATTCTTTCCCCTGTGCTATTGAATCTCATTAATAGCTCGTAAACTCTTAT
>NZ_JAKIKS010000276.1 GCF_023284005.1 Shewanella surugensis
CGGGTACGGGCGCTTGCTTGATGTTAGCTTGCGTCCCTTGAGTTTCACACTGGTTGCAGCTGTATTTTAACCTAATGTGCTCAATGACTTTGATTTGAGCAGGAATGAATTGCAGTTTTTCGCTGCTATCTTGACCCATTAACACCAGTTGATAGCCACAACAATCTTTAGGAAGAGCTGACACATCATCATGAGTTATTAACCCAGCAGGCTCATCAATGGTGACTTCAGCTTCGTTAAATAACTCACCCTGATAATCATGGCGTTCACTGCTCATGCCAAACCGTTTTTGTTGTGCAAGGCGAAATTGCTCAAGTAACCGCTGCACAGATTGTTTAAGTTCAGCGATTTCAGCATCTTTTAATCTCATTCGGGTTTAATTCCTCGCCGCTGGCGGCGTATAATGCCTGTATGAGCGAATATATACATAAAAGACATAATGTTACGATATTAATTTTTCACTTAGGTTTTCCTACAAAGTATAGAAAGGTCGTCTTTGATCGAAAAGTTGATGAGGCACTTAAGGATATTTGTTTGGAAATTGAAAAACGTTATCAAATCAAGTTTCTAGAAATTGGTATAGATGAAGATCATGTTCATTTTTTAGTTCAGTCAGTGCCAACATATAGCGTAACTAAGTTAGTAACGATGATAAAAAGCCTAACAGCGAGGCATATCTTTAGAGAGTGCCCAGAGGTTAGGAAAAAGGCGATCGATTCGGTGAGTTTGTTACTATCAGTGCCGATAGCAGTACGATTGCAATCGGGACTTATGCAGAGAGTTCGTCTGCAACGGGGATTAATGGCGATCAAACGGACAATGACACAGATAATAGTGGCGCTGTGTATGTTTTCAACCAAGAAGGGGAGAATGGAAACAAGAAGCTTATGTTAAAGCCCTTATTTTGGAGGGAAATAACCAGTTTGGTAGTGGTATTGAGTTAAGTGCAAACGGACAAACACTGTTGCAACTAGTCGCTCAGGTGTTTATTTTTATGATCGAGATACCGAAGAGTGGGGATGTTATTCTGTATTACACACTACAGGAAGTGAAGCATAATCTTTGAAGTTAAGTCAAGATGGGTTATCTTTGTTTACACAAAAATCACTTGAATTTACCCCAGATACCATCAGTGTTCCATTCGTTTTCATACCCGCAGGATCAATCGAGCGGCCAATGTCTTCATAATCCATACCAACGACTTTCCAGTCATTATTGCGTTTTGAACTGCTCTAATAGTATATGGGCTTATACAGACTATCCTTGATTTAAAAAATAATGGGTTAACAAATCCCCCTCTGTTTTTGCTGAACTATCTCTGACCTTAAGTTCTTTAGTATATTTTTCATCAGATGGATCTATAAGTTCAGGATCTTGAATTTTTGAAATCTCTTCAAATACACGCATTAAATTGTAAGACATAGTGGTGAGTCGCATTTGGTTATTTAAGGCGTTACTATCAGATGACCAAGCTTTTTTTCCTTCAAATCACTTTTACTATTATTGAACGCCTTCTCAATTGTCCAGCGCTTGAAATAGAGCATGGCAATCTTTCCTGGATTAATGCCGGCTGGCAAGGTTGTTATAAAACGATAAAGTATTTTCGTTTCAGGATCTCTATATTGGACCAGACTAAATTTTACCTCCTTGTTTTGGTCAATGCTATAGCCCTCAATACCTACATTGATATCACTCCTCTTGTCGAATGGGATTGATTCAAAAAATGTGGCTACTGAGTTATCTTTTAATACTGAAATCATATCATTATCATGCTGTTTCTGATGTTTCCACCACGTATAGTCTGTCACAGCCTTGTCGTAGACATAGAGGTGCTTTTCCTGTTTATTATTTTTGTCTCAATATATTGATGCCACAGCTACAATCGTAGCTGTGGGGGATTCAAAAGAGAGCTCAGCAGCAACAGGTATTCAAGGTAACCAAAATAATACTTCCGCTGAAGACTCAGGTGCCGTATATGTTTATTAATTCACTTGGTGAATAATCGGTTAGTCATTGAATGACAAGCGGGCCGTTTCTGGCTCGCTTTTTTGTGCTCACGCTTAATGGCACGCTGTGCACTTAACTTAGGTGCTAAGCAGGGCGGGATCGCACTTTGTTAACAAAGATTGAATCTGCTGAATTACTGTGATCTAATCGCACCTCACTTTCTGAGAGGTAACCCAATGACCCTGATCGAACACCTT
>NZ_JAKIKS010000277.1 GCF_023284005.1 Shewanella surugensis
GCCGCTACTGATCGACCCTTTTTAATGGTTTCGTATTCTACGGTTAAATCACTACTATTATTTAATTCATCGATAGAGGGCTTGATAACAGCTCTATTTAGGATTTTAAATTCAGGATATTTATCCGAAATACCTAAAGCAGATTTAAAATCATTAAGGGAAATTATCCGTTCTCCTGTACTATGAAACCTCATTAAAAGCTCATAAATCCTAATAGAATGTGCCGATTGCAAATTAGCAATGTTACGCAATTTGTAAGTTGTAAATCGTTGTTTTAATTGGCTGATATACTTTAAGACGTCTTCTGTCCAATAGATGGTTACAGACCCTTCTCCTTTGTGTTTTTTTACATCTTTTTGAACCCAGCGGAGGCGGGATATTTCATGCTCGTTAGCTATGATAATTACAGCATCAAAAAGAGTGTCAGCGGCTTTATATAGATCTCTTCTTGCATTAGGTATGCCCATTAGTTCGCCGAACTCAGTGGCTGTAATGGTAATTTCTTTTGGGACTTCACCACGAGGATCTATTTTACTAAGGCAGGCTAATATTAGTTTTTGAGCTTGAACATTTAGCTTATAGCTAGCGTCAATTAGATTATTGGATTTGGTTACAGATAGATTATTCATTGTTCCTCAAGTGAAAAGATCCATTGTGTAATTCACTTTATGTATAGGTGAATAAAAAGTCAAGAAGTTCACCTTAAACCATTATTTAGCGTGTCAATCCTTTCACCTTTAGGTTGTGGATTAGCGTGTCAATCCTTTCACCTTTAAAATGCTTTTGCGTGTCAATCCTTTCACCCTTAACGCTTGAAACTCAGTCGCACCAAGGGCTACAGAGGAGCTAAAAACAAGAAAGCTTTAATAAACAAGAAAGATAAAAGAATAAAAAATTAAAAATAAAAAAAATCTGTGGATAACTCAACCAAAATTGAAAACTCGGAGTGATAACCCTTCTTGGGGGTTGCACCCCCGCCAGCCCTTCCCCTCACTTCGTTCGTTTCCGGCATCCCCCAAAAGCCAAATCAAAAGACACAGGCGATAATGCCTCGCCATGTCCTGCCGGTGGCAGGGGCGAGAGACAAAGCATTCAATCGAACCTTGGTATTGCCTCCGGCCAGCTTAGGGGCTGAGTAAATCATCATGGGCTATCAAAACAGGTTTAGCAGGGCAGGGGGCAGGTGCTAAAAGCGCACCCTAAAACCGTTTCGCTGCGCTCTCATGCTCTCGTTGCACTCGAAAACGCATCTTAAAGCCTCCTAAAACGCATTTTAAGCAACTTTTGAAAGATTCTGGCATCATTTGATGCGCTTTTAAATTTAAGCTTTTTAAAACGCCGCTGAGGAATTTTGAATTAGCGAAGTCTATTCAAAGGTTCAAAGTGGCCTAAAAACGTTCCTGAGAGACAAAATATTTTTAGGGCAAGATAGCCTTGTTGGATTGAGTAATCTTTGCTGTGATCTTTTTTGAACCCAACACGTCAAAATTAACTCTCAAGCGGCGATGCCTGTTTAACGAAAAAGTGAAAACCAGCCAAAATGAACAAAGACCAGGATAAATTCAGACCAGGGAATTGAGCTTTCAAAATGCCCCACACCCCACGTTATTTTGATAAATCAACAGTAATGGTTGTTTTAAGTGCTAAACTATTGATTAATAAAAATAATAGTCTATAAAGGCAAGTAAAATAAATTAAACCGATTCCATTTTGAAATCACTCAAAAGTGTATTGCTCGGGTATTGCTCACACAATACACTCGTATTAGATGCTGATTCACACTGGGCTGTAGACGAGTGTATTGGATCTGTATTGTATTTTTCTGTTTTTAAAATTGTTTATATATCAATATATTAAAAACACATCCAATACATATCCATTGCACTAAAATAGGCGCAATACACATCCAATACACATTTTGGATTGGCAATTATGACCAAGCAATACATATCCATTGCCGTTTGGTTGTTTTTTGACCCGCGCAATACATTCGTATTGGTTGCTGAAGAAAAAATAGGGGCTATCTTATTGTTATAACGAAAGGTATTGGATTCGTATTGCCTTTATTGTGAGTGTAAGTCATTAATTTAAAGTGATTTTATTTGTGATGCATTGGAAATGCAATACACCTAGTGAATTACGCCTAAAAGGCTCGATATGGTTAT
>NZ_JAKIKS010000278.1 GCF_023284005.1 Shewanella surugensis
ATCGGGATCAATTAAAACTCGGAATGTAGATAGTGCCTTGGGCACGGACTTAAGCCCTTTTAGGGCGTCACCCAAATAAGCCTCCGGCTTTGCCGGAGGTAAGTTAACTTAAAAAACATCTTATTACTAACACTTTTACAACCAATTTACATATTGTAAAACATTCAGGTAATAAGTTGATAATTAAATTCAAACTCAATCCTAAAATTAACATATTGAGTTTAAACTTTCAAATCAATCTTAAAATGGTATTAGGGACTTTAGTTAATAATGCCCCACTACTTAAGTAGGTGGATATTGAATTTATTATTATAAATAACATTAAAACAAATAGACTTTTCTTTTTAATAAGATGGATCTATGTGATTTAGCAACGTGGTAAGTGTCTAAGTTAAAGTTATCCTGAATTTTGTTTGATTTACAGCCTTATTCGTTATGGCGATTAGCTGATAGCACATGGGTTTTCGCTGTCTAAAGGGTAAAACTCAAGCTTCGAAAACTTTTATGCCGGCACTTATCACAATTAAGTCATTAAGGACAGAGATGCAAACTGCAAATAAAACAGAAAACAAAACAGAAAATAAAGAAACTTTTATTATAAAAAAGGCTCTTGAATATGCAAGTAAGATAGTTCAATTTGAATCTATCACGCCTTTCGATGACGGATGTCAAGATTGGATTGAAGGAAAACTGAAACATTTAGGAGCAAAAATAGAAAGATTTGAGTGTGGAGGAATACAAAACCTTATTGCTGTAGTGGATCGTGGTGAGGGTAAAAATTTGGCATTTTGCGGACATACCGATGTTGTTCCGGTAGGGGATATTTCAAAATGGAAGCATCCACCATTTTCAGGGGCAATTGATTCAGGCATGATATACGGACGTGGGATTGCTGATATGAAAGGAGCAATAGCCGCGGCAATAGCATCAGCCGAATATCTTGTTTATTATAGTAATTTTAAAGGTAAATTGTTTTTTTTAATCACTGGTGATGAAGAAGCAGAGGCTGAGCACGGGTCTTTTGAAATAGTTAAATGGCTTAGTAATCATGATATTAAGTTAGACTACTGCATCATAGGTGAGCCTTCATCATTTAAAAAAACTGGGGATATGATAAAAATAGGACGTAGAGGATCCGTGAGTTTTGATTTAACATTATTTGGTAAAAGTGCGCATGTAGCGTACCCGCTTCAAGGAGTTAATGCTGTGCAGCAGATGAGTGAAGTTATTAGTCAATTAAGTTCGCATAAGTGGAAGTTAGGGAGTGAAGATTTTCCAGGCACCAGTTTACAGGTCACTTATTTTAATTCTGGTAATTGGACCGACAACATTGTCCCATCAAAAGCTTCGATCAGTATGAATATACGCTATAATACGGAGCATACTGAAATTGAGTTACTACATAAAATAGAGAATATAGTTCGAAGTGTAACCTCTAATTATGAAATAAAATCTTACCGTAGTTGTGAACCATATTTATCTCAATTCACCAACAACTCTTCAACATCATTAATTGATTTAACTGAAAAAGCAATTAAATCAGAGCTAGGTTGGTTTCCAAGAGTATCTACATCAGGGGGAACCTCTGATGGCCGATTTTTCAAACGTATATGTCCACAAATTATTGAAATAGGTTTACCTAATGGTACTATTCATCAAGAGAATGAAAGAGTTTCGATAAAAGATATTGAATCTTTATGCCGAATTTATTGTAAGGTTTTCGAATATATTTTAGTTGAACCTATTAATGCGTTGAGAGCATAAAAAAGTATGGGCAATTTAAGTCTCTTCTCTATGCAGCTAATACCTGTAGATGTAGATGTAGATGTAGATGTAGATACCTGCACTGGTACATACAAATAAAGTTAGATTTTATACTCTCATCCCTATGAATGAAACGACTATCGATTTTCAGCGTTTCAAGTACATCAAATAGATTTCTAGCATTGGTTTCTTCTTGATTAAGGTCTTCGTTTATTTTCTTGGGGTTGCAAGCCGGGGTTTTGCTAACATCCCCTCGAAATTAACCTTAGTGTTAATTTTAGCAAGATGATTGTAACCGTCCGAGCAAGTACATCTTCAACCGTGTTCATCGATCCCTTATGTTAACCCCTGACTATGATATCAGGAGTTAATATGACTAAGCGTTCTCATGAAGAGTGG
>NZ_JAKIKS010000279.1 GCF_023284005.1 Shewanella surugensis
CCAATGCTGAATTTTTAATTAACATGAGGCCAAGAAAGGCGTTAAACTTTCTCAGTCCTTATGAGTTTTTAACAGGTAAACGTGTGTCGCTTATTGCTGAGATCTAGGATGCGCCATCATGTGCATTTGAGCACTGAACTTATCTATCAAGAGAGTACGACAATTCGCACTCTAGTAGATAGTGGCGCTATAGGCCTCATTGATGCGTATTATGATATTAATTCCGGCAAAGTGAACTTTAATGCATTTCATCAACCAAAAACGTAATATCTTACACAGTATCAATAAGAAATGCGTTTTAAAGAACATTACTCATATTTTCAGCCGAATGTACTCCCTTCTCTGAACTGTGCGTTAAAAAAAGGATAGCAGTCACAATGAACATAACAATAAAAATAGGTATTTTAGGGTTCAATCTTATGGCCCTTTTGCTCATAAACTCCGTTTATGCCCAAGAGCCTTCATCCAAGAGTCACCTAAACAATACCCAATATGGCATCTATTTAGAAGGCTACGCTTACCCATATCCCGTGAGTTTTTTAACTCTGAACACCCAAGGTCAGCAATTGAAGATGGCCTATATGTACATAAAGGCCAATAAGCCTAATGGTCAATCTATCTTATTACTGCATGGTAAAAATTTTAATGGCATGTACTTTAAGCAAGTCATTGCTCATTTAAGACAAGCGGGGTTCAATGTGCTAGTACCAGATCAAATTGGCTTTGGAAAATCATCCAAGCCGACTCACTATCAATATAGTTTTCAACAGTTAGCGCAACACACCAAAAGCTTACTGGATGAACTCAGCATCAAAAAAACTTTGCTATTAGGTCATTCTATCGGTGGAATGCTTGCCACTCGTTTCGCGCTCATGTACCCAGACACAACCACAAAACTCATCCTTGAAAGCCCTGTGGGATTGGAAGATTGGAAGCTTAACGTCCCCTATCCTAAAGGCGGCGTCGATTTTTGGTATCAAAGCGAACTGGCAAAAACATCTGAAAAAATCAAGCAATATCAGCTCACTCATTATTATAACAACCAATGGAAACCAGAGTATCAACCCTATGTAGACGTCATTGCAGGCTTTATTAGCAGCCCGGATTATCCCAGATATGCATGGAATTCAGCATTGATCTACGAGATGATGTTTACTCAACCTGTTGTTTATGAATTTAAAAACTTAACCATGCCAACCCTGCTGATTATCGGGAAAAAAGATACCACCGCCCTAGGCAAAAACTGGGTAACCCCTGACATCGCTAAAACCATGGGCAATTACCCAGCACTCGGTAAAAAAGCCGCAGCCCTCATTCCCGATGCCACTTTAATTGAATTAGAGAATGTCGGTCACCTGCCGCATATACAAGCTTTCGACCGTTTCATGACACCTTTGATGGCTTTTCTTCAGCCTCAATGAATTCAATCTCAATGAATTTATTGCCATTTTCGGCATGGTAGACAAGGTTGTCTGCCATATTAATGCAACAAGCCTATTCGGTCTCTAATACCTGAGCGCACATGGAAAAATGAAACGCTTTGGTTCCTAAGGTATCTTGCTCAAAATTAACACTTCGAATAATGTTATTATTGTCCACAAGCGCTGATAATCGGCAGGTTCTCACCGAACGGCCACTCGACAGGGGATCTATTTCATCATCACTGCCTTCTCGTAAAGGCGGGCCATTATGGATACTGGTCATCGGCGTCTGTATCACTTCCTTGATTAACCAACCATATTGTATATCGCCATTAGCAATGCCATATTGACTCTGAGGCATACCAATAATGCTCACCAGTGCATCAATCGACTTGCCTTGATAAGTTTGATTCACCGTCCGTTCTGTCGATGCGGTCGTCGAACAAGCAGATAATAATAAAACGGAAAAAATCACAAAACACTTCAGGAAGGTTTTCATCAAACGGCCTTTATCTGACATTGAGCTATCGAGCCTACCACCGCTGCCGCGCTAACAACAGCAGTATGCCCAACAAATAGCCGTATGAATAAAAACTCTATCATCTCTTACCCAGTCAGGGGATCAGGCTAGGGGGCGTTGACAATTACGCTAACCAAATCATAGAAGCAGCTAATTGAAGCGTCCCTAAATAGTACTTAGCCTTTCTCTCATAGCGCGTAGCCACTCTACGGAACT
>NZ_JAKIKS010000280.1 GCF_023284005.1 Shewanella surugensis
GCATTGTGGCCCCACCTGATCCCATTCCGAACTCAGAAGTGAAACGCAATCGCGCCGATGGTAGTGTGGGGTCTCCCCATGTGAGAGTAGGTCATTTCCAGGCGCCAAATAAAACATAGAGGCCACCCCATCGGGTGGCCTTTTTGTTATGTTTGCTTTTTTAAATGACCCTCTCATACAAATCTAAGTAAAGATATGATCTAATTCTATTTATCACATTCTCTTTATGAGTTGTTATGGATAACCTTAAAAATATCGACTTTAATTCACTCGCACGTAAGCAACAATTGATTCAAATGAGGATGCGACTCCTTGCGCTCGCTCATTTTCAAGATGGCAAGTCTAGAATGAAAATTGCACTCTCTTTAAAAGTGAGTAGAACGAGCGTTATAGCTAAATAAGAATAATGTGTGATAATACTCGAATGGCATATAGTATCGATTTCAGGCGTAAGGTGTTCGCCTACAAAGAAAAGCACCAACTGACATTTGAGTAGACAAGTCAATATTTCGAAATTAATATCAGCACACTTTTTCGTTGGAAAAATAAGATGGAACCTTGCTCAAAACGTAATAAACCCGCAACGAAAGTAGACATGACGGCACTGAAACGTGATGTTGATGATCACCCCGATGATTATCAATGGGAACGTGCAACCCGCCTTAATGTCGGTCAACCAACAATACACTATGCGCTGAAACGGCTCAAAATCAGCTATAAAAAAAACACTAAAACACCCTAAAGCTTGTGATATTGCCAGAACAGAATTTATTGAGCGTATTTGTCAGTATGAAAATAAAGGTAAATAAATCATCTATTTAGATAAAAGTGAGCTTTGCTCAAAGTATGCCTCGTGAATATGGATATTCAGAAAAAGGAACCCGATGTTACGGCACTCATAACTGGCAAGCCAGAGGAAGAGTGAATGTGATTGGCGCCATTGTCGGTATGACGTTTCTCACCCTAAGCCTATTTTCTTCCTATATAAACTCAGATGTCTTTTATGCGTGGTTGACTCAAGATTTATTGCCAAAGGTTAAAACGGGTGCCGTCATCGTGATGGATAATGCCACATTCCATAAACGCAGTGATATGCTTGAAGCAATAACAGGACGTGGCTGTATAGTCGAGTTTCTACTGCCATATAGTCCCGTTCTCAATCCCATCGAGAAGAAATAGGCGCAAGTCAAATTCATTAGAAGGAAATTACGCTGCTCAATGGATGAGTTATTTACTGAGCATGTGGACTATCGAAATTTATGTAGATCCGGCTATAACAAGTGGGTAAATACTTTTTTAGAAGAAAGCTTAGCCGGACTGCAAGAAAAGCCACGCACAGGTCGACCCGCCTACCTTAGCGGTAAACAGTAAACTCAACTTGCTGAATATATAGAACAAAGAGCAGGTAATACCCAAGTCGGTGGACGATTAACAGGGGCAGATATTCACCGGTATATTCAATCTGAATTTGGGGGAAATTATCACCCTGACTTTATCTACTATTTATTGAATCATATGGGGTTTTCATGGATAACCTCACGCTCTAAACATCCAAAACAATCCATTGACGCTCAAGAAGCGTTTAAACAAATTCCAAATTAAAACGATCCATAAGATCCCCCGAACACCTCCCTTTAGATCGCGTGGATATCTGGTTTCAAGATGAAGCAAGATTTGGCCAACAAAACACGACAACGAGAATTTGGGCCTGAAAAGGTACCAGGCCACGGGCTGTACGCCAACAACAGTTCAACTATGCCTATCTATTTGGTTCAGTCTGTCCAAGCAGAGGGATAGGTCGAGCAATAGTGATGCCGTGGACAAGCAAAGAAGCGATGCGCTTACACTTATACCAATCTGGAAAACTAACTGATCAACTTTGCTCGGTCTCTAGTACTTAAACACAGTGAAAATGATCGATTGGATTCACTTCAAAACGGGTAACTATTCGCTCGGAAATAACAATGAAAGACTTCTAGCTTTACGGGGTTTCTTACTAATGAGCCCTTTTTTTCCAGAGTATTAATCATTTGATTAACACTGGGCGGAGTGACCTCAAAGTATTTCTGCAGATCCGTATGTGCAGGTGGGATACCATTGAGCTTGGTATATTGATAA
>NZ_JAKIKS010000281.1 GCF_023284005.1 Shewanella surugensis
CCAGCTATAGATTTGTGATTCATGAATACCCAGCTCTTTTGCGGCTTTGGAAACCCCATTTCTTTCAGCTAAAGCAAGTGCTTCTTTCTTGAACTCATCTGTGTGTATTTTCCGTATTTTCTTTGTCATCATATTATACCTCGGTTAGTGATTTTACTCACTTAGCCGAGTGTCCGAAAGTACTGCCAAGGATCACCCGGAGGGCAGGCAAGGAAGACGGGTATTTTGGTCGCTGAAGTCATGCAGCGTCCCTAGGTGGAAACGCCCGTCTTGCCAATAGATTTGGTACTTAGTGGGAGCGTTTTCGCTCCAATTGTTCCGCAATCGCCTGAGCATATGCCTCTGAGTCCCAGCCTTCGGCAAGAGCCTGACGCATCACGTCTTGCTGGCTTGCTGGTGCCATGCCCGACAAAGGCGAGTCGATGTCCAGGTTGGCTGGGAACGGGTACCCTTCAGCACTGGCCGCCACAACATTGTCGACTTCCCGGGCCGTCAACTGCTTGTTGGTCGCAGCTTTTGATAACTCCGGATAGACCGCCAGGGACAGGCGCGCCCGATCAACAATCTCAATAGATCGTCCATAGGCCGACCCAACTTGCATCAAGTTGGCAAAGCGTTGGATGTCCGTGCTGGTGTTTTCTCCTGCTGCGTGAAACGTCGCTGGGTTGAAGAACAACAGGTCGCCCTTCTGGAGCGGCATCTGCACGCAGTTTTCCTCAAAGAAGGCCCTGAAATCCTCTCGCAAAACCGCAAGATATCCCGGCAGATAGCTTTGCGAATAGGGCAACAGTTTGGTTGGCCCAGATTCCAGAGGCATATCGCAATGGGCAACGGCCCCTTGCAATGTCAGTTGCGCAGAAAGCGCGTGCTGTGTGGCCGGGTAGGTCTTGAGGTCTTCGCTGGATTGAAAGCCCATATGGTAATCCCGATGCGCAGTTTGCGCTTTGCCACCGGGGCGCACGACATTGGCCTGAGTTGTGATTTGATAACCCGTGCCAAGCCACGCCTCACTGACCCGGCGCACACATTCATTTGTGTTGTAGCGCACAAACAATTCGGGGGATTTTACACCCAATTTCTCATGCCCGTTCCAGACACGGCTATTGGCCCCAGCCGCCGCGAAGTGATCCCCATGCCCCACGCCTTTTGCTTCTTCCTCGGCAATGATGCTGTTTAGAGCCTCCGTGACATCATCAATCACTTGGGTGTCGGTATATCCGCGACGGATGGCAATAATGCCCGGCCCCGATTCAAAGGCCCGGTTCCATTCCGCCATGACAGGTTTCCAGGCCTCATCCGTGTCGTTTTGGGCTACCAGCGCCGCTCCGTCATAGACTGGAATGTTCTTCGCAATTTCTACCGCGTGTGGGTAATCCGCCGCCTTCGTGACCTGTGACACATGTCGCGCGAACTCCTCCAAAGCACAGGATGTGTCATCCAACCAAACCGGTTCCTGCATCGTCCGTTTCCTCCCTAGACACGTTGCATTTGCCAGAAAACATAACCAGCGATAGGGTCAACGCAGCGTTCAAAAATACATCAAAAATACATCAAAAATACATCAAAAATACATCAAAAATACATCAAAAATACATCAAAAATACATCAAAAATACATCAAAAACACATCATTATGGAATATAAGTAGTATAAACGTCATTTTTCGTAATGTCTAAAATATACTTTGTCTAATATTTGGTCATGTTGACATCTTCTTTAATCGCAATGAGGAAACAAGTATCAGACAGTTATCGTCTACAACCTCCTTTTTCAAAATTACAGTTAAAAAAACAAGTGCGTTCCGCTGTTGCGTAAACCAGCTCTGCATATTGCTGTTGTTTATGGTGATCTGCTGAATTGATGCCTAGGGGGCGTTGACAATTGGCCATGATTAGCTGATTAAGATACAATTTTTCTCTTTGAAATTCATATGTCTCGTAAAATGATTAGCGATAAGCAGTGGCGACGAATTC
>NZ_JAKIKS010000282.1 GCF_023284005.1 Shewanella surugensis
GCTGGGTGTCATATGATGCCTTAGTGGAGGCTTGAGCCGTATGCAGTGAAAGTTGCACGTACGGTTCTTAGAGGGGCGGCACTTGGTAACAAGTGTCGCCTACTCGACAATAGGGTCTTTTGAGGAAAATTAGCGACTTGTTCAACAATAAGGATAAGGTCGCGGCTGCGCGCGACCAATCCTTATTAATTATGCATAATTTAACACCACATGTTTCGCTAGTGTTGGTATTTGAAGATACTCATATGCAGCATTAACTTTTTTAATAAAGTGTTCGTCGTTGGATAGAAGGAAATTACAAAATGATGCTATAGATGCGTGACTATTATCACTTGCCGCTGCAATAAACCGTCTTTCTGGTGTACTTTTTGGTGTTTATAATATGGCTGTTCTGGGTAAATAGGATTCTTCTTTAGTTGAAAATAGTCATCTATATCCATGTTTTTTCGACTATAAATTGGGAGCATTCTTAGTTCATCCCAAATTTTGACAAGTACATTTGGCGGTTCAATATTATTAAGTTGTTTGGGGCCAATTCCTACCTGTGAACGGAAATCTTTAATACCATCCCAATTTTTATCATCTTCAATATTCTCAAGCATCACGTTTTCAGTTTTTTCTAATGTTGCTTTGTACTGAGAAGTCATTTCCTTAGTGTATATTTATAATTGTCTTTGAGCCCCTTCGGGTAACGCGTCAGAGTTATCCATTATTGAATCCATTAGCTCGGAGAATGCAGAGACTTGTTCATTATGAATATCATTTATACTATCGCCTTTTCTTCCACCTGAAAATTTGAACAACCATTGTTGCATTGCATGTTCTATGTCGACACCATCGTCACTATTTTCACAATACTCTTTATAGACATCATAAGGATCGCGCGCGATTATTGAAGCTTTGCCAGTGATAGTAAAGTTAGGTTGCTCAATAATTAATTTTAAATAGTTAGCTTTAAGCTCTTTAAGCACGTTAAGAAAGCTTTCTTCAAAACCTTTAGAACGTCGAATTTCCTTGAGCGTTTCATCTGAATAAACTACTTGATAACCTTTTATAAGCATTTGGCCAAACTCGTCTAATCCTTGTTCCGTGAGAAAATCTAAAACATTATGATCAAGGTAAACAGTAGGCTTTCCTTCGTACGGTGAAATTGACTCCATTGCTTAATCCTTTGTGCATAACAGCTGATTCAATAACAGCAGGATAATCTTCCAAACTGCTTAATTTTATAAAGTTAGGATACAGTTACAACTCATTGTTGTAAAATCGTTAATAGCTAAAGTAAGCCGTTGATAAGCATTAGACAATAAAGAAAATTAGGTAGGTTTATGGTGGGCACCGCTACCGATGATAAAGATCACTTATTATTTTTTTTCATTCACCTCTTGGAAGCCAGCCTTTCTCATTACGCTCAGGAATAGGTAGTCCCTTTTCATTTAAATGAGAAATAAGTTTGTCTTCATGCTCTGGATTCCAACCATCCCAATTCCATTTATAACAACCCATACAAACAGTTATGCCACCATAAAGGGGAATTGTCTTACCATCATATAATCCTGGTCCAAATTGAAAACTATCACGGCATAAAAAACAGTTATACATAAATTTCTCATTAGACATTTACGATACTCCTTTCTATTCATTATCTAACAGCATATTGATTAGTAGTACGGTAACCTTCTACATTAAAATGTAGTACAGACAGAAACATAACGACGAACAAATTAGATTCATCTCTACCAGTGATAAGACACCTTATCACTGATTTGTTAGAACAGTGATTATGAACAAAAGCAAGATAAATCAAATCTGGTTGATAGCTTGTAAATCCTAATCCTCAATAATATTTGAGTTATTGTCAAATGTGGTGTATCAATGAATCGTGATGTTCTGTTTGATCTTGAGTGATCCGTTCACCATCTTTAAATTGAATACCTGATATGACATCAGCAAGCAG
>NZ_JAKIKS010000283.1 GCF_023284005.1 Shewanella surugensis
TTGATTACAATCGAACAAGAAGGCATAGTGCAATTGGGTATCAAAGCCCACTGCATTATGAACAGCAAAAAGTCGCTTAATTGAGTGTCCAGTTTTAGTGCGGGGTATCACATAGCTCTAATGAGCCTTATCACTGGTAGGGTTAAACTCCATATTTGAAATATTTATCCTTAAATCTCGCCTATTCACTTTCGGTGGTTTTTTTTCTTCGATTCAATGAAAAATTTTTGAGCAATAAACTTATCGGTATTAGTTTTATTCTCATTAGAATTTTTTGTATAGTGTCGAAAAGTAGTCAATAACGCCACAAACTGATGTTCATACATTGCCATTGATAATGCAATAAACATGGCTACAGCATAGCTCACTGGAATAATAAACAATATGATATGAAACTCTTTTAAATTGGGATGCAAACTGGCAATATCAAACCAGTAAAAAACACCGGCAATGAATAATAGCCCCATAGCGCCCCCTAAACTCATACACTGACTACTGATACTCATTGATAATGAATGTGTTTCTTTTGGCGCAACATCGGCTGTAATTGACATCGCCATCACAGTAAAGCCACTTACCATGCCTAACATTAACAATAATAATACCGTCAACATATTTGGCAAGGTAGCATAGATGACTAATACACTGACAACCATGCCTAACCCACTGATTATGAATAGGATGAATTCTCTACAATGATAAAATTTTTTCGTTAACCAACCTGACAACGGTGATCCGATAATATAACCAATAAAAACGGTCGCAACAGATGTGTCTGCATATAAATTATGAGAACCTAATTTATCCTGCATAAAAGGAAATAGCCAAGAAGCATAAAAAGAGAACATAGGTAACTCATGAAAAAAAACATATGCATAAGATTTCATTAAATTAGCATGTCTTTTAATCATTTTTGATTGGTCATTGTTAACAGTCGAGTCTGAAGGTAAAGAAGAAACAACAGTATTACTCTTTAATAAAAATCGTCTTTTCTTTATCATAATAAAGTAAAGAATAATAATGACTAACATAATGGGGGTGAAGGTAAGTAACTTTAATGTAGTAATCGCTCCATATAGAGAAGATAAAAGCGTAAAAATCAAGCTAGCCATAATGCTGGCTGTACCCGCTATCGCAAATATAATACCTAACGCTAAAGAATATATCTTTTGACTAAAAATATTTTTAGCAATGTATAGACTAAACAAGAAAGAAAAACTAGAAGCGATACCTAAAATAAACAGTGCCATCGCCACCATGTAGAAATGAGTTGATATTGCGAGTAATAATATGCCTGAAATATGTAACAAAGACATGAATAATAGGATAAACTCAAAGGATAACTTATCAATTATCTGACTCGCAGGGGATTGAAAAGCCACATAAGCAACCCAAAAAATAAATAATACCACATTGAGCTGTACGGGTGTCAACATATTACCATCATGCATCATGGGGACATATAGACTAGGAATAAGTCGAAACATACATTGATGAAAATAAAAACCTAATGAGCATAACCAAATTAAAAATAAAGCTGATTGCCAGTGCCACTTTCCATTTTTTACTAAATCAGCTTGATCAGCAATATCCACATTCATTCCTTGTAAATAATCAAAATCCTAGATTTCAACAATAAATGGTATCTCCTGCCAACTGAATACATCATGCCGAGGGGCTGCTACCTTCCAATATTCGAAGATCACAAATTAATTATAGTAAAAATCAGAGTGCTCAATAATAAAGATAATTCCCCTCAAAAATCATCCTTTTAACATAATAGAGATTGGGCGCAGCGCGGTTGTAGATCCAATATAGTAATGTCACATTCCCCCAATTTAGAGATGTCACATTTTGATATGCTTGGTCATAAATTGTCCTGCATAAAATAATGTTGCCATGTTAATTACGATGAGTGAAAACGAACTGCACCGCATCGGT
>NZ_JAKIKS010000284.1 GCF_023284005.1 Shewanella surugensis
AACCCCGAATTCATGATACTGAGTTATATAAAGAGCGAAACCTTGTAGAACGATTATTTCAAAAATTGAAACAGTTCCGTAGAGTGGCTACGCGCTATGAGAGAAAGGCTATTTAGGGACGCTTCAATTAGCTGCTTCTATGATTTGGTTAGCGTAATTGTCAACGCCCCCTAGGGTGTGGAAAGAAAATTTATTCTCATTATTTTTGTGTGAACCAATAATGAGAGCATAATTTACATGATGGGTTAGTTAATCGAGTAACAGGTTTGCGTTAAAGGGTAAGCAATGGATGTGGTGACTTCTCCTGCATCACCATAATTAATGACATCTAAGCTAGTAGGCGATTTTTTTAAAATACGGTGGAAGACATCTGCAGCACCGTTTAAATAATCTAAATTAACTTGTGGTTCTTGTGATTCACTGCAAAGGTTATTATTGCCATTATCCGGACGATAGGTACCGCTATTAGAATTGATCGTGTACTGATAGCGGTAACGGCCTTTGTTATGATTATAAGTGGGATAGACATGAATTTCGCCCGCATAATCAACCGTTGTTTGTATCCACTCTTTTGGAACATAGTTTTCAAGTTTACCCGCATCCCCACCAAGTTGAGAAATAAGAAAATGTTTACTGACCGCATCTTCAATGCCCACATCTTTGCCACTGTATACATTGATAGGGCAGTCTTTATTATCGGCTTCATAGGCATCAGGCATGTAGCCAGATAGTCTGTCAAAATCGAGATTGCAATCGGTATTACTCTCTAAAGCTGCTTGTCTAGGTTGCCAAATTGCAACATATAGTACATTATTTTCGATAACATAGTTATACATTTGCGGCAGCGGCTCGCCATTGCCATCATATGCCAGATTGGCTTTCATTGATTGTCTTAATAATCTGGGGGTGAGAGGAATGATTTGGGAATAAAAAAGCGCTTTGGCATAATAAGCGCCAAATTCAGCAACCTTGCCTGCATTAGCCGATAAGCTGTTTTCATTTGCATTTCCCCCTATAACATAAGGACCACCCATGTTGCTTTGCTCAGTTTCAGTACTTGATGAGTCGGCTGCAAAAGTCGGAAGGTTAAATACCAATGCTGCTGTTGCGATTAATGTGTAAAGTAAGGTTTTGCAGTGTGATGTACGGGTTGAATCAATGTGAGTCTTACTTGAGTTCATCATTATCTTATCTTAATTTTTATAAGTTAATCGTTACAGTACATTTGCACAATCTTATATTATTGACAATTTAAACCCTTTTATTTACAAAAATAGGCATAATAACTTGAGAGGAATGTTTGCTAATAATGAAAATATAAAATTAATTGTGTTATTTGTTTTATTGTTGTTTGTTTTTTACTCTTTAAAATTAGAATCATTAACTAAGTTAAATGATTAATCTTAATTAGGGTTAAGCAGTGTACCTAAATATAGTCATCTTGGCTTTAAGCAAATGTTGAAAATAAGTGGGTAATTAAGATATTGATTTTTAAATGTAGTTAACAAGTATCTGGCACTCGTTATTGCGAATTAAAGTGAGTTAGGAAAAATTTTATTTTGGGTTGAGATTACTATTCAGATCTCATAGTAAGCCTTTAGATAGAGTTAACGGCTTACTATAGGATTTATTTTGGGTTGTATATTTACCAACAAGAAACAGTGTCAGTATTAGGGTCTGTTATATCAACATAGATGTCTTTGTCCCCTTCTATTGCTAAATTGTTTAGAGATTTACACAGAACTGCGTTATCAGCATTACGCCCATAAAAAGCCAGGGCGGGAGCATACTTTGTCGGATAATTAACCAAAGAAAACTTTTGCCCTGTAATCATCGTCCCAACTCGCCTTTTTTAGCTTATTTCGCTGACTTGGCGCACCGC
>NZ_JAKIKS010000285.1 GCF_023284005.1 Shewanella surugensis
GTTATACAAAAATTTCGATATTGATACAAGTTCTATATCATTGGTAATGTAAAAAATATCAAAGATTAAATATTAACCTAATTGTTGGTAATTTTATACTCGGGTACTTAATATCATTTTTGTATTGTTTACTATTTGTTTAACTTTTTATATTAGATTAAGGGATGGACGTAATTAATGATGGTAATACTGTCAATCATGATAAATTTACTTTCAACCTAAGGGAGTTGATTGTATTTTTATTGTGGAGTGATTATGAAATGCTGCTATGTGATTAGAGTTTTTTTTAACAAGCAATATATGTCTTTTTTTATATTACTCTATTCTCCTTTTTTATTTGCTAATCCAATTGTTCAGTTAATACGTCCTAAGACCGATCCAAGTCATTTATATGCGATATATAAAGATGGGACAAAGGGTATAGTGAATAAACACATGGCGACTAATGTCCCTTCTTTGATGGCTGTAATCGATGCGGTACCTACGGATCAAAGTATACCGCAGTTTCGTTCGCCGACAGCCTTTGAAGTGAATGACATTATTGATACTGTACAACGAATGGGCATTAATTTAGTGCGTTTGTATCCCCCTTCTATTGTGGGTGGAGGCCGGGAGCAAAATTATTTAGTCAACGATACGGCAAAAATTGTTGGTTATGATAAGAGTCAAGCCGTGAATACTAAAGATAATCCAACGGGAAACAAGCGGAATAAGCCTGATGCCATAAAATACGATCAAGTAAAGTTTGATACTCTTAAGCAGACGTTAGCTAAATTACAAGCAAAAGGGATTCAAGTGGTTTTCCCTATGATTGATACTTGGTGGTTTTTTAGGGGGGATCCCTATGGTTGATCGTGCTTATGGCAGTGACATTAATGGTAGTACCATTAAACCGAGCAAATGTTATGGAAATACACCTACTGATAAGATTGAAATCCAACAGAAAACAACTGAATTTTATACTCAGAATAGATATAAAGATGCTTTTAAAAGCTATATAGCCTTATTAACAAGGGAGTTTGGCGGGTTTAAAAAAATTATTTTGGAAACGGGAAATGAATTGGGTGAATCAGCTAGGTATAACGGGGTCATACTTGATTTAAACAATGAAAATAAAAATAAAGATGAGGAATTTCAGTTTTCGGCAGCGCAAAATCAACGGTTGATCGATTTAAATTTATGGACGAGAGAGATAGCCTTATTTATTAAAAATCAATATAAATCCAGAGATAAAAAGGCGGGATTGCCTTTAGTACAGCCGCACTTATTAATGGACGGGAGTTTCGGGGTTGATTTGGGGGTGATTAATAACCCTGAGCTGATTGGAAGTTTAGCCGATGATAACATTGATATTGTATCGAATCATTATTATCAATATTGGGGAGTGAAGCAGCTATATCAATATGATACCGATAAGATCAGATTTTATGGTGCGACTGTTCAAAAAACAGTGGCAAGTACTAAGCCGTATTTTGTCGGAGAATTTCTGTGTAATTATCAATGTGATGATAAGTTTTTAACTGAATTCTAATTGCCGACGACAATGGAAGATTTTAGCACTTTCGCGGGATTTTGGAGTTTACAAGGTCACGCTGATATCGGCTTACATTGGAATAAACAACAAGGTAAGCAAGTGCAGATTGATAACACATTTCGTACGGGCAGTTACAATCATAATGAGCAATCAGGGTATTCGAGTTATCACTACCCCGGTTTTTTAACAAAAAACAGTGATGATAAGCGAGATTATAATCAGCATGGCCAACAGATGAGTTATTGTCAAATGTGGTGTATCAATGAATCGTGATGTTCTGTTTGATCTTGAGTGATCCGTTCACCATCTTTAAATTGAATACCTGATATGACATCAGCAAGCAG
>NZ_JAKIKS010000286.1 GCF_023284005.1 Shewanella surugensis
AACCTGTCCTAAATGCTTTGTAGGTTGCTGGGTGTCATATGATGCCTTAGTGGAGGCTTGAGCCGTATGCAGTGAAAGTTGCACGTACGGTTCTTAGAGGGGCGGCACTTGGTAACAGGTGTCGCCTACTCGACAACAGGACGTTTTTGATGAAACTATTCTCTATTATTAATCACTATCATTTTTACTATAATGAGTCCTTACAGTTTATTTATAATAAACAAGGAATATAAGAATGGCATAGCTATTACTACTCTTGTAAGGGGTTCGAGGTCCAACGGTACGAAAAAATATCAGGGACAAGTACCGCTAGGGTCGCTTGTAGCCTATTTTTTGCGTGCATTATGGCTAATGCCTACAACGGGGGGGGGGGGATGTTAAATCCAACGTTCTAAATGTTTTAATTCTAGTCAGAGAACCTTAATCCACTTTCATTTTTGTCAGTGTGAAACGGACATGGGCGCCTGACTCATCCATTAACAGCATTTTAACGACTATGTCTTCATTAAAATATTTGGCACAGCCTTTTAATAGACCTAAACAAACATGTCCCATGCAACGAGGCGAAAAATAATCCATAATCAGTTTATTTGACGATACAAAAACAATAACAATTGTTGGCACCTTCGCCTTAGGGTACAGCTTTTTCGCTTCACCATGAATATAGGTTTCCAAGTAAATAACAAAATCAATGGTACTATCTATATCTATATCCTCAATTTTAATCGGTAAACTGGTTAGAAAAGGAAGAAACACTTCCCGCCCCATTAGCTCAAGTAAATCCTCTACAGATATTCGCGTTAATTCGCTTAACGCATTCACAAGCTTTAAGAGTCTATGGTGAGAATAATTACGGTTTTTAATAAACTTTGCATTGTCCTTGGCTTTTTTAGTCATAGTATGACAAATATCGTTGCCAAAATTTATATTAACAATATTGATGAATTCGATAAAAATAATACCCGTCATGTGTGCCTCTGTTACCTTTATTTCATAATCAAAAGAAAAAGAAGTGTATGAGCAAGTATTAACGCCTAATGAGTGAATATCAATGAATGGCACAAAAGAGGGGCTAGGTACAGGGGCAGATCGTGAACGTTATTTGAGCAATTCCAAGGAAATATTGACCGGAACAAGTGCTTGTGATCTTATACTCCTTTTAAAGGTGTGAGATTATGTATATCGAATCATGCAAACAGCATTTTAGCGCGATTGATGACCCTCGCCAAAGTGCAAAAGTCAGCTATCCATTGTTCGATATACTGCTCGGTTCTCTGTACGCAGTGATTGCAGGTTCGAACGGTTGGTTCGAGATCCGAGAATACATTCTTGGTCATCATCATTGGTTTAAAACGCAAAAAATGTTTACCAATGGCATCCCTGCTGACGATACCATTGCTCGAACCTTTTCAGTGATTGATCCTGAGAGTTTTAACGCCTGTTTTATAGCATGGATGCAATAGGTTCATCCGCTAACGAACGGGGAAGTGATTGCGATTGATGGGAAAACACTACACGGCTCCTATAATCGTAATGACCGAAACAGCACTATTCATATGATAAGTGCCAATGCCTCAGCAAATAATCGGGTACTTGGGCAATTAAAAACAGACCAGAAAAGTAATGAAATCACGGCAATTCCAGCGCTTTTGAAAATGCTAGCGCTACGCGGAGCACTAGTGACAATCGATGCGATGGGCTGTCAAACTAATATTGCTAAAACGATTATCGACAAAGGGGGTGATTACCTACTGGCTGTAAAAAACAATCAAGGCAACTTAGCTAAAGCAGTCAATCAAGCTTTTAGTCCGCATCGCTCAACAGCCCTAAATAAAGATAATTTACAGATAGAAACGGGGCATG
>NZ_JAKIKS010000287.1 GCF_023284005.1 Shewanella surugensis
GTAAGGTGTTCGATCAGGGTCATTGGGTTACCTCTCAGAAAGTGAGGTGCGATTAGATCACAGTAATTCAGCAGATTCAATCTTTGTTAACAAAGTGCGATCCCGCCCTGAGGGGAGGTGGAAGTGCTAACGGTGTTCTTTCTGGTGACTTTTTTATTTTTGATCTTTCAGAGCCATAAATATTTGTTATTAAAGCTGACTTAAAACTAGCGTTCCAACTAATAACTTATTTTTCATAAAACAAGTTATTAATAAAATACTCGACAATTAAAATAACACCAATGTAAATAAACAGTCCCAACACTGTTAATATTAAGACGGTTACGGTTGTAACAACACAAAAGCCAATAAATATCAAGAATAAAGGTGAAGACAAACAAGATCAACAAGTTACCTTTGTACAATATATGCAATATTGAATAATCAATATAAAACTCAATATTAGATATAAAACACCAGTATAAAAAATGGATAACAGACGAGATAGGAACACAAATAACATTAGCAACTTAGGGATGTAAAACATCAAAAAAAAATAATTAATAAAGAGCAAGGTAAAGCACTCAACTAACAAAATAATAGCTGAATGCCAAACAATATTAAATATTAATCAACAATGGTAAGTCGACACTCTTCTGCACTGTATTGATTCCAAGCTAACAAGCCAAAACCTTTTGAATAGTCATGTAGATTGACCCAATCATCATAAGTACCATCGGTAAAATAGCAGCCCCAAGCTTGCATAACGTGATCGGTATTAATATCAAAATCAACACCAAAACTATCACCTTTTTCTGCTCGCCATGCCCCATTATACATATTGTAATAGAATAAATTTGAACTAGAGGCTGTAAATCCTTTTCCGTCCCAGTTATACATGCCCATACGCAATGTACAACCATCAATGTCACCGCATAAATTCTCTATCATTTCCATAGGAATAGGTACGCTTGTGCCTCTTTGTGCACGATCAGCGGTAATAGTCATGGAATCTGACATAATCACGATATCTTTATTTTCTACGATCTCGTTTTGCCAAAAAGCCGTCGATACACGATCGGCATTAGTTGCTTCTTGCATTATGGGATGTTTTTCGCCTAACTCATTAGTAATAGGTTTAGCGTTAAGCACTGTCGGCAAGGCTAAAAATAATGAGCCCAACGGAACAATAACAGATAGTAATGATTTCACGATGAAGTATGTCCTTATAGTCATGTTAAAAGATAAATGTATTATAAAGCGATTTAAATAAACTTATTCCGCATTTAAAAATTTAAGTTTCCATATTAAATAAGTAAAATGCAATAAAAGCTATCAAGAGTAAAGTTTAAATTAATCATTTAAACAATGAAGTTACAATAAAATCACAAACAAACAAAAAAGTAAAAATGTAAGACAAGCATTGAAACGGTCCAAAAAGACACGCTACCAACAATTTTAAAATTAAAACATATAAATCACTATGTTATAGTTAGATGAGAGTATTAACTCAGGTTTATACAATAAAAATAAGCAACAAACATCCTAGTAATATAGTGCATTAACACTTTATAATTTAGGCATTGAACAACTAAACACTCTTTTTCATGTGGGATACACAGCATAAACAAAAAATAAAAATAAAAAATACAAACAAACAGACTAACAATAAAGTATAAAAAGCACTTTATTTAAATGATAACATTCAAATGTAAATAATATGAAATATGAAAAAGTAACCACATAAAACTTAGATTGCCATAATAACCGACACACTTTGGTATAGAAAAGAGGGTTAGCTGCCTATAAGCTTCAATCTCTCACAAAATCGGCCAAGGTTCTCAAATGAAAAACC
>NZ_JAKIKS010000288.1 GCF_023284005.1 Shewanella surugensis
TGGTTTTTCATTTGAGAACCTTGGCCGATTTTGTGAGAGATTGAAGCTTATAGGCAGCTAACCCTCTTTTCTATACCAAAGTGTGTCGGTTATTATGGCAATCTAAGTATTACATGCTGATGAAACCACGCTCAAAGTGATAAACGATGAGCGGGTAAAATCCTACATGTGGGTCTATTGCTCAGGGGCCGATGGGCCTGATGATGAGCCACGCTATCAAGATATGCGCAATATTGTGCTGTACGACTACCAAGATGGTAGCCGCGCGGGCGTGTGCGTGAGTCATTTTCTTGCCACAGAGCAGGCAATATTTAATGGTTATTTACAGGTTGATGGGTATGCGGCTTATCAGCAGGCCAGCAATAAACTGGTCGGCTGCTGGGCCCATGCGAGACGAAAATTTAAAGAAGCCCTCATCGCGCAAGGCACAAACAAAACAGGTAAAACAACCAAAGCTGATATGGCGCTAAACATGATAGCCAAGCTATACCGGATTGAAAGGCAAATAGAATCACTCAGTCTGACAGAGCGATTCTATTTTAGGCGCACACATTCAAAAGCTCAATTAGTAGAATTTAAACAATGGTTGGATAAATCCATTACCCAAGTGTTAAAGCAAAGTGCATTGGGGATAGCACTGCATTATTGTGTTAATCAATGGTCAAAGCTCAGTCGTTACTGTGAGGATAGCCGACTGAATATCGATAATAATCGCGCAGAGCGCGCGGTAAAACCGTTTGTGATCGGTCGAAAGAACTGGCTATTTAACCACAATCACCGTGGTGTAAAGGCCAGTGCAATTTTATACAGCATCATAGAAACGGCCAAATCGAATGGGTTAACGCCGTTCGATTATATCGAACACTGTTTGGAACAATTATCCAATCCTAACTGCGATCTCAATAGCCTCTTACCCTGGCACGTTAATCTAAACAAGGTGTAGTTCGCCGGACGCTCACGTTTATACTCTCTACTCTCTACTATACTCTATACTCAGATTTATCTGTAACTCTTTAAACAAGGTGTATTTTGTAAAATGATAATTCATTATTTTTCATCAATGATGAAAATACACCAATAAATTTGAATTTTTTATTTAATAAAGAAATATATTATGAGTTCATACTCTGGAACATTTAGTGTAATGAATAATACGGGCGGTACAATTTCAAATGTGAATGTCCAACATCATGCAGATGATCATGAATCAGGAACCGTTCAAGCATCTACATTGGCTAATGATAATTCAACAGGTGGTGGGCAGGTATTCGCAAGCTCTTCTCATAGAGATCATTGGTCGGTAACCTACATTGCATCTAACGGAAACTTGCACACAGGTAACGAGTCGTGTGGATTTGAAAGCGAAGATAATGGTGATAATGTAACTATTATCTTAAATAGTGATTCATGGAGTGTCAATATCAAGTAGCTGTAGTAATTTGTCATATAATGATTAGGATTTAAAAAATCTAGTTAAGTGTCTAGGGACTGTTGACAATTACGCTAACCAAATCATAGAAGCAGCTAATTGAAGCGTCCCTAAATAGTGCTTAGTCTTTCTCTCATAGCGCGTTGCCACTCTACGGAACTGTTTCAATTTTTGAAATAATCGTTCTACAAGGTTTCGCTCTTTATATAACTCGGTATCATGAATTCGGGGTTCTTTTCTTCCTCTACGAGAGGGGATAACGGCTACAGCCCCTTTATTTTCAATGGCTTTAACAAAATCATCTGAGTCATAACCCCTGTCAGCTAAAACATATTGAGGCTCAAAACCTTCAATTAATGCATTTGCTTGACCGTATTCGGAAGCTT
>NZ_JAKIKS010000289.1 GCF_023284005.1 Shewanella surugensis
GAATTCGTCGCCACTGCTTATCGCTAATCATTTTACGAGACATATGAATTTCAAAGAGAAAAATTGTATCTTAATCAGCTAATCATGGCCAATTGTCAACGCCCCCTAGTACAAAAGTATTGCTACCTTGTAAAGATATACCCAAAAGGTTAGTTCAATATCATACTTTTGCCTCATGTCAAAAAATATAGTCAAGCTAAAATTAGATGCTTATTGATTCTTATCTGATGCATGGAGGCAGCTATAATGCGTAACTTTATTTTTTCAATCTTATTAACCCTTATCACAACCACATTGAGTTTTGCTGGCAATAATTCTTCTGCTAACAAGAATAGTGACATCATGCTTGGCGCTTACCTTTTAGAAGATGCTTATAACCCTGAAAAAATTACTGACTTTGAATTAGATATCAATAATGAGCTCGCTATTATTAATATCTTCACCAGCTTTGATTACAATTGGGATAATCTTTACGTGCAATGTTCAAATATTGTCAATGAAGGCGCGACCCCCATGATCACCCTTGAACCCACACTCTTTGAACGTTCGAACGATAACCTGTTAACTGAGATAAGTAATGGTGATTGGGATCCGTATTTAGATGAGTGGATTGCTGACTTCATACTATGGGCAGAAGATCTTGATGATCCTGATGTTCGAGTATTATTACGTTTTGCCCATGAATTTAATGGCATATGGTACCCTTGGAGTAATGATCCGAGCAACTATATTCAAGCTTGGCAGTATCTACATAACAAGTTTGAAGTTGCAGGTGCAAACCAGTATATCGAGTGGGTATGGAATGCCAATAACGTCGATATTGATGATTATAATGACATTACCCAATATTACCCTGGCGATGATATGGTGGACTGGACATCCCTTGATGGATATAACTGGGGCTCAAATTATTCCTTTTCTGAATGGAATACTTTCACGGAACTATTTGAAGAGCAATATACAATACTGGTTTCAAGTTTTCCTCACAAGCCTATTTTAATTGCAGAAATCGCAACAGTAGAGCCGAGTGATTTGCCTGAATCGTCAATTGAATATGGCGGTGATGACAGTGATAGCAATGAGAGTAAAGCTAAATGGATCAACGATATGTTTAAGCAAATTAGCTCTAATTTCGTAGCGATTAAAGGTATTGTCTGGTTTAATATGAATAAAGAGCACAGTTGGTCAATTAACGAAGAGGATCATAATACTGGATTAGCTAAATTTAAAAAGATGGCACAGCAAAAGTATATTACGAGTAATTTTAATACCGCCGAGTCTTACGGAATGGATGAACTATTATCAAGTGTAAGTTATAGAATAGCGGCAAGTTCAATCGATAGTACAATAACGCATTCAGGTAAAAGCATGCAAAGCCAAGCTGATGGTTTTCGTGGGCTCTCGCAAGCGGTAATAGAAAAACATCGTAAACAACATCATGACATTATTGCAAAGCAGGCAAGGCAAGCAAAATAATCGTGTCAATTGGGTACTTAATGCTTCTATGAATGAGTATAAGTGTCAAATTTATCGGGATAATGGAGCTGAGGTATTGCTTGTCGTGCGGCATATCGCTTTGTAGAGACAAGGAGAAAAGCGAGTATCAAACGGAAACAAAAAATATCAGCAGGGTGAAAAGTGAGCATTCACATTCTCACCCTGTGTTTAGGTTAGATATTTAAATTATATTGCTAAGTGCTTAACTAAAAGTTATCGTATATTTTGACGGATAATTATCCATGATGTTTTTTACACTCTCTTTGAGTGCATCAAAAGTGATAAAATCATGGCAAGATAACCA
>NZ_JAKIKS010000290.1 GCF_023284005.1 Shewanella surugensis
AGCCAATGCTGAATTTTTAATTAACATGAGGCCAAGAAAGGCGTTAAACTTTCTCAGTCCTTATGAGTTTTTAACAGGTAAACGTGTGTCGCTTATTGCTGAGATCTAGGTCCTACTTAAAGGATTCCAGAGAATTCGTTATTATGGGCTACAAGCTACAGCGAGTTTTAATAAATGGTATGAAATAATCGCGAATGTAGCAGGAGATTTCGTTGATGGTACGATTATCTATGTTAGTCGATTGGAATATAGTAATTTTTTTAGAGAGGTAGCAGGTAGAAATCCACTTGTTTGTGCGTTTTGTGGTGATGATATGGAATTAGTTCGGCTATATAATCCTGATAGAGGGTTTTTCTATGATATATTTTTACCTTGATCTTTTGTTGTTTGTTCTTCTACATTATAGGTATAGTTACCGCACTGACAATGGATGTCTATAATGATAAATAAGTTTACCTCTAGTCTCATTATTATTTTTTTATTATGTTTAGGGTTTTATATTGCATACCGCTTTGAGTTTAGCTCTTCTCTATCCTTTTCATCGGTCAACAAAGTGACACTACTAGATGAGAAGGTTCGTGTCGTAGAAGGTAATCAAGCTCCCATTTTTATATTAAGCATTGATGGTGGGGGGTTGAATGGTATTATTCCTATAGCGGTACTGCAATATATAGAGGAAAATAGTGGGATCCGTATTCAAGAAATCTTCGATTTGATGGTAGGTACTTCAAGTGGTGGGATTGTAGCGAGTTTAATTGCTACACCTGATAAATCAGGAAAAGCTAAGTTTAATTTGACCGATATTCAAGCTGTATTTCATCAGGGTGCAAGTAAGCTGTTTTCAGCGAGTGCATATCGCGATCTATTGTCCTTGCATGGATGGATAGCGCCTCGATATTCAGTTCAAAAAAAATACGATTTATTTAATCAATATTTACCTGAAATGATGTTAAGAGAAGCATTAATACCGATAGCTATTCCATCATTTGATTATGATAATATGGAACCAATAGTATTTAAAAGTTGGACAGGTGACAATTATTATATGAAGGATCTGTTAACCGCTAGTACAAGCGCCATCAGCTTTTACGCTCCAAGTATGATTTATTCGCATACAAATAAGAAGAATCATGAGCTCTTAGATGCTAGTTTATATTTGAATTCACCTGAAGTTGTAGCATTACTACTAGCTCAGAAATTGTATCCAGAGAAGAAATATATAATGGTTTCGTTGGGGGCTGGGATGGTAGATAACGATTACTTCGCAGAAAGCGGAAAGCATTGGGGGATACTACAGTGGAATATAAAATTTATAAGGTTAATGCTGTTTGCAAGAATGAAATTTAATGCTCATATTATGCGGCATCTGATTACAAATAAGGATGATAATGTTAGTTCTTATCACCGTTTTAATATCACTATTCCATTAGGTGAAGTCTCGGGGTATGATCCTTCTAAACAAAATATTGATAAATTAGATGGTTATGCACGAAAGATAATTAGTAAAAATAAAAAGTCGCTAACGGAGTTGATTGACTTGATAAAGGATCAGCATAAAAACATTGAGTCAAATTCATTAAAATTGACAGGAGAAAAAGTGAAATAGACGCCACAAATTTATGTTATTAAACTTGTAGTGTAAACTTAAATGTTATCTATCGATTAGATAGCGGCCTAGATCTCAGCAATAAGCGACACACGTTTACCTGTTAAAAACTCATAAGGACTGAGAAAGTTTAACGCCTTTCTTGGCCTCATGTTAATTAAAAATTCAGCATTGGC
>NZ_JAKIKS010000291.1 GCF_023284005.1 Shewanella surugensis
TGGTTATCTTGCCATGATTTTATCACTTTTGATGCACTCAAAGAGAGTGTAAAAAACATCATGGATAATTATCCGTCAAAATATACGATAACTTTTAGTTAAGCACTTACTATCGTTAAAACAAGTAATTTTAGTCGGGCATGGTAATGGCGCGGGCGTTATTTTTTGCTTTTTAGAATTATTTGGCAATGATTTACTGTATAAGTTAATTCTTATTGACCGCATTCCTGTATTATTAAGTAATCCTCTCTGGACAGCTAAAGAGTTGCAATATTATGGCTCAATTGTCGATTCTGTTTCTGCAATGGATTACATTAATGCATTATCAGGAGCAAATGGCGATAGCATCAAGCAAATAATGCTAAATAGACAAATCTCTTCCAATATTAGAGAGGAAGATAAACAAATGTTATATAGAGTTAATGCTAATTTCTCTTGTCAAATAGGAGCAGCTATCGTGGCCAGTACTCTTTATGATGATTTTCGAGATGTTTTCCCACGAATAACATTACCTACATTAATTATCAGTGGTGCCGCAAGCCTCACACCGATTAGTTCTCAAAAATGGTTACACAGACAAATTCAATATTAGTCATTTTTGAAGAGCGTGAAGGAGGGAAGCATTTCATGTTTCTTGAAAACCCAGTTAAGTTTAACCGTATTATAAGTAAGTTTATAGAGGATTAGGGGATAGCTAATAGTTTGAATGTGACATATCTACTTTGCCCAACAATGTGACATTACTAACTTGCCATAACAGCGACTTTGTATTTCGAGGAAAAATAGTAAGATAAGCTCTGAAATGAACACTTATCTTAGCAAAAAAACCTCTAAAACGGAATGCCAATAGTTAGTGAATTTCACCACTTTGGCTGTTCAATCAAAAATGGAGCTTAAGTGTCTAAAATGATAGGATAAGTCTCTTTTTTTAGTCGTAAAGGTATTCTGGCTTGAACGAAACGTATAAAGACTCACTCAATGGATTGGTTGAGCATTCTTTGATTCACCTTTATTTGAATTGCGATGAAAGCTCTCGTTTTATTCCTACACCTAAGCGTAATCAAATCCTAGTCCAGCATTTAAAACCAAAAATAAAAGATCCTGAATACAGTAGCCTTAAAAACGAACTCAAAAGGTTCATTGCAATTGGCCGCAAGACAAAAGGTGATCTTGAGCTGAAACTGATTGAGATTAAGAAAATAAATGAAGATCTTGATCAAGAAGCTACAAACGCTAGAAATCTATTCGATGTACTTGAAACGTTGAAAATTAAATTGAAAATAGATAGTCGTTTCATTCGCAAGGATGAGAGTAGGAAACCCAATTTCATCTATATGTACCAGTCTGATATTGAAAAAGGATTTGATGATAAAGGTAATCAAATAATCCCACTTATGATGTTAACAAACCCCAAAAAGACCTCTGCTATAATTGAAGTGATTAAAAATACTTCTCTCTTTGTGGTTGAAGAAACTGAAATAAAGGGCGATATTGTATTGAAATCGATTCAATAAAATCAAGGACGTAATATGGCTTACGATGCGACGAGTATTCGGGTTTTAAAAGCAGAGGAAGTGTACGATCGCTTCGAATGGGTCAGAGCAAACGAATTAGCCAAAGAGTACAAAAAACCGTTAGCGTGTGTTGAAAGAGCAGGGCGGGAGCATACTTTGTCGGATAATTAACCAAAGAAAACTTTTGCCCTGTAATCATCGTCCCAACTCGCCTTTTTTAGCTTATTTCGCTGACTTGGCGCACCGC
>NZ_JAKIKS010000292.1 GCF_023284005.1 Shewanella surugensis
TTGTATGGTCGTGGCTCCTTAGCCGAAGTGCGCCTAATTGAGAGACAATTTACTTTCTAGGCGATGAATTAACAGAAAAATCAGACTCCAGCTAAACTTTGCAACGGAGCCGTAAAACGCACCTTCACCCACGGTTAGGTGAGGTGATGTTATCGGAGCTGGATTTCATCACTGTTGATACTGAGCTCGTTAAAACTATGTTGGCCGATGAGTATGCACCGCACTATATCCGTTTGACGGCAAATGTATTGAAGCGGGCCCTTAGTACGGCATGTGATCTGCGTTTGCTGAGTCAAGATCCCTTAGCAGGTTATCGTGTGCAGTTAAGTTTAACCTTGCCGCCTGAGATTGATGCGCCGCTGAGTGCTGCTGATTTAAACGCGCTATTTAGTTCACTAAAAGCGGCTAATAAACCCTGCAATATGTTGTTCATGTTGATGATTATGTTTGGCTCGCGCATCGATGAGACAAGGTTAGCAAAATGGTCCCATTTTGCGGGGGAGTATTGGTCTATTCCTGCGTTAGATACCAAAACCAAGCAAGCGCACCGGTTGCCATTAACTGGCGCGGGTAAAGGTTTGTTACGTGTTTATAAACGTTGGCAGTTAAAGCATATCGGCAAACGTGAATATCTGTTTGCTGGGGATCGTAGTGAAGTGGTTTCAATCCGCACTGTTCAATATTGGAGTGAGTCGATCCGGTTTAAATATTTTACTAGCCATGCATTGCGCAAATTGTGCCGCACGATAATAGCTGATATGGGCGTGGATACCATGGTCGGAGAACGCATTTTAAATCATGCATTGCCGTTGTTGTTACGTACTTATGTGCGTACATCGCTTGATAGCGGCATGTTGCGTGCGCTGAATGATTATCATCAATATTTGATTGATAAGGGCTGTGCTGAATTGAACAAAGCAGGGGAACAGGGTGATGAGTGATGCAGATAAAAAAGTAGCTAAAAAAATACAGGGTTTTGATATTTTGAAAACAGGGCGGCGTATTCGCGGCATGACGCAAACTGAGGTGGCCCATCACTATGGTATTTGTATTCGCACTTACCGCAATTGGGAGAGTGGCGCCAGCCCTGTGAGCTATGACGATATTTTGGCATTCTGTGATGATGTGTTCCAGATCCCCTTGGAAGAGGTGCAGCGGAGTGCGGTCTATGCAAATTGAGCGTATGAGCATTAAAACGCTGCGAGGCGAGTTAAAAACATGGGGCCGCTATTGGCGCGGGCAAGAATACGGTGGCGGGTACGGTAGCCGCAGTGCTTGCGACAAACTCGGTGAAATTCGGATTGAAAGCAGCGTTAATACTGAGCAGCCTGTGCCGGATCATGTTCAATTTTATGACATTCAGGTTGAACAATTAAGCCAAGATTGCCGTCGTGCGCTGCGCGTTCGCTACATCTGCAAAAAAGAATGGACCCTAATCGGGTTTGATTCGGAAAAATCATATCAATATTGGCTCAGAAGGGCAGAAGGTGAGTTATTGGGTTAATTAATGCTTTTTAACTGTATTTTAGGTGCTAGTGCCATAGTGGTGAAGTTCACCACTTATTATCATTCAATTTTTTGCCGTTTTTTGCTAAGATAACTGCTCATTTCAAGGCTTTCAGAGCTCTTTTTTCTCGAATACCAAACCCGCTGTTAAGGCAAGTTAGTAATGTCACATACTGAGCAAAGTAGAAATGTCACATTATTAGTAATTGGATATAAATAATTTCTCTACTAAACTTTTTATGTCAGGTGTTTC
>NZ_JAKIKS010000293.1 GCF_023284005.1 Shewanella surugensis
TATACAAAAATAATGATAAACAAACAAGTTCAATGATGCGATAAGTACTGAAATTATCACGTTGCTCTAATAGTGAACGAATTTATGGTAATTTAATACTCAGGTACTTATGAGAATAAAAATAAAATAATTGATACATTGAGTGGGAATGAGCACGTAGAACCAAGTAATGTTAAATTAATTGAACTGATCGAACTAATTGATAGGGGAGAGTCTAAAAGTAACATTGTTGATTTAAGTATACGAAATATAGGAGATGGAAATAATGCTATATTATATCAATCAGAGTTTCATCAGCCCAGCAAAATACGTATATTGGCTGGGGAGGTCATTACTGCTGAGTTTAAAATTAATGAAATATTAAAGGGTAATGATTTTTTCAAAGCAATAATGGAAAGTGAAGCTAATGTAAATGACGTTTTAGCATCGAACTTTAAATCTCCTCATTTAATTCAATCTAGTTTTAAAGCATTAGAAGCGTCGATGCTGCAGTATGAAGCATCGATAAATAGGCTCATTGTAGCGCTTCCAGAAAAACCAATAATCAAAATATTAAGGGGTGATTTAATAAGAATGTCATCATTAAGAAATAATGCTAATAAATTACTAGTGTTATTAGATGGATGGCTCCCTCTTATTCAAGTAGAAAATAAAATAGTTGATAAAATGAAAGAGATTAGTTTAATCGAATCTCATTTGTCAGTAGAAAAAAAACATCATTTATCGAACAGACGTGAATTTAATGTTGTTGAATATCAGTCTTATGTCGTTAAGTTAAGTGAGAATAATGATAAGTTGAGGGCAGTATTAACACTGAAAGATGAGATAAAACTTAAAGGGGGTTATGATAAAAGTCAATTAATGATTTTAGAACAAAAAATTAAAACATTAGACGATGAATATCACTTTATTTCATTGTCATTAAAGCGCTTTGATATTCAAGCTAGAAAGCAAGGGGGGTACCCAGAAGAAGGTGGATATTCGAGTCTTGAAGCATGGTCAAGTTGGACGACACAAAATACTAAATTGCCATTGACATCGAATTACCGACCGAGTTTACAAGAGTTATTGTTTGAGCGCCAATTAGCTGGAAATAACATGAGCAGTATATTTGAAGCTTACAGTGCTTTATTTTATACGTGCGCTGGGGCAGATACCACAGAGCTGTCAGAGGAAACTTCGGTTTCTCGTTCTCAAAAAATATGGGCAGCGCTAAATGGGCTTGATCAGTGGTTATTATCACATCCCATCGAAGCGATAGAATTAGCTGGGAATGTAGAGCATGCTTATGCTTTAATTATGCAGAAACCTGAAACGTTTGGCGAGCAACTTGTTGAGAGTGTTAAAACGACTTGGAAAAGAGGCAGTGTTGAAAGCCAAATTCATGATATTTTGCTGGGTGAGCGTGAAGAAATTCCAAGTCGAGCCAGCACGAAGATGACGGCAGAGATGATTGCACTGCTCAATATTGCACAAATGGCTCCCTATGTTATAGGCGGCATTAAAGGCGCTAGGGGCCAAGGTGCATTGGCTAGAGCTGGTATGGCAGTTACATCTGTCTTTGCTTCCCCAGTATTGTCTCCAGTTATTGGTTTTATAGGGGGGTTACTGGAAGTTAAAGTGCAAAAAGTTTACCTGATTACCGACAAGTCTCAGCCATAAGCTACTAAAACTGAACTATAGTTAAAGTAAGGCTTTGAGTGGATAAATGGTTATGGCTAAAAGTAAAGTTCAACACCAGTT
>NZ_JAKIKS010000294.1 GCF_023284005.1 Shewanella surugensis
ATATGAACCAATAATGACCCGTGACGAGATGCGTCATGCTGTCTTCGAATACATTGAAGTTGATTACAATCGAACAAGAAGGCATAGTGCAATTGGGTATCAAAGCCCACTAAATTATGAACAGAAAAAAGTCGCTTAATTGAGTGTCCAGTTTTAGTACGGGGTATCATTTTGTCTAATTTCTATACCATGAGTATACCAAATACCTAGCATAAATAAGAAGATGTTAATGGTTAGCAAAGCTGCTTCATTAGCACCAGATTTATCTACATTTACTTTCTCTGGCAGGCCATGCTTACCAATGATTTTCTTAAAAAATTTACGAGCTGCTTCCTCGTCTCTTTTATCTGAAACCATAAACTCCAAAGTGTCACCATATTTGTCTATAGCTCTGTATAAATAAACATCTTTACCTTTGTGCTTCAAATAGGTCTCATCCATCTTCCAATTAACATAGCTGCCATATTTTCTAAACTTTTTGCTGAACGTAGCTTCTAGCTCTTTAGCGTATTTTATAACCCAACGATTGATTGTACTATGATCTACACTAACTCCACGCTCTTTCATTAACTCTTCTACATGCCTATAGCTAAGTCGATATGATAAATATCAACGTAAGGCTTGAAGAATGAAAAGTTTACTAAAATGTCTTCCTGTAAAATCTAACATACAAAATCTTGAATTTATTTATGATAATATAATACTACAAATTTACACGATTGTCAGTTTGCGACAGAACCAGTATTATACCTTATGAAATTCAAATTACACCAAAGTCTTCTATTTCGTAGTTTGGGCAAGATTGCGCGCTAGAAGCAGTATACTAAAGATCCTGCCTAAGCATATAGATACAGATACTGCAATCAAACTTTCGATATTCAGTCCTAAAATTAGAATATATAAACATATCACAACTATTATTACCTCTAATATAGATATTATCGTAAAAAAATTAGTTTTATTGTTATGGATTAATCGTCCTCTGTACCAGATAATAAAAAATGTTAACAAAGGATAAAACATCATAATCTTAAATACAGTTAAAATTATTTTCGTTGAATACGCTGTCAAATTATTTATAATCTCAAAATAAAACACACCTAAATTGCTATATGAAAATATAAAAAGGAATATAGCAGAAATAACACCCGTTAAGATTAGTATATGTTTTGCTGACTGAAGGTTAGAGTTGTTTATTGTTAGTGTGGTTACAATTGTTGATACCCCGCACTAAAACTGGACACTCAATTAAGCGATTTTTTGCTGTTCATAATGCAGTGGGCTTTGATACCCAATTGCACTATGCCTTCTTGTTCGATTGTAATCAACTTCAATATATTCGAAGACAGCATGACGCATCTCGTCACGGGTCATTATTGGTTCATATTGAATAGCTTCAACTTTGAAAGAATGGAAGAAACTCTCAGCAACAGCGTTGTCCCAACAGTTTCCTTTTCGGCTCATGCTCAAGAGTAAATGATGCTCTTCAGCTAAGTCTCGATAAGCATGAGAACAATACTGGCCCCCTATCACTATGAATCATTACACCTTTAGGCAAGCCTATGCGAAACAATGCCATTGTCAATGCATCCGTTACCAGTTGTGCCTTCATGTGTGTATCCATAGCAGGGCGGGATCGCACTTTGTTAACAAAGATTGAATCTGCTGAATTACTGTGATCTAATCGCACCTCACTTTCTGAGAGGTAACCCAATGACCCTGATCGAACACCT
>NZ_JAKIKS010000295.1 GCF_023284005.1 Shewanella surugensis
GATTATATCGCACACTGTTTGGAACAATTATCCTCTCCCAACTGCGACCTCAATAGTCTCTTACCCTGGCACGTTAAACTAAGCAAGGCGTAGTTCGCCGGACGCTCACGTAAAAACAGATCAAACTGAGGGTATATTTTCTCCAAATATCCAAGATTACATTAGGGATGTGCAGTTTCCACGACTCCTATCTGATACGAAACTCCGATATATTGCAACTATAAAATCTGAAGAAAAAATGAAGAGTATGGGGGCGTTATTATGGCAAGAACAATTTTACGATGATGCCGAGATAGTCTTACAGAATATGGGAAGTGAAGAAGAAGCACGTGAATGGTTAAAAGCACTTCCAAAAAATACATTTAAATAAATAATTCAAAGGTATACATGGATATCTCCCTCTGGATAAGCCTATTTTTAGCTTTTTTGGTCGTAGAAACGGGCTTGTTGCAAAAAAATCCCTTTATGACTCAAGATCTCGCCTTTGATTCTTAATGCCGTGAACGTAATGACCCAATTTGAGTACACCAAGAACCCAATTAGACTACACCAGCGATAACCATGAGTTATCACTGGTAGAGCATATCTCCGATTATCAACCAGCAAGCTTTTGCAATGTTTTAAGTTTTTGCGATTCAGTCTAGCTGTTTGGTATAATGCTGGATTACTTAAATTTCCTTATCGTTAAGTGTTGATGGTAAGTGCCCATTGATACATCTTGATATGCTTAATAGAGAATGAACAATATGATTAGTATTTTAAGAGAAGTCTATCAGTTTAAAATTCAATTAATGGAGGTTAAACCTCCTATTTGGAGACGATTTTTAATCAGCAACTCTTCTTCTTTAGAAGACTTTCACCATACGATACAGATTACTATGGGATGGACTAATTCTCATTTACATCAGTTTATTTGCGGTGAGGATAGATATGGAGCTTCCTTACCTTCTGAATTTGCTATGAATTGGGATGATAATTTACGAGATGAAACTAATTTCAAAATTAAAGATATTTTAAAAGATGAAGGTAGCTCTATTCTGTATGAATATGATTTTGGTGATAGTTGGGAGCATAAAATAATATTGGAAAAAATTGTTCCGTATGAAAAAGGCCAATTTCTTCCGTTTTGCATGAAAGGAAAGCGAGGGTGTCCTCCTGAAGATGTTGGTGGTGTCTGGGGGTATAGTGATTTTCTAGAAAAATGGAATGATGATAAGCATCCTGAAAACGAAGAAGTACGTGAATGGGCTGGTGACTATTTTGAGCCTGAAATATTTGACCAGTCAGAAACAAATCAAATACTTCTTGAAGCATTCACCAAAAACTAGCATAGGGCAAAGGTATCAATCAGGTATATTTTGTTTAAACCAGTGATAATGAGTCTTATCACTGGTAGCATGTTTACGTCCAAAAAGGGGTTTTGGTGAGTGTTTTGCGGTGCCTAGCCCCAGAGCTACCGCATGAGTGTATGTTATTTAGCCGAACTACATAATCCAGCGATTAAAACCTTCTCTAAAAACTGAGGATTCATTAAGCAACGCTTTTGTTTACCTACGACACTCACCTTTGTTGGTTCTTTTCGAAGCATATTGAGTGCCATATGTCTCAAATAAGCTAGGGGGTGTTGACAATTGGCCATGATTAGCTGATTAAGATACAATTTTTCTCTTTGAAATTCATATGTCTCGTAAAATGATTAGCGATAAGCAGTGGCGACGAATTCAT
>NZ_JAKIKS010000296.1 GCF_023284005.1 Shewanella surugensis
GCTGCTTGCTGATGTCATATCAGGTATTCAATTTAAAGATGGTGAACGGATCACTCAAGATCAAACAGAACATCACGATTCATTGATACACCACATTTGACAATAACTCCAACTCAGACTATCGGACTCATTCATCAAGAATATTGGCTTCGTTCTAACAATCCTGAAGATGCTGACGAAAAAGAAAGTGGTTAAGTGGTCAGAAGCTTCCTATTTTTGCCGTCAACGCTTAGAAGGCATCATGTCACGGGTGATTTCAGTGTGTGATAGAGAAGCAGACATACTGAGTTATATTCAAGATAAACAGAAGCATAATGAACGTTTCGTTGTTCGGTCGAAACATTCTAGAGTGCTGGTTGAAACTGAATCTAAGCTATTTGAACATCTTGAATCACAACCAGAACTTGGTGAATACACCATAGACATTGCCCAGAAAGGGACAAAAAATAGTAAAGGGAAGCCTGTAAACCGAGTCGCAAGAAAAGCCAAACTAACAATTAAAGTGGCACAGGTTACGTTCAAAACAAAAGGTGAAACTAAGCCTGTAAATGTCGTGTACGCTCAAGAAAAAAGGTCAAAAAGCGTTACCGAGCCGTTGCGCTGGGTGTTATTAACAACAGAGCCAATCGCTACTTTAAGTCAAGCGTTTAATATTATTGATATTTACACTGCAAGGTGGCGAATAGAAGATTTTCATAAAGCATGGAAAACGGATGCAGGAGCTGAGCGGCAAAGAATGACAGAGCCTAAGAACTAAGAAAGAGCGGTTTCAATCTTAGCGTTTATCGGAGTTCGTTTGCTTCAACTCAGAGAAGCAATAACCATCCCTTATTATTTACGTAAAAAAGGTCTTGTTGAGGAAGCGAAAGCAGTAGAGGCTCAAAGCTGCGACACGGTACTCGAAGAAGATGAGTGGAAGGTGTTAATACGGTTTAATAAGCCTAGAGGGCATAAAGGTAAAGGAGCACCGAGTCTGAAATGGGCGTATCAATCAATAGCAAAGTTGGGTGGTTTTACTAGTAGCAAACGAACAGGGATCGCAAGCTGGACGGCGGTCTGGGAAGGTTGGAGTACATTACAGTCTCATGTTGTTGGCGATGCTATTTTTAATGATCCGAGTAAAGGGGTTAATAGTGAAAAAAGCTGCCTTTTTTTGGTGGCTATAAGATCCTAGCCCAGAATAAATATTTTTTAGTCATGGGGGCAAGTAATTCCATCACGATAGGCCAGTGGTCCAGTCTTAAGGCGGGGGCCACGTTTTCAGGAACACTGGGCGCAGCGTTTTCTTCATTTACGGGCATTAAAACAGATTTAAAATTAGTTCATTGTGATTTTACCATTGACAAAAAAGAATTCGTGACGGCTAAAATGAAGGCGGCGGCACAGGAAACTCGGTTGGCGGCTGAGCGGATAGATGTTATTGCGAATAGTGCTATGTTTGAAGCACAAAGATTAAAAACTGTTATCGATACGGTAGCGATACAAGGACAAAGTATTCAAACGGCAAATGCCAATATTACTCTTGTTAAGTGCTTAACTAAAAGTTATCGTATATTTTGATGGATAGTTGTCCATGATATTTTTTACACTCTCTTTGAGTGCATCAAAAGTGATAAAGTCATGGCAAGATAACCAT
>NZ_JAKIKS010000297.1 GCF_023284005.1 Shewanella surugensis
TGCGGTGCGCCAAGTCAGCGAAATAAGCTAAAAAAGGCGAGTTGGGACGATGATTACAGGGCAAAAGTTTTCTTTGGTTAATTATCCGACAAAGTATGCTCCCGCCCTGATACTTACGCAGCCAGCGGCGGGGAATCAGACCCACTGAGATTGAAGATTTAGAATATATTTCTAAATGATATGAAATCTTGACTAATGTCTAATATTGTATTTTATAATAAAAAGTTATCTTTGCTTAAAGTAAATTTACAGGGAGCATTCCGTTTTAATTATTCTATTAAAAATCACTGAATATATGAAAGTTAAATAAAGCCGATGAATATCCATCTCAATTAATAAGATAAATTACATATTCATTATATTAGTGAAGTGTAATGCTTTGGGAAAGTAATGTTTTACTGGATAGAATAAGTTTTACAAGTTAATGATTATAAATAAAAGGAATAATCATGCGACTTATCAATTTTTGAAGCGATGCTTGAAGTATTACAAAAAAGACAAGCAACCTAAGACATTAAACATAGACAAACACGCTGTTTATACGTATGCCATAGCGAGATCACTTTAGCACTACCTTAAAACAAATCAAGATTAAATGTTTGATAATAAATGGTATTTACTGAGTGTTACCATATCAGGATGTTTTATAACATCGACTGTCATATAATTTACAGGAAAAAATAAAATGAATAAAGTAAGTATATTATTTCTAATGATTTTTCAATTACAGTTCGTCTCACAAGCCAGTGAAGTATTAACAAGTGAAGAACTGATAACAGCCTATCCGAGTATTTCAGCAGATAGCGAAAGGGCGGAAAATAAAGCGGTATTATGTCCATTCATACGTATGTTAGAAAGAGCTGGCCGGTTTGATTCTGAACATCCTGAAAATAATAGTGATATCATGGTAGGACTTATTGACTTCACAGCAAAAGCAAAAGAGTTTGGCTGTGGCATTCTCGGCTGTGGTACCGTTGCCACATTAGTGTCAGCAGGACAGTTAACGCATCCGTCGGACGTCTATCATGGTAAGGCCCAAATTGGCCATATTAATATTACTAATTTACATCAAGCCAGAGGCGTCGCTCATGAATGTGGCTTCACATTTAGTTATGGCGATACCGAAGTTAATGATGTGACCCGTAGCAATACTCTGGAAAAATTACTGGCTGAAGCCGATCCTCAGGGCCGTTTAAACCAGAATGATATTATGAAAGTTAAATTAGATATTTGTGCTGAACAAAACGTTGAGATCAGCAGTGCAGGAGAAGTTGAAGCTGGGCTTATTTTTAAATACCTTGGTGGTGAAGATCGCGGATATGTAGAATATGAAGATATTGTACGTTTATTCAACGCGACCATGCCGAAGACTAAAGCTATGAACTTATTATAAATTAAAAGATAATATTCCGGCTATTTCCACTTTCCTGTAGGTATGGGAAACTATATATACATATATATGGACACTCGGCTAAGTGAGTAAAATCACTAACCGAGGTCTTAGAGATCCCCTCATTTTTTGATCTTTAAATAATGCCGAATATTGATCGATATATATGATGTTGTTCAAGGTATCGATTAAAATTATCCATCAATGGCTTTGCCCATT
>NZ_JAKIKS010000298.1 GCF_023284005.1 Shewanella surugensis
ATACAAAAATAATGATAAACAAACAAGTTCAATGATGCGATAAGTACTGAAATTATCACGTTGCTCTAATAGTGAACGAATTTATGGTAATTTAATACTCAGGTACTTATAAAGTGGTTTAAGTGTTCATCCACTTGAGAATATGTTCTACTTATGAGTATAAAATATAGTTGATATTTAATCGGCTCTTCCGGTTAATTTGTATCTGCCCCTGAAATAGTATGTGATACTCCCAATATTTTGGAGTATATGTCGACTTCGCTTCTTTATCATGCCTTTGGAATACGAGGGGCTTATTATTATGTTTCAACAGCATATAAAAATGGCTACATGATATTTTACATTGCCCACAACCTTCGTATCAAATGCCCTATTTGCAAATGTCGAAAAGTGATCAAAAAAGGTACCAAGGAACGTCAATTATTAGGCCCTCCTATTGGTACAAAAAAACGTTACTTCGCATATTACATCAATGCATTCAATGCTCTCGATGTCAGGTGATTAAGTATTTACTACTTATTAGTTTATTCCACGACCTAAAGTACGTTATACCCGCTCTTTTGAGCAATATGTACTGTCATTATCAATAGAGAAAATGACGATTAGTGCTATTGCTAAACTTTGTAATGTGGGTTGGGCCTTGCATCAAGGCGATTCAAAAAAGACATCTCAAAAAGCGCTACCAAAAACCAAGCTATAAAAATGTGACCCACATAAGTATTAATGAAATTTACTGCGGGCCAAAATCAGGGTTTATGACTGTCGTAATCGATATGAAAACAAGTGTCGTTATTTATACTGATAAGGGTAAAAAAGCAGCCAGTCTTGATGGCTTTTGGGCAAGAAAAAAACGCTGTAAGAAGCCTATTATCGCCGTTGCAACTGATATGGGGCGCACTTATATTTCATCTGTAATGGAGAATGCTCCCGATGCCAATTTGGTGATAGACCGCTTTCATGTGGTTAAGAGGTTTAATGAAAAGTTGACTGAATTCAGAAGAAAAATACAAAATGAACTGGAAGGTGAAGAGGCTAAGTTTCTAAAAAAATACGCGATGGCTTTTGCTTAGCAATCCAGACAAGTTAACCGATAAAAAAGCCAATAAGTTAAAGCAAGCGCTTGATGCTAACCAACCTTTAGCAAAGGTCTATTACTTTAAAGAGAAACTAAGAATACTTTGGAGTCCGGCAACAAAAGAGAAAGGGCTAATATGGTTTGAAGATTGGGTCGAGCAAGCGAAAGACTCCAGGATGGCACTGTTGGAAAGTTTTGCCAACACATTAACAAGACATAAGACAGGGATCTTGGCTTATTTATGATGAAAGAATGACTAGCGGTAAAGTAGAAGGAGTTAATAATCGAATAAAAACATTATCTAAGATTGCTTATGGATATCGAGATTGGGAGTTTTTTTAGTTGAAAATAAAATCGGCTCATGAGGGAAGGTATTCATTTTCCGGATGAACCTGATTTCTCTCAAAAAAAACGTCTATTGTCGAGTAGGCGACACCTGTTACCAAGTGCCGCCCCTCTAAGAACCCAGCGTGCAACTTTCACTGCACTGGGCTCAAGCCTCCACTAAGGCATCATATGACACCCA
>NZ_JAKIKS010000299.1 GCF_023284005.1 Shewanella surugensis
GGTTATCTTGCCATGATTTTATCACTTTTGATGCACTCAAAGAGAGTGTAAAAAACATCATGGATAATTATCCGTCAAAATATACGATAACTTTTAGTTAAGCACTTATGACCATCATCTTGATTGACGTCACCTAATGCCGAAAGCTCATCTGGAATACCGATATCATATTCGTATAGCACATTCTTTCGATCATCTGAGGATGATAAGTTTACAACTTCGAGCTCATTATTTTTTACAATATCATCATCAATAGCATTCAAGAACAGGCTTTTTAAGTCTGGTAACGCAACAGATTCGATATCAAGTTTTTTAGGTTTGTCTTCATCTTTTAAAACTACATATATCGTGATTCCAATGTCTTCTGGATTTTCAGTAAAGTAGTTTAAGCTAGTATTTAATTCTTCCTTATTCATTTTCTTACCTTTTCTGCATAATAAATTCTTTCATCAATTTTTATGTATGACACGTTATCACTATTGGATAATTTGCTAAGAGAAATCAAAATTATTCCGTCTCGCTCCTCTTTATTTTTAAAGCTTCCGTCTACTTTGTAGATATGAAATCCAAAAAGAGCGAGTGATGGGTTTGCATAAAATAAATCTGTTTTTACGTATATAACCCCCATTACAACAAGCAAAACTCCAAGCAAGATTAAGTACCTTCCACTGTCAAAGTTGAAACTCACTAGAGGTATTACATAAGTAGCTAGAAATGTTAAATGCTCGTAATTGACACCTTCTATTTTCTTAATTTTAAAAGGGATGTTTGTAGCCCCCTGTAAGTCAAACCTAAATTTTTTATATTCAATAAATGCCCACAATAAACATACCAAACAAATTATCGGTACAACATTTCTTTTAAGTAGCTCACTTATACCAATAAATTCACAACCTTCCCCGTAGCATATTGGTACATCAACCTTCAAAACAAATATAAAAACAAATAATAAAGCTATCGATATTACGTATAAGCCAATTTTTTTGTGTGTCATGGTTTCAACCATCATTAGTTACCATATCGATTATTAAATATATTACAGAAGCGAAATAGCACACTTCGAATATAAGCTAACCTTTCTATAGTGCGCATGCTCGATTACAACGCCTCTTACTTAACAAGCAGACCAATACTCTTTCTCAAAATAGACGAATGGCTAATGCACTATACTTTATAAATACTCACTTTAAACCCTGATTAATAACACAAAAAAATTACAACTTGATCACTTATCCACGCATTAGGCAAAAAATGCATCACCACGTGATACTTTTGTATGTAAATTACGTAATTTTCAAGATGAACCATTGATCCAGCTCACAACTATCAGCTAATAACTTGGACAACACTCTCTTCCAACAAACTCAACTCAAAGAAACACACTGCTTTTTGCTTTTTGCTTTTTGCTTTTTAAATCAGTGTAGATGCAGCTGTGACCGTTGATGGCAGGCAGGGCGGGATCGCACTTTGTTAACAAAGATTGAATCTGCTGAATTACTGTGATCTAATCGCACCTCACTTTCTGAGAGGTAACCCAATGACCCTGATCGAACACCTTA
>NZ_JAKIKS010000300.1 GCF_023284005.1 Shewanella surugensis
AACCCACTCTTCATGAGAACGCTTAGTCATATTAACTCCTGATGTGATAGTCAGACGTTAAAATAAGGGATCAATGAACGCAGTTGAAGATGTACTTGCTCGGACGGTTACCTTCAAAATCACAAGATGTCCGAAAATACAGCTTCGAGAGAACTGGACCTATCTGTTAAAAGAGATTCCTAATAGAACGATCTATTTCAGTCATTCCGATGTTGTTTTTTGGGCTAAAAGCGATCGTTTAGGTGTATTAGATCGTCTACTTGAGGGTTTCCGAGGTGCTTATTTAGTGCTTTAACAGTTTAACCCCGTTCAGTATCATATACCCCAATAAGATAAAGAATAAAATTTTTTCATTTAAAGGGCATGAGCACCAACGGTACGAAAACGTACGCTAAGGATTTAAACTGTCTCTTAAATCGATATAAAAGACATAATTTAGGCTATCTTTTGACGTATATAATATTATTATATATCAGACAATTATTGCTTAGCGTACAAAACCGTACCATTGGACTTCAAACTCCTTTAAATATTACTGCTTTAATTTATTTTAAATGGATATTCTTTAATGGAAAAACAAATCATAATAGTTTATTTTTTTATCGTTTTTTTTTGTGCACCAGTTTTTTCAGAAAACAAAAAGCTTACTCAATTTGGTTATTATGGACAAGTTGGTGTACCTCTAACCGCAGCCATAATCTCTTTATATGACGAAGATTATATTGGATTTGGTGAAGTGATTGAAGGAGCCGTATTCACATCTCTTGCAACATATGCATTAAAATACACTGTTAGAGAGGAGCGACCAGATGAATCTGATAAACTTTCTTTTCCTTCTGGCCATACTTCATCCGCAGCCCAAGGTGCTGCTTATCTTCAATTCAAATATGGGTGGAAATATGGATTGCCTGCTTATGCAATTACAGGTCTAGTGGGTTATTCACGAGTGCAGGCTAATAAGCATTATTGGCATGATGTTATCGCTGGAGCGTTACTGGGAACCGCGATACAATACGCCGTTACAGTTAAAGGTTATTCTTTCGTTAGCATTGCTCCTTATGTCGGCGACGATGAAGTTGGTTTGTTTGTCAGTGCTAAGTTTTAGTGCGGGGTATCATACTTCTTCATACTATTCTTACGTTATCCCTTTTATTTCAATCGAAAGGCAATAAACTCAGTTCATTTATCTAAATTTAGAATTCTTGATTTTTGTTACGTATTGAGCTGTCAGGCTCTCAACTTTTAACGATATCTGGCATGGTGATTTAAACCATTCTACAATCAGCCAAATAGAAAATCATTCAAAATCAATATTGGGTAATATACTCAATGCATGCATTTTTTTAGCATTATATTTTACCGCCCAATCTTGATACCAAAGTCTCACCGTTTCTTCTCCACATATTGAAGCTATATATTGTATCTGCTCTCTTAATTCCTTAGATTGCCATAATAACCGACACACTTTGGTATAGAAAAGAGGGTTAGCTGCCTATAAGCTTCAATCTCTCACAAAATCGGCCAAGGTTCTCAAATGAAAAACCAAT
>NZ_JAKIKS010000301.1 GCF_023284005.1 Shewanella surugensis
ATTTGTGATTCATGAATACCCAGCTCTTTTGCGGCTTTGGAAACCCCATTTCTTTCAGCTAAAGCAAGTGCTTCTTTCTTGAACTCATCTGTGTGTATTTTGCGTATTTTCCGTATTTTCCGTATTTTCCGTATTTTCCGTATTTTCTTTGTCATCATATTATACCTCGGTTAGTGATTTTACTCACTTAGCCGAGTGTCCGAAAGTACTGCCTAGGATCACAACGCTCCCTAGCAATATAAATGTCGATTTAGATAATAAGAAATTGACATTTATATTGCTCTATACTTATAAATAATAATATAAATTATCAGTGGCTGATAAAAAGGACTTGATAATGAAAAGCAGAATGAAAGCCCATAATAGCCAATTATCTAATTCATTTACAAATAGCTTACACGCTACAGCATTAGGACTATATACCTATTGGGTTTATGCAAACCCAGAAAATTATAGTCTATTAATTATTTTAGTTTTTTTATTTATGTTTATCGGGAAAATTTTAGGTGTTCTTGCTCACCTACCGGCGATTGAGACACAACGAAACAGGCATGTCACCGTGTGGATATTAATCACTTTAATATCTGTAGCGTTAAATATTACGACACTCATTGCGCTTAATCTTAAATCGATATTCTTATTCATTGGCATATTGGTTTCTTGTTTTTTTAGCGCTATGTATTTGTGGTCACTTTCGAGATCTGCTGGGTATTTCGCCTTTCTTGTTTTGGGTTATTTATCAACGCTGATCATTTGTATATACACAAGTATAGGCATATTGCGCTTTGCTTGGATTTGCTTACTGCTTTCAAATGTTGTTTGGATCCTCCTTGAAAAAATCCCCTTCCTTAGAAAAAAGCAATGGCATAATGATATTTATCATTTATTGCTGATAGGAAGTACATATTTGCTTTATGATTCCGTCACTCTTGGTTTATGGAACACAGGAAATGCAAATTAGAAAATCAGAATAATATAAAAAACCAGCTCCCTGTGTATCGAGATAGTGGTTCTAGAATAAAAGTAAAAATCATGTTGATTATCTCGCCTGATTGTCGGCGCAGTCTTCAATTGATCGATAAAATCTTGTCTCTTTATTTATAAGAGTCAGCCTATTAGGAGCCTGAAAACATGCACTTCCAATGAACTTGGGGATAATCTCTAATCGAGAAGGAGAACATATATGGAAAGAAGTATGTTTTATATTAGAGGAAGCCAGACTTCATTCAATAATTTCATTTTTTGAATGAAGACCTTGTAATGTTAGCTTTTTCTATCCCGTTATCCATTCAGTCTATAAATATTTAGTGAGTCACAAAAGAACAATAAGATCATAAAAAAACTAAGAGCATGACCGCTCTTAGTCAAGGCGGGATTATACTTTGTAAAAAAATCAAACTAATGTAACCGTCCGAGCAAGTACATCTTCAACTGCGTTCATTGATCCCTTATTTTAACGTCTGACTATCACATCAGGAGTTAACATGACTAAACGTTCTCATGAAGAGTG
>NZ_JAKIKS010000302.1 GCF_023284005.1 Shewanella surugensis
AGCCCAAGGCCGAGTCAACCCCACTACCACAGTCGGCGGCATGGTAATCAATGATAATGCAGGACTGGAAAAAGAGGCTGATGTACTAGGCGCTAAAGCACTGCAGATGAAGCCGAAAGAGAATAAAAGTAGAGCGATTACTACTTCCGCTGTGCAAAAGAAAAGCAGTACGAAGCAAGGTTTTGGGTTTGTGGACAATCGTCCAGAGGTTGCTGTTCAACGGAAATTTCAAGATATGGCTAATAAGACTGCAACACTTGAATTACACTCAATGAGTGTTATTCAAATGGGTAAAAAAAAGAATAAAAAGGCTAAAGAAGAACCTATTACTGTAAGTAGACCATCGCATACTCAAGAGGAAATACAAGATGAGATGATAAAGCTGTGGCAAATACATGCGATAAATGAGCAGGATCAGCTTCGCGCCGATTATGCTTGGAATTATAGAGGGATTGAAGGTGGATGGTGTGATGGATGGTCTTATGTGCTTTCCATGGGTGGAGATGAATTAGCTGAAATATGGTCTGAAATAGATAGTCTACTTGATGGCGGAAACCAACTTAATTCAACCAGTAAATATAATGCTTGTGCATTGGCTAGGAAGGCTTCTCTTTATCACATTATGAATCAAGATCCTCCGGAAACGGGAATTCAACAAGAAAAGGATTATAAGGCGGCCAATTTTGAAGTGGAGCAAACACCTGCAAACAGGGAAAGTTGGAATCACGATGAGGATTCTACTTTGAAAATGTATGTCATTAAAGAAGAGATTAAATCGCTGGAAGATGGCCAAACGCTTCGGCTTACATCACCCATCCATGATGCGGCTGTTCAACGTATTAAAGGTGGATACATCGTTTCTGAAACAGAAAGCCATGGTGTTCAAAAGTGCGAAAAACTGGAGGAAGCAATGCTCATTCTGGGCGAATGGCGAGAGGAATGCGAACAAAAAAATGATCCTTTCTTTAATCAAACAATGATTGTATAACCAATAGTCTACTAAGCGATAAGCCCATAACAAAACCTAAAAGCCATTGAAAAAGTCTTTTAGCTTAATTGATATGAGAGATGGGCTAACTTAATAATTCCACTTAAGTGAGCCAATTAACAGAACAGATAACCTCCCTCAAAAAGCCCCTATTGAACATAATAGAGATTGGACGCATAACGACTTTTGATTTCGAGGAAAAAGAGCAAGATAGGCTCTGAAATGAACACTTATCTTAGCAAAAAAATCCAAAAAACGGAATGCCAATAGTTAGTGAATTTCACCACTCTGGCAGTTCAATCAAAAATGGAGCTTAAGCGTCTAAAATGATAGAATAAGCCTCTTTTTTAGTCGTAAAGGTATTCTGGGTTGAACGAAACATATACAGACGCATTAAATGGACTTGTTGCACACTCTTTAATCCATTTGTATTTACATTGTGGTGAAAGCTCAAGATTTATCCCAACTGCAAAACGTAACCAAATTCTAGTTCAACATCTAAAGCCAAAAATAAAA
>NZ_JAKIKS010000303.1 GCF_023284005.1 Shewanella surugensis
TAATATTGCACTGGTATTTGAAGGCTCAGAGCTAACTTATGATGAACTGAATCAACGCGCCAATCAGCTGGCTCATCATATTCGTAGCCAGTATCAAGAGTTGCATCAAACGTCACTTAAGCCGGATACCTTAATTGCGTTGTATCTCGATAGAAGTTTAGAGATGGTGATCAGTATTTTGGCGGTGCTAAAGGCGGGCGGCGCTTATGTGCCCATCGCGCCAGAATATCCCCAAGCGCGAACGGTATTCATGCTTGAAGACACGACCGCTCCTTTTATTATTACCCAAAGTCATTATGAGGCGCAGCTGACAGAATGGTTCAGTGCGGTCGAACTGGATTGTACAGTCCTTCCTGTGAATGGAGAAAGTATAAGTAATAATGATGCTGGTGATGAAAATAGTACGAATGAGAATAGCTTGGCCGCATACCCAGTCGATAATCTCATTTCTGTCAATCAATCCTCGGACTTAGCTTATGTGATTTATACCTCAGGGACCACGGGGCAGCCCAAAGGGGTGATGATTGAGCACAAAAGTGTGATCAATTTAACTGTCGCCCAAAGAGAAAAGTTTAAGGTTGACGGTAAACAACGGGCTCTTTTTTATGCAGCGTATGTGTTCGATGCCAGTGTGTTTGAACTGTTTGTGAGTTTATCTGGAGGCCACAGCATTTTTATTTGCAGTCATGAAGAACGGCTCAATGTTGATTTGTTGTTGGCATTAATTCATAAGCAGGCTATTAATATAGCCACTCTGCCGCCTATTTTGATGAATGAAAGGAATGTTCATCAGTTTTACTCTTTAGATACACTTGTGCTGGCGGGAGAATCTCCTTCATTAGCATTACTTTCTGACTTGTCACAACATTGTCATGTTTTTAATGCTTATGGCCCAACGGAGGGGACTGTCTGCGCCACAGCTCATTTATATCAGGAGGGAGATTTAGCTACAAATATTGGACATGGAATGGCAAATTATCGTCTATATCCACTTAATCGGGCTTATTCATTATCCCCAATTGGTACACTAGGGGAGCTGTGTATAGGCGGTGCAGGTCTTGCACGTGGTTATCTTAATCGTCCAGAGTTAACGACTGAACGTTTTATTCACAACCCGTTTGCCAGTGAAGATGATATAGAGAGAGGCTATACCCGTTTATATCAAACCGGCGATTTAGTTAGGTATTTATCGGATGGAAATTTAGCCTATTTAGGTCGTAACGATGAACAAGTTAAAATCCGCGGTCATCGCATCGAGCTGGGCGAAATAGAAGCGGCGCTGGTAAGTCTTGAGGGTATTCAACAAGCGGTGGTGATTGATCGCCCGCGAGTCGACTCGCAGGGTAAATATTTGGCGGCTTATTTAACCTGTGCGACGACTGACGATGAAGTGGATGTCTTTGAGCAAGATAAGTTAGATGTTGACGATATTCGAAGCCAGTTAAGCGAGCGGTTACCCGATTACATGTTACCTTTGACTTTTACTGTGATTGAC
>NZ_JAKIKS010000304.1 GCF_023284005.1 Shewanella surugensis
CGATTACATCGAACATTGCTTGGAACAGCTATCTCCCCCCAACTGTGATCTCAATAGTCTCTTACCTTGGCATGTTAATCTAAGCAAGGCGTAGTTCGCCGGACGCTCACCTTTATTTTCGTATAATAGGCATCACAACTCAGATAGCGGACGCCCAATTGATGTAACTTTGGCACTAAATCAAATGCTCGGCATATAAATCAATCTGGGTCTTATTTTCTTCATCAATGGTTTGTCGTGAATCCAACGCATAAGCTGTATTTTAGGCTAAATCGGTCACACTGATGGTCGAAATTTCAAGCCCTCGATGTGCTTCATCCGCACTGCCATTATAAAAGTGTCCCAATTCCTGGGTATTAAAATCGGCATAATCAAAGTTTCTCTTAGATCAACGATAGTATCGCCTTTGACTTAACTGACTGTAACTAATAACATTTGTGTGGGTATTCCGTCCTTGATATACCATTAATACTGAAAATAAATAGGCCATAAAGAGACGCTGAGGTTTATTGATGTTGGACATTGAGCTTAAAACCGTTTCTACTATACAACTCATGGGTAGCTTTTTGCTTTGATGTAAGAAACCAGATTGTCGCAGAACCTACCCATTAATTCTTCACTATTTACTCATCAAGAGAAACAGTCCGAACTGTTGTTTACTATTTTTTTATGACAGAGAAAAAAATTGGGGTTCATACTATCAAGCCAGTAATGGAGCAATGAAGTATGGCATGTTTCAGCAACCCCATAGGTATCGACTGGCACATAGAAATTGAGATCTCCAAAATTTCTCAAAGGATTTTTTTGACTCATAGCTGAAAATGTAACGACCATCATGCCCTTCTCATGTGCACAACGAACACCACTCAATATGTTCGAAGATGAACCGCTGCTACTAATCGCAATCAAGAGATCATTTTCTCTGGCAAATACATTGAGTGGACGTGAAAACATCGTCTCACTTCCGAAATCATTGACTTGTGCGGTAAGGAGTGCAGGATCAGATATAGCAGTGGCATGAACTGCGTAATTATTTGTCAAATCTGCTGCAAAGTGACTCGCTATGGTTGAACTCGCACCATTCCCGATAAAATATGCGCTACCATTCTTTGAATGCAATTTATAAATTATCTGCCTCAGTTGGTTGAATGCCAAATCAACACTGATCTTTATGCCTCTTCGATTGCTTACAACTAATTTGGCATGCCCTTGTGCAATATTTTTTTGCCATTCAGAGAAGTTTAATCCATTCGAATTGACGTCCACAATTATTCCTTTAGTTTATGCTTAGACTCTGAAATTAATTTTAAAAATCAATTTTGTCAAATATTCACTGATATTATGTTTCATTTAATTAACAAACGATAACCCCCCGGCTCTGCCGGGGTGACTCGCATAGGTTTCACCTATACCGCGGTATAGGTAGGCTCAAGTCTCGACCAAAAGACAGGAGAGCAACCTATGCGAGACCCTAAGAGTT
>NZ_JAKIKS010000305.1 GCF_023284005.1 Shewanella surugensis
TTGCTTATATTGGTTTTTCATTTGAGAACCTTGGCCGATTTTGTGAGAGATTGAAGCTTATAGGCAGCTAACCCTCTTTTCTATACCAAAGTGTGTCGGTTATTATGGCAACCTCACCCACACGCCATGACTCCCCTCTCCTAAACGATTCAATTCAATACAACCAACATCCAGCACGAGCTATTGCCGAAGAAACTCAAGCGCTAGAGCAGTCTTTGTGGGCATAAATTCGATCACCTCATAATACACAACACCATATTGCTTAACAGGATCTGTATCTAAAATGCGATCCCGTGCTTCTCGACTCTCAGAAGCACTCAAATAACTCTTCGCTATCCTCTTGCATCCCTTCAATCCAAACAAGCCCTAGCGTCTATTGTGATCCTAAACAATCAACAATTACTCAAACCACAGGGTCATCAAATGTTATACTACTTATATAATCGTACTTTGAGAAAATAACCTAACGATCACTGGGATATATATGCTTTATTCTGAGGCTGATAGTCATTATTTTGTGACCAATGACAATGTCAAATTACACTATATTGATAAAGGTCAGGGTCAAGTGATTGTCATGCTACCGAGCTGGAGCTTGAGTACGGCAATATTCAGGTATCAAATCCACGATTTGAGTCGAAATTATCGCGTCATTGCACTGGATATGAGAGGACATGGCCAATCCGAAAAAGTCGAGTATGGCTATAAGATTTATCGTTTAGCCAAAGACTTACATGAATTACTTCATACTTTAAAGATTAATAATACAGTATTATTAGGTCATGCTGTCGGCGCATCCATTATCCTATGTTACTGGGAGCTATTTGGTGCTGAGCACCTACAAAAGATGATTTTATTAGATAGAGCGGCAACCCCCTTATCTAACCCTAAATGGTCAAAAGAACAAATTAAAAGTTTCGGCCCCACATCAGATGCGGCAACCGTAATGCAACTTTATAATCAAATTTCAAGTTTAGGTGGCGAGTATTACCAGCGAGTACTGTTAAACTATATGTTATCAAAAAGCATTTCAGATAAAGATAAACAGCAAGTACATGATTGCAGTGCAGGATTACCCAACAAGTCAGCCGCCTCTCTTTTTTATGATAATTATCATCAAGATTGGCGAACGATGCTCCCGAATATAACGATCCCAACGCTCGTCATTACTGGACGGGGAAGCCCTATCTCTTTATCATCCCAAACTTGGCTCAGTCAGCAAATCAAAGACGCTAAGTTAGTTATTTTTGAAGAAAATGAAGGGGGAAAACATTTTCCATTCATTGAGAATCCCCATAAATTTAATCAAATTGTAGATAGTTTTATTCAAACTCCATCCTATGCTTAACAGTAACCGTCCGAGCAAGTACATCTTCAACCGTGTTCATCGATCCCTTATGTTAACCCCTGACTATGATATCAGGAGTTAATATGACTAAGCGTTCTCATGAAG
>NZ_JAKIKS010000306.1 GCF_023284005.1 Shewanella surugensis
AGGTTGCTCTCCTGTCTTTTGGTCGAGACTTGAGCCTACCTATACCGCGGTATAGGTGAAACCTATGCGAGTCACCCCGGCAGAGCCGGGGGTTTACCGTTTGTTAATTACAAGTCGTATTTACGGGCATAGCCGGTGATTTTTTCATAAGCCATTTTAGCGAATGTTAATGGATGAGCTTTGACTGGATCTTGTTCAGCTTCTACCAGTAACCAGCCTTGATAATCATGCGCTTTAAGTGCAGAAAATACGTCGTCATAATCAATATCACCAGCACCGGGAACAGTAAATACACCATCCAAAACAGCATTAAGGAATGATTTATCCGCAGCACGTGCGGCCTTCATTATATCCAAGCGAAGATCTTTAAAATGCATGTGGCCAATACGGTGTCCCCAGAGTGTAATCATAGAAACAAGATCACCGCCACCATAAATAATGTGGCCAGTATCCAGTGTTAAATAGACAGAGTCACCAGTCAGTTTCATCAAGGTACTGATGTCATCTTCCGTTTCACAGATTGTGCCAACATGATGATGATATGCCAGTTTAATTCCGTGTTTATTCAATAAGTGATCAGCAACTATAGTGAGCTTGTCTGCATACTCTTTCCATTCAGCCATCGTCAATATGACACGATGTGATAAAGGGGTATTGATGTCTCCATGTACACTATTACTCACTTCGCCGTAAACCATGGCACGACAATCCGCCGCTTTTAGAAGTTTGATGTGTTCTTGCATAGCGGCAATTTCTTCATCAACAGACAAGGCCATCAAGTTACCACTAAACCAACCTGATGCCAGTACAAGGCCATATTGCTTTAATAAAGGGAGTAATATTTCAGGTTCTCGTGGGTATTTTGTTCCTAATTCCGTTCCAGTAAAGCCGGCTTCAGCCATCTCACTCAAACAGGTTGCCAATAAAATATCTCCACCCAATTCAGGCATGTCGTCATTAGTCCAAGTCAAGGGGCTGATCCCATATTTCACCTTACTCATGCATTCCCCCACTTTGCTTTACTGAAAATAAGTATAGATGCTCCCCAGAAAAATGAAAAAAAATCAGTGATTACGAGAGCTAGCACATGTAAAACAGCAACAAAAATAACCATCAGTGTTCCATTAGTTTTCATACCCGCAGGATCAATCGAGCGGCCAATGTCTTCATAATCCATACCAACGACTTTCCAGTCATTATTGCGTTTTGAACTGCTCTAATATAGCTAAATAAGAATAATATGGCATAATATAGTCGTAAGTATTCACCAGAGGGGGATTGACTAAGCTGGCATGAGCCCAAATACGTCTGAGTAGTCCTTTTTATCAACCACGGCCGCAATGATAGTGCTGATCACTCTTATCGGGGATAACTGTCGCTTCTTGCACGTTTCAACGACAGATAGCAGCCGAGAGCGAAATTTCTCACCTCTATCTGAACTTG
>NZ_JAKIKS010000307.1 GCF_023284005.1 Shewanella surugensis
TCTAAACCCGTAAAGTGACTCTTTAAGTGGCTTTACGGGTTTAGAATAGGGAAAGACTAACCAAGACACCCAGTGCGCCGAGATAAATCGGTAGAAGATTGGAGGTGAAAGCCCTCTGCTTATTCTTTATTCGGAATGAGGTTGAGCAAACGGTTCTGTCGCAAATAGCTTTTTTTGATGTTTTTAGCGTTTGTAACTTTTTGTATTTAAAACTTTTAATTTTTTTAAATTAGCTAAAAAAAGCTATTTGCGACAGAACCAAAAATACTCATGAAAACCCCGTGGGAGCGAGGCTGCGAGGCCTCGCCCTATCCCGATAGACAGATGGTAAAATCAAAGACATATCCCTTCCCCATATATTCAAATTGTAATACTGATATATAAAGCATCACCTGACGGAAGAGCATTGCTCTCTATTGTGTTTTTAATTTTATTTCTATAACAAAACTCAATGAAAGACTTTTTAACTAAAGAATGAGATGAAGCCCCTTCTGCAGTTCGTGTCTTTTCCAAGAATCTCCATGTGTATTCAGATTGCGAGCTTGCATGATCACCCGTTTTTTGTGAATTTACTTTGTCGAGGATTTGTCCAAGCATGGTTAATAATGGTCGAGTTCCATTATCTTCTGCCCCTCCCGAGTGCAGCCAACCGGATAAAATGATAGTGTTTAAATTATCATTGAAAACCGAGACTCGAATTGCTGCGCAGCCGGCTACGCCTGGTATTGTAATTGTCGGTTCCGTACCGATTCGATATTTTCCCATATTAAGGCCTTTTGCCCTATCATCCTCGACTCCCTTTCTAAATTCACCACCAGGGACACCTAAGGTTTCGTCATTTTCTAAGCCATTAGAAAAATCCGCAGGTTTAGCATAGTTATTTTGAGCTAAATCACTATGCAACTTTAACTTATCATCGTTCACCCACCCTGGGCCAGAACCGACAATGGATATTGGTTTACACCATGTATGCTCCTTCTTTCCACTTATGCTAAGGTTTATCAAAGGCACCTTCGTTTCAAGCTTGAATTTGGATTGCGCACCGCCAGGTGCTTTCTCTGTCAGTATTTTTTCAGGAACCTTTAGGTCTCTTATTTTTGTATACTTCGGTGAATCATTTTTGCGAAGCGTTGCTTCTTCCTTTATCTCATATATCCCTTCTTTTAGCTGTAATTGAGTTATTTTTTGAGAATTTACATCGCTCAAATTGTTCAGATAGGGTAAAACAGCATTAGGTCGATTATCCACAAACGAAAAACCTTGCTTACCATTACTTTTCTTCTGTCCAATAGAATTAGCTACAGCCCTACTTTTATTCTCTTTTGGGTTCATCTGCAGTGCTTTAGCGCCTAGTACATCAGCCTCTTTTTCCAGTCCTGCATTATCATTGATTACCATGCCGCCGACTGTGGTAGTGGGGTTGACTCGGCCTTGGGCT
>NZ_JAKIKS010000308.1 GCF_023284005.1 Shewanella surugensis
CGATTATATCGCACACTGTTTGGAACAATTATCCTCTCCCAACTGCGACCTCAATAGTCTCTTACCCTGGCACGTTAAACTAAGCAAGGCGTAGTTCGCCGGACGCTCACAGTAAACACAATGAAAAAGCAAGATTATACTCATGCGATGATAGCCGAAGATCTTAGTATTTCTAGGACTACAGTCAGTAAATACGTCAATATTTCAATGTAGAGATCGCGAAAACAAGCCCTATCAGATAATAGCCCCTTTTTAGCGGGGTTCATTGCTGTTTTTTTCTGATTCTCTGGCACATGAAATGCAATATTTCCATTTAGCCCTCAAAATAACCAATAATTAATAGGATCGTAAGGACATTGAAAAGGACCACATTCAAAAAATGTAGCCACAACATTTAATGCTATTACGGCAATAGCCCCTAAGCAAACATAACGTCCAAACTTTCCAATTACGTAGTTGCCATTGCCATCAATATCATTTAATATCAATAATATAGACACTGATAGTATTATTGTGATAAATAAAATAAATGCCCATGTATAATAATGGAATCCAAAAATAGCACTTCCATAAGCAGGTGTATTAGGGATTACATGTAATAGAATTTGATGTAGAGAAGTTAATAAACCAAAAACAGCACCAATTAGGATAATTCCATAATGCCTCTGTTTAATTCCATATCTAACATTAAGCATCAATCCAAACATAACCATACCAAAACCAATACGTTGTAAAAGACATAAAGGGCAAGGTAATTCATTCAAGATCAATTGGAGAATAAATGCCGTAAGAAGTACTGATGTAATTCCTAATAATCCAAGTATATTAATAAAGATAATATTTTTATTGCTCATAGTGTTTCTACAATAAAGTTAATAATGAGTCAGATGAATGATGATAAAACCAGAAAAGTCCCATAACTACTGTGAACAAAAAAAAGATATAACTACTGTTTTTTTTCTCTAAAAACGCTAAAAGCATAGACATGAATAGTAATACAAAAATAAAACTCATCATTTTCATGTTTCCTACCTATATGTATTTTTCAATAGCTTACAACTTCCAAAAACTCCATTTTCTTCGAGTATACATACCTAGGGTATGCTCCGTATACGTGTGAAAAGTTGTAACTTCATTGATGTGTCCTAAAAACTACACATTTAAGAACGAGTATAATAAAAATCCCCGAAAATAACGAGCTATAGTCGTTTCTGGTGTATGAGGATAAAGCATTGCGATGTAACCTGTTAATTGATCTTGGCCGATCAACAATTAACAAAAGGAACATAGCAACGACTAAAAATGATAATGTTATTTCTATTGAGACACCAGTCAATCCGTTAGAAGAGCTATTAAAAAAAGGGGCACAAGCGTTATTAGCTCAAGCCATTGAAACTGAACTGGC
>NZ_JAKIKS010000309.1 GCF_023284005.1 Shewanella surugensis
AATTTCTCGTTTTCCTCCTCATACTCCAATTCAATCAATTAATGCTACAAGTCGATGCGGCATGAGCTCAGTTGCCCGTTTTGTATATTAATAGGCGATACTTTGCTTTTTCCAAGGTAGTGGTCATCGGTTCGAACCACTCTCTATTGTGAAAGATGGTCGCTCCAAATTTCTCGTTTTCCTCCTCATACTCCAATTCAATCAATTAATGCTACAAGTCGATGCGGCATGAGCTCAGTTGCCCGTTTTGTATATTAATAGGCGATACTTTGCTTTTTTCCAAGGTAGTGGTCATCGGTTCGAACCACTCTTTATTGTGAAAGATGGTCGCTCCAAATTTCTCGTTTTCCTCCTCATACTCCAATTCAATCAATTAATGCTACAAGTCGATGCGGCATGAGCTCAGTTACCCATTTTGTATATGAATAGGCGATACCTTGCTTGTTTCCAAGAGTAGTGGTCATTGGTTCGAACCACTCTTTATTGTGAAAGATGGTTGCTCCAATCTATAAAAACTAGAATATTTCATTCAGTTAAAGATAAATGACATTAGTTTAGTTGCCTAATTGTCAGGTGAAAATATGATAGTTTGACTGTGTTTTCAAGGCATAGGGCTATCAAAGTTAATTATTTTCATTTAATTTTAACGCCACCATTTCTATATTCGACATCAAAATGATCTTCAATATTAACCCATCATACTTCATCGATATTATCTTTAAACATGGCTTCAATTTCTAAGAATATCCATTCCATAATCGGCCCATAAGCTCTATCTCTTCGGTTAACGACGCCCATTTCGACTAATAAGGGAGCGGGGATATTTTCTGTTAACAGTTCAATGACATTGTCACAATACCACTGTGAATGAATAATATGCTCAGGAACGAGCGCCCAGCCTAGGTTCCGAATGACTAATGCTGTCATATAGTAATAACTATCGATATACCAGTGGTTTATTGATAGTGGATGCTGGGGCGAAACAATTAAACTGTATTTAAATTGACCTGTCGACATAAACTCTAATGAGTCCGGTAGTGGTGTGATATTAAAAAGGATCCCAATATCGACTCTTTTATTATCAACCCAACGTGAAATATCCTCTTGAGATCCATTAATAATGGTGAGTTTTAGATCGGGGTATGACTGTGCTAATCGAGAGAATAATACTTCGAAAGCATTAATAGGCACCGCTTCATCAATCGCGACTTGTAATTCGACTTCCTCTCCCATGCTGATCGTCATCGCTCTAGGGGGCGTTGACAATTACGCTAACCAAATCATAGAAGCAGCTAATTGAAGCGTCCCTAAATAGTACTTAGCCTTTCTCTCATAGCGCGTAGCCACTCTACGGAACTG
>NZ_JAKIKS010000310.1 GCF_023284005.1 Shewanella surugensis
CTGCTCAACTAACTTCAGGTGTTAAAAGTGATTTTTGGGTGAAAATAAACCAAGATAATGCTGTTACAATTACTGCACAAACTCACCAGCAGCCTCAGCAGGAATTAACGCCGATTAATCGCCAACAGGCTTTACAAGTCGCTTTTGGGGATAATCATGCTTATATACCTGCTAAAGATGCCAATAAACCCACTGATTTAGTGATCCCTCAAGGCTTTATGCCTAATTTTATGCAGCAAGCTGGCATTCAAGCACAGAAGCAACATTATGCGCTACAAGTCGATAAGCTATTTAATTCCATTGCCAGAGAATTACAAGCTAAACAGATCACAGGCGTTAATCTTAGTCAATTGAAGCAGGTGATTAAGGAGCGTGTAGCAGCGCCTGAAAATTCGAATGCACAATATGCACTCAAAGCCCATGTTGAAACCTCTATTGCTCAAATTGAGTTATGGCCATTGTTGATCCGTAATTGCGAGCAACAAGCTTTCTTTGATATTTTTAAATTAGACATTAACGGCACTAATTTTGCTAATTGTAATGAAGGCTTAGCAGGAAAAGCCATTCAAATTACCAGTAATTTAAAAGGCAGTAGTGCCCAAAGTCAGGGTGAACGGGTAGCAGGTTATAAAGAAGGACTACTCAATGGATTATCTTCGGGCATTTATCCTGCAGAAAGTGCGGCTGTTAATAAACAAATGGTGGCACATTTTATTCGAAGTGGTCACATTCCCTTACCAGCAACTGTTGATTTAGATCTGCCGATGAATGCAACAGCGCAGCAGAAGCAAACAGCGCTGGATGCATATCTTGATCTACAGTTAACGGGTTATGGTGGGGTGAGAAATCGCGTTGCACAAAATATAGCGCAAGTCAGGCTTAACTATGATGCTCAAATTGGTGCTCATCTTCTTGATTGTGAAATGAGTTACTTTAAAGAATTATTGGCTAATGCAGTAGAGAGAGATGATATAACTGAGTTTCGTAATGTCTTAAAAAATACCTTAGGCCTAGACAATGAGCATCTGATTAATCTGGCTTATGAGGCGAAAGGTTTATCTGATAGTCAACTTAAGCAATACGTGCTGGCAACGTTACAACGAAATGATTTATTAACGCCTATAAATTAAAGGAATGCATTCAGAGCATGAATTCAGTATTTGAAAATGTGTTTATAACCTACACCTACACCTACACCTACACCTACACCTACACCCACATCGACATAAGTTAAAAAATTAAGCTAATCTAAACCCGTAAAGTGACTCTTTAAGTGGCTTTACGGGTTTAGAATAGGGAAAGACTAACCAAGACACCCAGTGCGCCGAGATAAATCGGTAGAAGATTGGAGGTGAAAG
>NZ_JAKIKS010000311.1 GCF_023284005.1 Shewanella surugensis
TTATACAAAAATAATGATAAACAAACAAGTTCAATGATGCGATAAGTACTGAAATTATCACGTTGTTCTAATAGTGAACGAATTTATGATAATTTAATACTCAGGTACTTATTTGGTAAAGTAAAATTAAAAATTAACAAAGGTATGTTATGCCTCACACTAAATCTAGTCCTACAAATCAAGCTTCTTCGATCTCCTATAACTGGAGATTAAATCACTTAGCAGAACTTGCTGAATACTCCGTCGCTACACATTTCAGGCACGGACTTTTATTCTGCGCAACTTGGAACCCATCAACACAAACTGGTTATCTTGAAAGTGTCAGTGGTCCCACTCAAAGCGGCACTAAATTAAATGGCATATTTTTCAATGACATCACTCAAATTTGCAGTGATAATTTAGGAAACATTTATATTGCAGGTGATCAGCTTAATAAAAGTGATCAAGGTAAACGAGGTAATTATGTTATAAAAAAATATAATATAGCTAGTAATGAACTCACTATACTAGATAAAACTTTTAATGGTTGTATTAACTTTGTATGTTGCGATCGTGAAAATAATATATATGTAACAGGAAACTTTACTGATTCAAGCAATCAGAAATCCGTAATGAAATTTGATGTAACAACATCTGAATGGCAAACGATCTCTGATAACAATATCGATAACCCACTTGATATGTGTATTGATGACAAAAATAGATTATATGTGCTGCATTCCAGTTATAGTAGAAGAGATCAAACTAATACTGTCAGCTATTTAGATGGCACTAGTTGGAGCAATATTACGTCGAGTTCGCTTAATCAAGCGTCAGCTATTGGTTGTGACAATAACAACAATTTATTCTTTAACTATGCGACTAAAGTTATGGCGTATAATACTATTACAAAGGCTTACACAGATTTAGGTACTGAGCTTCCAACTTATCTAAACGGCTTTGATGCAGTGTATTTACAACACCTTGGAGGGACCCTATTTGTAGCTTGCTGTGGTTTTAGTAGCACCTACTCAGTAACTTCAAGCATATTTGCTTATTCGGATACTTCTTGGTCTGAAATCACACCTTCAGAAGTAAAAAACGGTGTTGTTTATGGGGTGTCTACTACCCATGAGCACCCCTACATTGCAGTACCATCTAACTTACACGGTATCCTAATTGGCAATCCAACTGGCCATTCAATTAACACTGATAGTTTCCTAAAGTAGAACTCTGGCCCCTACTCACTTGGGTAGGGGCCTTGATACCCCGTACTAAAACTGGACACTCAATTAAGCGACTTTTTGCTGTTCATAATGCAGTGGGCTTTGATACCCAATTGCACTATGCCTTCTTGTTCGATTGTAATCAAC
>NZ_JAKIKS010000312.1 GCF_023284005.1 Shewanella surugensis
TCTTTTTCATGTCAGCATGATGACACCAAAAAACGATCGTTCAAGTGGTCATTGCGATCTTAATAAGATCGCGGTATTTATTGTCAATAGGGGCCTGGTGAACGGTTACAACCGTGGAGTGATGAGAAAGTTATGGACACCTATGAGCTATTCAGTTGCTATGGAGCTATCGCAGCGTAAAAATGTCCAAAGTATTGTTAGAAGATGAAATAAGGAAATAGTCTATTATGAATAATATTCAATAGAATATACAGCACGCTTGTACCAATGAGGTCATAATGAAAAAAAATGTAATAGGGATAACGACAAAACAAAAAAAATTAGCAAAGCCATTTTTGCTATTTGTTTTTATAGTGACTTATATCCCAATTGGAGCTGAATGGATAAATTACCTCTACAATGGGAAATGGCTGTCTCATGAATATGAACATAATAACATTATAATAACAGATCATTTTATATATGTTTTACATGCAGCATTAAGTTCAATATTCTTATTTTTTTGTTATTACAAGTATTAATAGGGTATCGGATATTTAGTTCAAAAAAAAACATTTATTCTAAAGCACATAAAGTCAATGGTTACTTTATAGGTATAGTAATATTCCTTGTACTATAACAAGCTATGTGAATTTATACGATCTTTCAATAAAAGATTACCAAAACCATTTTACAAGTGTTGAAATGTTTTTATTTATTAACTTTTCTTTAACTGGAACCACTTTTATTATTATTGGCATTTTTCATGCATCAAAAAACAACTATGCTCTTCATTTAGATGATATTGTTTTTGCATTATTATCATTTGCTACTATTGGTCTTTTAAGGCTTATTGAATACCCTTTGTACTTTGCAAATATAGAGAAGTTGTCAGGATTAAATTATTTTAACTACCTGAGAGCAACTCCTTTTATATTAACACATACCATACTGTGTATATTATGGCTTATTTATGCTTTTAAAAGAAAAATATTATTAACTCAACCAATAAAAATATTAATAATTACCCTTATTTTATTTTTCCTGTTTGGTTACTTTTTATGGGGGTATTTGACTAAATAACTGTACTAAGTGCTTAATTAAAAGTTATCGCGTATTTTGATGAATAGTTGCTCATTATGTTTTTTACACTCTCTTTGAGTGCATCAAAAGTAATAAAATCATGGCAGGATAACCATTCATACTTGATCTTCTTCCACAGTATTTCAATAATATTGAGTTCAGGAGAGTAAGCCAGGGCGGGAGCATACTTTGTCGGATAATTAACCAAAGAAAACTTTTGCCCTGTAATCATCGTCCCAACTCGCCTTTTTTAGCTTATTTCGCTGACTTGGCGCACCG
>NZ_JAKIKS010000313.1 GCF_023284005.1 Shewanella surugensis
TAAGGTGTTCGATCAGGGTCATTGGGTTACCTCTCAGAAAGTGAGGTGCGATTAGATCACAGTAATTCAGCAGATTCAATCTTTGTTAACAAAGTGCGATCCCGCCCTGACCAAGGAGGTGGGCCTATTTTTATTAGAGAAAATGCTGTTAATACTCCTGTAGGGCACAATGTTATCCCTAATTTCTTATTACATCGAGTATTATCCGTGAGAGGTTACGATAAAGATTATTTGATGCAAGAAGCGAACATTACTGCAGGAGATGAACTAAACGTTATTATTAAGCGTTTATTTAAAAGTGCAGAGTTGATTTATCTACACATTCATAATGTCAAAACAGGTTACTTTCTCTGTTTTGTTTATCGAGTATAACAATCACATGTTTTGATATACCGCACCTTTTCAATATGTGGGTAGCGTTAAATAAACGTCCAAATAATGGCAAATATCATCAAAATGGCGAATATCACCCTTAATGTTCTAGCCTGACGTGGGTGCTGAAAGCGTGGGCGTAACAGTCCACCAAAGCATAGCCATAACGTATCAACAATGGCTGCTACCAGTAAACAAATAATTCCTGTCACAAGGTAAGCATGAGTATCATTAGCAAGCGGTAACATAAATTGTGAAAATATCGCTAAAAAAGCGGCGTAAGCCTTAGGATTTAACAGGTTTAGAATAAAACCATCTTTTAATAATGGGGCGTTGACTGGGAGTGTATTTGAACTGGGGGTGACAGGGGAGGTAGCAATTTTAAAGGCAACATAGACAAGGTAGAACGCGCCTAATATTTGTACGCCTATTTGCAGTTCAGGCCAATGAGAAAAAAGGGTGGCGAGCCCCATTGTTGCGCCCACAATGGCAACAGATAATCCGAACAGGATCCCCAATAGGAAAGGCGTGCCTTTTTTAATGCCATGAGTGGCGCCTGTTGCGGCCAGAGCAAGGGGGCCGGACCGGGTGAACCCAGTAATAAAGCGGTAGTGGTGATTAAGGTTATAATGGCTTCAATCAAAATCTGACTCCTTGATATGATTGTTTAATTTATTTCTCTAGTGCAGGGGAAACGGTAAAATCAAAAGGTGTTAACAAACAATACATTAACATTTTAAGATGACGTTGAATACTTTTCTTGCACGTTAATAAGTACCTGAGTATTAAATTATCATAAATTCGTTCACTATTAGAGCAACGTGATAATTTCAGTACTTATCGCATAATTGAACTTGTTTGTTTATCATTATTTTTGTATAACTATCATTAGTATATGAATTATCACTTTTTATAAATGAAACAAGTTAGAGCCCTGTTACCTCATGAGTTCACCACG
>NZ_JAKIKS010000314.1 GCF_023284005.1 Shewanella surugensis
AAAAAGTTCCAATCCCAAGCCGCGCTATTATGTGACAAAACCGACTTATCTCTTTGGCTATCTGCGCCGTTTTTTACCATCAAGTCTGCTTGACCGTATTTTAGCGAAAGGCGATTAATCAGACTGGTGGGAATAGCTATTTATGTGCTGCTACTTCCTGTTATTTGTCATTCTTTAATCTACGGTTTATTTCTTTCATTGGTTTTAAATGAAAATAATGAGAACAATGTTAAGGGCGTAAAAATGAAAGTTTGTCGATTGATAGCTGTAGTATGATTGATGGTATTTGTGACTGGGTGTGAGGGTACGCGTTTAAGTGTTTTGCAAGAGTACAATCAACAAAAAACAGCATTATTTTCATATGAAATTATTGATAATGCCAGTGTCACCGAAAAAGGGATGAAAATATTTAAAGCACAGCTTGATGATAATTTAAAGCGCTTGAATTTAGTCGATGAAGCAGCAGACAAAGTCATCGAAGTGATTTGTACCCATTATTATATGAGACACGAGGCTTCTCGAGCGTTACTAGGTGCAATGGCAGGTTCAGATAACATTACCAGTATGGTGTTAATTAAAGACAAAGAGACTGGGGATATTCTTGCTGAATTGAAAGTCGTGTCTAAAAACCCAACCATATTGGGATCAGCTCAAGGTTTAATTAAGCAGCAAGCAGATAAAATTACAGATTATATCCGTGGACAGAAATCTTAATTTCCAATTGGTGTAATGAATGATATTAATGGTTATTGCTTCTTTAAAGAGTACAACACGAAAGTAAGTTTTTCGTGTCCCTCAAGGGACTGGTATAAAGGCCTTTTAATGCCTGCTGGATCCAGCATCTTCAAGTGACTTGGGTATCGATTAATCCTATCAGCTCTTACTGGCACTGAACACGGTTCAGTTACTTATCTTGTATAAATTGCATATAAAATCATTGGTTTATATGGTAATTGACAGTTTTAATGTTAAATTAACCTTTGTATGAATAAGAAAGTACGAGAAGCTGACTTTTGGCATGTAAATTTTGGTGATAGTGTCATCAATTAATGATGGATGTTTTAATTAATTTATTAAGCATGAAAGTGTTACTGTTTAGCTAGCTGCTATTATTGGCTATCTCAATTAATTGATGGTACTGTGTTATTAATATTGTATTATAAATTAATTGGTTAAGTAAGTATGGCGGCGTAAGCAGGGCGGGAGCATACTTTGTCGGATAATTAACCAAAGAAAACTTTTGCCCTGTAATCATCGTCCCAACTCGCCTTTTTTAGCTTATTTCGCTGACTTGGCGCACCGCA
>NZ_JAKIKS010000315.1 GCF_023284005.1 Shewanella surugensis
GTACAGCCCAGAGAATAATGTCGCCAGTAAAGTGTCGGCCTTTGAAGTCTGACATAATGGATCCGATGAGGTTATTTTTAATGAGTGTGGCTCAAATAGCCAACTTTGCAAAGGAGCCACACTAACGGGCGGATAGCCCCAAAACAATAAGACATCCACATTAATATTAGCTAATGTTAATATTAATGTTAGCAGGGGTATGTTAATGTTAGCAGGGTATGTTGATTACCTGACAGCGCATGGGTTCGCGCGCTCTATAAAGGACTAAACGCAACCTTTTACCTAAGCACTTAGTATTGTTATAAAACTAACAATACTTAAACAGCCTAGATAACAAAAAAATTCTTCCAAAGATGAAAACTAAAGAACTAAAAACGAATAAATAGGTGAGTATATGGCCACGACAACAAGCTCAAGCAATGATATCAATAACCCTTCAGGAAAAATAAACAGCTCTAAGAGTCTCAATTGGTTTACTGGCTATAAGCTTGTCGCCACAAGTTCGTACTCATTGATATTAGGCTCAGATATATCAACAATATTAGGCGCTTATACCAGTACGAAAATGGCAGTTTCTGTTGGCGTAAGCATTGGCGCCCAATTCGATCTCACCATTGCCAGTAAAAACTCTGTTGATTTACTCCTTAATGAGTATGCCGTCAGTAAAGTCGCTTTAGGAGCGAGTAGCACCAGAGCGACTACCATTAAAAATGATATAGCAGCGCAAAAAGTAAAAATCGCGGCTGAAGAAACGGCGATTCTACAAAGTAGCTTATTGGCGAATACGACTAAACTCAACTTAGTCACTAATGCCGTAACCAGTGTCACTAATGACGTCGGTATCATTGCCAATGATGTTCGTTCAACAGCCTTAAGAGTGACTCAAACAGAAGCCGATATTCAACAGAAAACCACAGAGATGAATCAAGTCACAACTAGAGTCTCGGCAGTGGAAACTGCGGTGGATAGTCATACCACTAAGATTGAAGCGAATCAGACAGGGATTTCTGATAATACCTTGTATATTATGGCTACAGAACTTGCCATAATTGGATAATCTTCATTTTATTTTTGCTGGGTCGAGCCCATCATAGAGTAATACTTGCATGATTGATTATGTTCTCCTGATCGCTTAAGCTATCGACATTATCCAAAGGGACGTTTTATTGCCACCATAAGAGTTAACTTACCTCCGGCAAAGCCGGAGGCTTATTTGGGTGACGCCCTAAAAGGGCTTAAGTCCGTGCCCAAGGCACTATCTACATTCCGAGTGTTAATTGATCCCGATGA
>NZ_JAKIKS010000316.1 GCF_023284005.1 Shewanella surugensis
ACAAAAATAATGATAAACAAACAAGTTCAATGATGCGATAAGTACTGAAATTATCACGTTGCTCTAATAGTGAACGAATTTATGATAATTTAATACTCAGGTACTTATGTCATATTGACTGACTTGCTTGTTTTTTGTTTTTATTTGATTTGAAATTATTCACACATAGTACATTAGCAACATATGGATTACTTTTATTGATTTTTTAAATGAACCTAGTTATGTAAATAATGAGTATGATTAACCCGTTATTTTTTATTATTATATATTTAATATCATGGTGTTATCGAATAAACCCAATAAACTGGTAGGTTTTCTGGTCTGACCTCTTTTTTGACGTTTCATTTTTTTTAGATATCTGTAATAAAAGGCATCACTATAATTCTAATTCATTAAGTTTATTGATTTTTTATATTATAGAGGAAGTCAAATGCCCGTTACGTTAAACTTTTCATCACAGAGCTATAAACCAGAGAACCATAATAATGAAGAGGAGTTTTCAGACTTAAAAATTAACGATCAACGCCTTGCTAAAATGGTTTTTGGGGATTCAGAGTCAGAGTCTACATCACTTAAGTCATGGAATAAGTTTTCATTAAGAGTGAAATCATTTTTTAATTTTGCCAATAATCCACTGGAAAGAAAAGAAAATGGCATAAAGGAGTTAAATAAACTTATTAGTCAGCCAACTAATGTTGATGATCCAAATCCTTATGATCGGCTTAAAGCTCTGTCTAGACTTGCAGGACCAGAGCATGGTGCACAATTTAAGCTACGTTTATCTGAAAAAGATATGACCGCTGAGCTGTTTATTGATGGTGTTGCGGTTAGAAAGGAGAAGGTGACTTCTGAACAGTTTCAACAGATGAAAGCACAAATAGGACAAACCGAAGAAAAGGGAGATACTCTACGTTCTGTTCAGGCCCTTGATGGCCATAAAAAAGAAACGGCTAAATTAGAGACTTTATCAAATGATAATTTTAAAGGTGGGGGGGTCAATAAGAAGTTTGATGGATCAACAGGCGTATTAAAAGGCATGAATAATACCGCAATGAAGGATTTTGCACTTGAAGCCGATTTACTCAAGTATAAGGGGACACTCAGCACGACGGGTCAGGGGGCATTGGATCGTTATATTTCTTCCTGATTACCCATAAAGCTCAGCCATGCTTAAATACTTCTGTGGCATAGGAGCAGTTCGTAGTGCGACATACATAAATCGTGGCAACATGTCTTCAAGCGAGAACC
>NZ_JAKIKS010000317.1 GCF_023284005.1 Shewanella surugensis
AGCCAATGCTGAATTTTTAATTAACATGAGGCCAAGAAAGGCGTTAAACTTTCTCAGTCCTTATGAGTTTTTAACAGGTAAACGTGTGTCGCTTATTGCTGAGATCTAGGCCATGGAAAACCTCGGTCAAGTGCTACATTCCACCAGTTATTATATGAATACAGCAGAAACCATTGACAGTAATGCCAACGGTAAAGTCTGCCTGATCGATAGAGGAAACAATACCTTCTATGAAAAAGTCGCCAACTGTGAAAAATCAGGTGGCATTGGCGCAGTGATCATCAACAATGTTTCTGGCGTATTAACGGCCACCTTAGGCACCACCAATGACACGACTATTCCTGCTATCGGTGCCAATTATGACAATAGAAGTGCACTCTTAGCCGCATCCAGCATGAGTATCGACATAGGTTCTAGTAATTATGGCTATATGAGTGGCACTTCAATGGCCACGCCTGCAGTATCGGGGATTGCAGCATTAGTCTGGTCGAATAACAATCAATGTTCAGGTGAAGAAATTCGTAACGCATTAATTAAATCTGCATTTTATCCAGGAACCGATCCGTCATCTCATGATGTCTATTTTGGTTATGGGATAGTGCAAGCTAAAATGGCGGATGAGTATTTAACAGAAAATCCTTGCACAGGTGAAACACATTTATAAATTCTTTCATACTTTTATTAGACGAGCTAACAGTAAGTCAGCTCGTTTTTCATCCTAACTTAATCCCAGAGTCATTAATAACTCTGGGATTAACGCCGTTAATAGCAAGAGATTCAAAGAAAAAATGAGATTTTTCACACTTAGCATATTATTTACAACCACTTTCATAAATACATCATCCGTTGCTGAAGTTTTTCCTGATAATAACCGTTACATTGTTAGTATTGATAACGCGAGTAAACCCATTGTCAAAGCCCAGGCTGAAAAGTTAACTTACCTCCGGCAAAGCCGGAGGCTTATTTGGGTGACGCCCTAAAAGGGCTTAAGTCCGTGCCCAAGGCACTATCTACATTCCGAGTTTTAATTGATCTCGATGAATGTCATTTTTTTCTTGGTTTCGTATGTACTCTTTTATCATTTCCTCATCCAAACCAACCGTAGAAACATAGTAACCCTTTGCCCAAAAAGCCTCTCCATTGAAATTCTTTTGTCGTCCCTTAAACTGACGAGCAATTGATATGGCACTTTTACCTTTAATAAATCCTACGACGTTAGATACTGAAAATT
>NZ_JAKIKS010000318.1 GCF_023284005.1 Shewanella surugensis
ACCTTCGGGAGGGCGTTTACCACGGTGTGGTTCATGACTGGGGTGAAGTCGTAACAAGGTAGCCCTAGGGGAACCTGGGGCTGGATCACCTCCTTACCTTAACGACTAACTCGATGTTTGTTGAGTGTTCACACAGATATGCTTGTCATAAGAAAGAACGAAATAATCGAAAGGTTGTTTTTGAGGATTTTGATTCTTAATCAAGGCACTTGAAGAGCCTCGCAGAGAACGTGCTCTAGCACCTGACTGAGAAGTGATGAAAGTAACGCCGAATAAGGATGAAAAGACCAAAAAGAATGGGTCTGTAGCTCAGCTGGTTAGAGCGCACCCCTGATAAGGGTGAGGTCGGTGGTTCAAGTCCACTCTGACCCACCAAATCTTCGCTTACTCATCGTTAGATTAATGCTCGTTTAGAACAACACTAAACGTCACATCAATCTGCCTTGATTAATCTCGATTTGGTATTGAAAAATAGATTGTTTTGTTTGACTGCATGTAAATGGGGCTATAGCTCAGCTGGGAGAGCGCCTGCCTTGCACGCAGGAGGTCTGCGGTTCGATCCCGCATAGCTCCACCATTCATTTGGTTTTTGGAAATGTTGAAATAATTTTATAGTTTAAATAAACTGTTCGATTACTCTCAATTAGCTCCACCATTTACAATGCAAAGGAAAGAGACGCCAAAGATAAATAGAATAATTTATCTTTGGCTTTTTTTAGCCCGTTCTTTAACAATTTGGAAAGCTGATAGTGTTAATGTGAAAGGGACAGTGACTTACTTGTAAGTTGTTGTTTATAGCATTAGCGCGAAATAAAAAATTAAAATTGAGTTAAACACTTAAACATTAAGTGTCTTGGCTTGTTGTTTGATATTAATATTTATATTGGTGTTGAATAATAAGTAAAAATTCTAATTTTGGCGAAAGTAGAAACCATTAGTTACGATACAATCATCGATACTACCCGTATGGATGTTAAGTGTATTTAAGCGCAGTTAATCATGTGGGTGTTGAAGCCGTGATTTGAGCGAGGAGGGCGTGTAGTTTACCTACATAACCGACGAGTGAGATTCACAATGAAGACAGCCGCTTGAGTAGCAAGCGATAGAGACTTATTAGAGTTGTATGGTTAAGTGACTAAGCGTATATGGTGGATGCCTTGGCAGTCAGAGGCGATGAAGGACGTAGTAACTTGCGAAAAGCGTTGGCGAGCTAGTAACAAGCA
>NZ_JAKIKS010000319.1 GCF_023284005.1 Shewanella surugensis
TGGTTATCTTGCCATGATTTTATCACTTTTGATGCACTCAAAGAGAGTGTAAAAAACATCATGGATAATTATCCGTCAAAATATACGATAACTTTTAGTTAAGCACTTAAATAGTATAATAAAAATTGGATTATGCACTGCTCAAAACCAACTAAAGATCCATGGAATACTTTAAAATACCTTGGACGTCATATTAAAAAATCACCTATACATTTAAGTAAACTTAAACAATACAGTGTTGACAATATAAACTTTAAATATCTAAATCATAGAAACAAAAAATATCGAACTGACGATATGATACCGATAAATTTATATATAAATTCACCAGACATATACCTGAAAAAGGAATGCGTTTAATTACATATTATGGTTTCTTAGCTAATAGAGTAAGAGGTGAAATATTTAAGCTAATATATATATTGCTAGAACAAACTGTTAATAATAAAAAGTTCTTAACATGGCGTCAGTCATTAATTAATGAATTTAACTACAATCCTCTAAAATTTCTTTTATGTGGTAGCGATATGAGTTCCACAGTGCTCATAGTGGAATGAGTCATAAACAACTATCCAAACATCATGAAAGTCTAGCATTAAGGCGATTAATCAACTTTTAACGGCATTGTTGTATCTAAAAAATAATTTTTGTATAAAACAAAGTCATAAGCGAACATATTAAGACTGCTTCATCTGTAATTTATTTTTAAAACAAAATAATAATGATTTTATATTGTATTTTATCTTTAGTGGTGAAATTAAAAATTATTGAAATTACTTAACATCAAGTTTTAAGATTGTAAAAAATCAAACATTGTATAATATTTAGTATATACTGATATTATGTATAAAAAGTCAGGTAAGAAGCACTTTATAATGGGTAATAATTTATTATTAGACACTTTTAAATTAAATCTTGGTTTTAAAAAATTAGCTCCAAATACGATCAATGGGTGTTTTTTTTGCTCTAAATTCTGTCATGATAAGGCGAACCCTATACTCGAATCAGAAAACTTTTATGTAACACTTGATCATTCTCCTTTAGCAGAAGAGTTATTGTCAAATGTGGTGTATCAATGGATCGTGATGTTCTGATCCTTGGCAGTACTTTCGGACACTCGGCTAAGTGAGTAAAATCACTAACCGAGGTATAATATGATGACAAAGAAAACACGCAAAATACACACAGATGAGTTCAAGAAAGAAGCACT
>NZ_JAKIKS010000320.1 GCF_023284005.1 Shewanella surugensis
GGAAAGTGAATAAAGTCTTTCATTTCTTATTGCCTTTTCTTGTGTGGCTGGCTTTTATTTATTCATTTTACTCATCCTAGTTACTACTTTTTAAGGTCATTATGATTGCTTCTTTTCATGGCTGTCGGCAGATAAGCCGGCGGTTAGTGTTTATGACAAAACCGTTTTTTTATTGCATTCTATTATTCAGCTCTAGTCTCTGGGCTTTCAGTTTACCGGTGTTAGCGGGTGATGATGACTTCACCCAAGAACAGCAAGAAGAGATGGAGCTAGCTCAAGAATATTTTCATGTGCTCATGGATGCTATGTCAACGGAAGATAGAGAATCCTTTGAGATTGATATGCAAGTACGGCAACAAAAAGTATTGAGCAGGCAGAAATGCTTGGCAAAAGGAGCCCAATGTAACACTAAAATGGCCGCAGATAGCGGTGATGACGATGATGATTTAATGAGCCGTATTTCCAAAGCCAGCAATGCATTTAAACAGTTAGATAAAGGCCTATTTGGGGAGCTCATTGATTTAAATACCGGTACGGTCACTTTTAATCAAACGGATTTTATCGCCAAAGGAAATGGTCCCGACATTAAGATTAGTCGCACACTATCGGATCAATCGAATCCACTTTTACGCAGTAATTTAGGGGATTGGGCCTTAGATACTCCTAATATTCATACAACCCTTTCCCTAAAGGATTATGGTGGAAAAATGCCCTCGGATGTAAAGTACTATTCTGGTGCATGGGGAAGGGGTAAGGCTTGCTCAGGTAATTTAAATCCGGGAGGTTTTAATCAAAATGATAGATATCATGATAAAATAGTGGATAGAAACGGTCTCTGGCAAGGGGATATATTATCCCTGTCAGGTGAAAAATTAACGCCACTTTTGCAAGTAGCAGATGATAAGTTTCCTCGTAAAACCCAATCCAATTGGCGTTTCAGTTGCACGACTTTAGCCAATCAACCGGGGGAAGGGTTTATTGGCTATTCACCTGATGGCACCAAGTATACTTTTAACAAGCTTATTACTGCTCGGAATCATCTACCTGAATCATCTTTTTTTTTAGACGTTTATTTAATGGTGACTAAGATCGAAGATAGGTTTGGTAATAGCATTATCTATCATTATAACAAAAAGGACCAATTGATAAAAATTACCGCCAGTGATAAACGGGAAGTCACCTTTGTATATGAAAATAATGAAATTAAAA
>NZ_JAKIKS010000321.1 GCF_023284005.1 Shewanella surugensis
TGATTACAATCGAACAAGAAGGCATAGTGCAATTGGGTATCAAAGCCCACTGCATTATGAACAGCAAAAAGTCGCTTAATTGAGTGTCCAGTTTTAGTGCGGGGTATCACAGTTCATCAACATCTCATAAATTAAGATAAAAGAATTAGATCCTATGTCTATAAAAAATCGTCCCTGAATGATTCAGTGTATAGTTAAAGCTAGTCGTCATTTGTCAATTACATTTTAACTCAAATAACGCAATATTTAACACGCGGAGAAAATCATTATGTGTTTTTCAGCAACAGCATCATTAGGATCGGCAGCAGTGCTTCTTGTTGGCGGCGCTTTGTGCACAGCACATGCTATAAAAAAAAATAAAACCTATTTATTACTAGCGATCACTCCTTTCTTTTTTGCATTACAACAAGCGATTGAAGGAGGTGTATGGATTGGATACAACGAAAAAATAATGCCACTTGTGACGTTATCTTCTATTTTATTTTTATTTTTTGCTTACTTTTTTTGGATTACTTGGGTCCCTATCGTAGCCTTTAGCCTTGAGACAACAAAATGGAAAAAAATCTTTTTTATTATATTGATCATCACAGGTATTATTTTTGGCTTATATCTCTGGCTGCCTGTACTTTTAGGAACAGGTCCCAGGCATTTAATAAAAACCAATATGTGTGGGCACAGCCTATGTTATATCGTGTCTGGTGGTGGTTTGCTATCTGTTACAATACGAGAAATTATTTATTCTATACTAGGTTTTTTATTTTTACTCTCAAGTAATAACCTTTTTAGAAAATTTTGGGCGCTTGTCATGCTACTCGGTGTTATCACCTACCTTACTCAGCGTGAAACATGGGTATCAACATGGTGTTTCTTTGCTGCGATATCGACCTTATGGATTTATTTTCTATTAATAAAAGAGCATAAAACAAGGCTTAAAGCATAAGCATTATAATAGCATGTTAACGGTATGTTCTTACGTGAGCGTCCGGCGAACTACACCTTGTTTAGATTTACATGATGCCAAGGTAATAGGCTATTGAGGTTGCAGTTAGAGTTGGATAATTGTTCCAAACAGTGTGCGATATAATCTAAGGGGATTAAACCATTCGCTCTCGCCGTTTCTATGATGCTGTACAACATAGCACTCGCCTCTGCACCACGGTGGTT
>NZ_JAKIKS010000322.1 GCF_023284005.1 Shewanella surugensis
ATACAAAAATAATGATAAACAAACAAGTTCAATGATGCGATAAGTACTGAAATTATCACGTTGCTCTAATAGTGAACGAATTTATGATAATTTAATACTCAGGTACTTAACTTATCTAAATCAAGTTGTTCTATTTGATCTAGGGTTAAATCATTGGATAATGCTAATCCATTTTTCTTTCTCAAAAGTACAATAGATAGAAAGTTTTCTTCATTATATGTGTAATGGTTGAACCACAAATAGCCACCTTTTGAAGCACCTGTTTCATCCAACTTTCTTTTAAATTCACGAGATGCAGACTCTGAAAAGGAAACAAAATTTTCAAAGTTCCCCTCATCGAAGTGGCTTTCAAGAAGAGTCACAAAATGTGGTTGAGGGTCATCGGGGGTTTCAGGGGTTTCGAACCTTCCTGTTAATAATCCTGTTTTCCTAAATAGGCCTGAAAGCTGAGTGCTTAATGTTCGAGCATGCTCATCTACGGTGTTTTCTTCATCTCTTGGAAAGATAGTCGCAACACTTTGATCTTCTTCTTTACGTACTTCGTGTACGATAATGTTTTCAATATTCATTAAAACTCCATTTTATGAGATGACACTACTCGCATAACGCCTTTGGAAGGGGAAAATGATGGCGAAGCCACGCTTTAAATTTGTCCCGCTTGCCAAACTTGTTATGCATTTTATTTTGGCAAATTAAGTTCACCATTTTCACAAACAGTAGCTATAGCTGCAAAGTCTTTATTTGATACGCCACACGCAAGGAATGGATATTCGGCGCCTGCGTTAGATGGCGTAATATCTCTTATGGAGCCATCAGGGAATTTCAGTACGGAATGAGCTACAAATTTGTAATAGTTCTCATTGGGTAGATCGAAGAATAGCCAGCCTCTTACGGGGCTGAACCTTCTATCGAGCTGACAATAGTCAGTTACATTATGGTGGCACATCTTTGGTTGAGGCTGCCAATTCCCGCCCTGCATTGCAACTCTAGGTAAATATACTGCATCGTGGAGACGGGCAAGAGTTATTGTCAAATGTGGTGTATCAATGAATCGTGATGCTCTGTTTGATCTTGAGTGATCCGTTCACCATCTTTAAATTGAATACCTGATATGACATCAGCAAGCAGCTT
>NZ_JAKIKS010000323.1 GCF_023284005.1 Shewanella surugensis
AGCTGCTTGCTGATGTCATATCAGGTATTCAATTTAAAGATGGTGAACGGATCACTCAAGATCAAACAGAACATCACGATTCATTGATACACCACATTTGACAATAACTCGTCGTGTCGTCAGAACACTTTATTATGGTATGGATAAACCAGATAACATTATAGGTGATCTCAGTTATGAATTTGCCACAGAATTTGCCGCTAAAGGCGTTGAAAAGTTTGCCAATAAAAATGGGCTGTCTTTAACCGAATTAAATGCTTTATTGACCATTAATTCTTTTATTGGCCATAAATTAGCCGGATCTCGAGCTGAGTGTGCACAAAACAGTTGTGATGTTTTTGGCTACACTACCCGCAAAGGCGGGATCATTCCTAATGCTGGCATAATAGGTGTGTTATGGGATATTAATGACACCATTTTAGGCTATCAAGGATTGATGGATGCAGTAGGCTATGACATTGTAAAGAGTGGCTATAGCCAATTAGGCGCATGCCATAGTTTGGGGACACTGACTTGTAATAATATTGCCGCGAGAGGCTTCGCCGCTCCGGGGGAATTAAACGCCCTGCCCTTTGGCAATGTTGCTTATGGCGGCGCAGAAACTAAATTAGGCTCGATGGACTTCATTAATGGTGGGATTTTGGGCAAAATAACTAATTGGCAAGCAAGAATGATTAGCTGCAGTGTACCTCCTTGCCACGGCTATAAAGATAATTATAAAGGAAAATAATATTTTAACTTTAATAACTTATTACTGAGAACTAAATATAACTTTAATTTTGGATAAGTTCAGATAAAAGTGCAATGAATAACATCAAGTTACAAGGTTGGGGCCTGATTAAAGCCTAAGCCATTAATATCTTTGTCAGATAAAATAGGTTGATTGGTAAAAGGCCACACAATATTTAATCTTGGATCATCCCAGCGCACACTGATTTCAGAATCACTATGGTAATAGTCAGTACACTTATAAACACATTCAGCAATATCACTCATGACATAAAAACCATGGGCAAAACCCCAGGGCGGGAGCATACTTTGTCGGATAATTAACCAAAGAAAACTTTTGCCCTGTAATCATCGTCCCAACTCGCCTTTTTTAGCTTATTTCGCTGACTTGGCGCACCGC
>NZ_JAKIKS010000324.1 GCF_023284005.1 Shewanella surugensis
AGTTCCGTAGAGTGGCTACGCGCTATGAGAGAAAGGCTAAGTACTATTTAGGGACGCTTCAATTAGCTGCTTCTATGATTTGGTTAGCGTAATTGTCAACGCCCCCTAGTCCATAAAGCTTAGTCGGAGGATTTAAAATATGCCATTAATGATGGCTGTCTATGTTTTGTTCTATGATGAAAAATTATTAGGAGAATTTTCAGTAGCGTTTAAAGGCGGAACAGCATTGAGTAAATGCTGGGAAGCTATTTCTCGATTCTCAGAAGATATCGATTTATCAATCCATTGGGCTGACCTATCTGGGCACACAGAAGAAGAGGAATTAGCCGTATGGGCCAAGAGAACTCAAAGTCGAAGTCAAAATACTAAATTTAGGAAAGCTCAACAAAAAAAATTACAAATTTGGAGCGAAAACTTAGTTGTCACTCTTAACGAACGCTTATCTCAGTATAATATTGAAGGCTTGTATGCTGAAATGGAAGATGATTCTGATGGGGAGAAGATTGATATTCATTTTCCTCGCGTTACAAAAGGAACCCATGATTACCAATTAGATCATATCCTGCTGGAGTTTGGTGGAAGAAACAGAGGAAAACCCACTAATACTATCGCAGTTGATTGCTATTTGAGGCACACACCAGGTCTAGAGTCCTTAATATTACCTCAAGCGAAAGTGAGTGCCTATCAGGCAAAATATATTTTGTGGGAAAAGCTGACAGCCTTACATCAATTTTGTACTCAAAAAAGCTCGCCTAATCCCGATAGGTTGTCTAGGCACTGGTATGATGTGGATTGCTTGTTGACTATGACATTTGCAGATCCCCTAAATTCTGAAACGACCAGAAACAATGTTATTGAAATGAAGAAACATCGATGGGCTAGTCCCGGTGTTAACTACGAGGAAATTATCGCAGGCAATATTTTGTTAATACCCGATGAACAAAGGGTAGTTGATATCGCAAAAGATCATGAAAATGCGATTAAAGGTGGGATGTTTTTTACGAGCTATAGTCGTTTCTGGTGTATGAGGATAAAGCATTGCGATGTAACCTGTTAATTGATCTTGGCCGATCAACAATTAACAAAAGGAACATCGTAATGACTAAAAATGAT
>NZ_JAKIKS010000325.1 GCF_023284005.1 Shewanella surugensis
TCTTTTTCATGTCAGCATGATGACATCAAAAAACGATCGTTCAAGTGGTCATTGCGATCTTAATAAGATCGCGGTATTTATTGTCAATAGGGGGCTGGTGAACGGTTACGAATGAGTAATGGCTGTTATATGAAGGTATTAGTAACCGGTGGGGCAGGCTTTATTGGATCGGCGATGATCCGTTATTTGATTAATAATACCAAAGATGTCGTGATTAATGTGGATAAACTCACTTATGCTGGCCATTTAAGTTCTTTGCTTGAAGTGGAAAATAATGAGCGTTATTGTTTTATACGAGCCGATATTTGCAATCGTGGCGTGCTAGATAAGATTTTTGAACATCATGAACCTGATGTGGTGATGCACTTAGCGGCAGAAAGCCATGTTGATCGCTCTATTGAGGGCCCAGCAGCCTTTATTGAAACGAATATTATTGGTACTTATACCTTGTTAGAAGCAACCCGTAAGTACTGGAATACCTTAGAAGATGATAAAAAAAAAGCATTTCGTTTTCACCATATTTCAACCGATGAAGTTTATGGGGATTTGAATGAAACAGCTGCGCCTTTTACTGAAATGTCAGCTTATGATCCCAGTAGTCCCTATTCGGCATCGAAAGCTTCAAGCGATCATTTAGTGCGTGCTTGGCAACGCACCTATGACTTACCAACACTGGTGACAAATTGCTCCAATAATTATGGCCCTTATCAATTCCCAGAAAAATTGATCCCTTTGATGATTTCCAATGCATTAGCGGGAAAACCCTTGCCCGTTTATGGTAACGGATTACAAAGACGGGATTGGCTCTTTGTCGAAGATCACGTTCAGGCGTTATATGCCATTATCAATAAAGGTAAGGTGGGTGAAACTTACAATATAGGGGGGAAACTGAAAAGTCTAATATTGAGGTGGTGAAAGCTATTTGTGCTTTACTTGAAGAGTTGGCACCCAATAAGCCTGAAGGGGTGAATGAATATCAAGAATTAATTAACAAACGGTAAACCCCCGGCTCTGCCGGGGTGACTCGCATAGGTTTCACCTATACCGCGGTATAGGTAGGCTCAAGTCTCGACCAAAAGACAGGAGAGCAAC
>NZ_JAKIKS010000327.1 GCF_023284005.1 Shewanella surugensis
TGCGGTGCGCCAAGTCAGCGAAATAAGCTAAAAAAGGCGAGTTGGGACGATGATTACAGGGCAAAAGTTTTCTTTGGTTAATTATCCGACAAAGTATGCTCCCGCCCTGGTTAACTCCTGATGTGATAGTCAGACGTTAAAATAAGGGATCAATGAACGCAGTTGAAGATGTACTTGCTCGGACGGTTACGAAGCACTTCAATTGTTCGATGAACAAAAATATTTATCACCTCATATTCGCCTCTGATGTTTAGGATTAACAAATGTCGTGGTGGCAGGGATGCCAAGGAACGACCGTGGCTCAACTAAGGCTATTTTCAACATCCTGTCTTAATCACAAAATTTTTTATCGAAAAGTTAAAGTTACTCCGATGGGGAGTTAAATCAAAAAAAAAACATTAACAATAGTTATCTATGAGTTCTCTGGGAGCATCACAACTATCAAAAACGGTCCCCCTGAAACATTACCTCAAACAGAGCGCTCTCTCGTTCTGCTATTTACATAATAAAAAGTATGCCTAAACCTCAGCCTAGGGCTCCTCACGTTAATAGATAGTACACTTGCCTCTTTCTTAAAAACAGGGATGCGGCTGCGCGCGGCCTATCCTTATTTGTTAGCTATTTTATTATATAAAATTTAGATTTTATATTATTAACAAATTAATAATAACGATGATAAATAACACCTATAGCATCAATAATACTTCCACTTCGACCTTTAAATCCTGCAATTTGAAACTCATCGCTGGTTGTATAGCTAAATTGTGCTGGCCCACCGCCACCGCCTTTAGTCAATGTTTGGCCATAATTAGTACTAATAGTGATAGAATCCACTTTGCTACCATATCGACCAGATAAAGATGTGTGAGCGTCCGGCGAACTAGGCCTTGCTTAGATTAACATGCCAAGGTAAGAGACTATTGAGATCACAGTTGGGGGGGGAGATAAGTACCTGAGTATTAAATTACCATAAATTCGTTCACTATTAGAGCAACGTGATAATTTCAGTACTTATCGCATCATTGAACTTGTTTGTTTATCATTATTTTTGTAT
>NZ_JAKIKS010000328.1 GCF_023284005.1 Shewanella surugensis
GGCGTTGTTGACTAAATCAGGGAACCTATCGTAAATCTTGCGATCAGATCATTATCACTGATTTAAAAAGGCTCCACCGATGGGCAAGGCTAAGAATAAAATCACCAATTGGTCAGACTATAACCGTGCGTTAACTCAGCGCGGCTCCATTACATTTTGGGTGGACAAGTCTGCCATCGAAGCATGGACTTGCACGCAACATCACGGAAATCGTGGTCGAGGATTTCAATTCTCTGACGTGGCGATTGAAACTGCATTAATGGTGAAAGGCATATTTTCCCTACCATTACGCTCATTACAAGGCTTTCTCGATTCCATTTTTTCTCTGATGGATGTACCACTGCGTAGTCCCAATTATTCGAGTATTAGCAAACGAGCCAAAACGGTTGAGATAAAATATCGTAACCCATCGCGAGGTGCTATCCGACATATCGCTATCGATTCTACTGGCTTGAAAGTATTTGGTGAAGGCGAATGGAAAGTTAAAAAACACGGAAGCGAAAAGCGCCGAACGTGGCGCAAGCTCCATCTGGCGGTCGATGTTGATACTCATGAGGTCATTTCTGCTGAAGTTACCCTCGTTAATATCGGTGACAGTGAAGTACTCCCCACATTGCTCAATCCTCTACGCCGGCAGATTTCAGAAGTGTCCGCTGATGGTGCGTACGACACCAAAACGTGCCACAAAGTGCTTAAGCAAAAAAAGATCAAACCTCTCATCCCACCTCGCAAGAATGCAGGGTTATGGGAAACGGGACATCCGAGAAATGAAGCGGTAACGGCACTCAAAGCAGGCGAATTGAAACAGTGGAAAGTCGATACAGGCTACCACGATAGATCCCTATCGGAAACGGGGATGTATCGGTATAAAACACTTACGAGCGGAACACTATCACTGCGCTGTTACGATGCACAAGTTGGTGAAGCCTATGCGAATGTCAAAGTAATCAACAAAGTCATTAGACTAGGTATGCCTGAGAGAAACACCAATATTTAGATTTTTAGCAAAAATGGGGATGATCAAACCTTATATGATTTGATCAACAACGCC
>NZ_JAKIKS010000329.1 GCF_023284005.1 Shewanella surugensis
AAGCTGCTTGCTGATGTCATATCAGGTATTCAATTTAAAGATGGTGAACGGATCACTCAAGATCAAACAGAGCATCACGATTCATTGATACACCACATTTGACAATAACTCACATTTGATATAAAGGGAAAAGCGTTTTATACAGGCCAATTTGGAAGTGATTTTTACAAAAAACTGGAAGGGGTTATTGCTTCATTACACCAGCACTTTCCAGCTCTAGACATTGACCTCACCATTCCCGGTGCCACCCAACTATGGTCTGGTGGATACAATACTGCTTTAGTTGATTTTTTTAAGCACCTTAAACAGCAGATAGATAACGGAAAAGGAATAAGGAAATTTTACATTATGACTGAGAGGCACTCAGATATTCAAATAAAAAACAATTGGGTCGTTCCAACTCAACAGCAATTGCTGACTCCCTCTGAATTTCCAGAATCACATACCGGTATTTTATTTGTAAATGGCCCAAAATTCGTTGATGCTGCAACAATGAGGGCCGATTTCCCAGAATATTCAGACATGACATCACTAGTGACTAAATATGACATGATAGAAGAAGCGAATGCGGCCTTATATCAAACTTTAAATAATACTGAGCCAAGAGATGATATTGACCTAAATCCAAATCCAGGTGAAATGTCCTTAACAATATTGAATCAATCTTCAAATATAGGGGTAAACGTTTACCTCAAAGATGACTCTACAAATACATTATTATTTTCAAGTGATTATTTAAATCCACTGGCAAGTCAAACTTATAATGCTTCCTCATACTCAAGTACATCAGGTCTGTTAGGAAAATCAGTAAATGTTTACATTGCTTTTTATGCAGGGCGGGATCGCACTTTGTTAACAAAGATTGAATCTGCTGAATTACTGTGATCTAATCGCACCTCACTTTCTGAGAGGTAACCCAATGACCCTGAGCGAACACCTTACCGTTGTTGAAGAAACCCGTTCTAGTATCAACCAAAGACACGACCTTATTGACGTCATGTTCCTCATCATTAGTGCAATCATGGCTGGAGCCGAAGGATG
>NZ_JAKIKS010000330.1 GCF_023284005.1 Shewanella surugensis
CGATTACATCGAACATTGCTTGGAACAGCTATCTCCCCCCAACTGTGATCTCAATAGTCTCTTACCTTGGCATGTTAATCTAAGCAAGGCGTAGTTCGCCGGACGCTCACTCTCAACTTTGCGAGGCAACCCCTTATTCAGGAGTACTTGAGTCAAATCCAATGTAATAATTCGTAATAATATTTTTGTGTTTTTCACCTTATACTTAGTTATTACATTTTGCTTCGAGCACAAAGGAATATGTCATGGAAAGCATTGTACGTAGAATATATTACTCATTTATTGTCTTACTTGTACTCATTATGAGTGTAGATGTTTCATCAGCTGAACTAAATAATTTCTCTTGGAGTCAGACATCCCTTGTTGCTGGAGATACAAGTTCAGAGTTTATATTTGAGTATGATATCGTTATTAGCTCACCAGATAGGATTTTTTATGCAGCAAGTAATGGGATAGATACTAACCTATTAGGTCAACCACTTAATGATGCTAATGTCAGCGTAACAATTAATGGTACTCCAGCTGAAATAAATTTCGACACTTCATATAATAATGGTAATGGTCTCTATATTCGGTTAACAGATCCTACTTCGGCAGTTTCTGGGGATAGTATAAAGGTTGTCTTAAAAAGTGTTAAGAACAATAGCATACCAGCAAGCTATCCTTGGACATTTATTAGAACAGCTGTTAGTAACGGCCAAGCTTTAGACGAAGTAACAGACCCTAGACAAATTGAACTATGGGGTTATGAATTAGAAAATGCATCTTGGAGCAATACAAGTTCAGAAGCGGGTGCCACAAACGTATCGTATCAATTTAGTTATGATCTAGTAAATTCATCACCCAAATTTATACTTCATACTCATTTAAGAGGCTTTTGGGTTGATGGTGTCTATGATACTCCTGTTGACTTCTCTAGTGGTGGAGAAATTGTAGATGACTCAAAAGTCAAAGTAACAGTTAATGGTACCCCTGTTGAAGTTGATTTTAATGCTTCGTGGAT
>NZ_JAKIKS010000331.1 GCF_023284005.1 Shewanella surugensis
CATGATGATCGCGGAAGGGTAATGTCGGCCTGAAAAATTGAGTGTCATGGGAGTGAACATAAAAAGCGATGCTTGGATCATAAAGCATTGATGCTGTTTGCGACAGAACCCTTCGAATCGCCTTACTTCATTTGCGATAATGGTTTCTCTTTCGTTAATGGCCTTGGCGAGTTCTGCATACTGGGCTCGAATGTGGTTAAGTTGATCACGCATGTCGATCAGTGACTGTTCTCCCAGTTCATCTTGGATTAATGGTGTAATTGTTTCTACATAGCGTGCTTGGTTTTGGCTATAAAAAAGAGAGATCAAAACTATGAGTGTGATTTTGTGTGATCGTTTCACTTTTTCCACATGGTTTATTGTTTTTGATATAGTGAGCATTTCATCATATAAAATTGGGATTTGATTTTATGGGGTCTTTGAAATACCCATTATCTATTTTCTGATGTAATTGATTGAATGATCAGATGATGGTCGATAAATCGCATTGGAGGGATTTGAGTTATTCTACTTATCCACATTTCTTATAATAAGATCTATATTGATCTATAAGAGATCTATAAAGATCTATAAAGCTATATAGGGTCTGAGTTTTCTTTTCCTATCAGTGTGTTACAGCACGTGGTGTGACTAAATCTTAGTGTATTGTGACCATATCTTAGTGTGTTGTGACTGTTTATTAGTGTTCTATGACTAAATCTTAGTGTTCCTGTGACTGTTTATTAGTGTATCTATGACACATTATTAGTGTCTGAATTGACTTATTTAGTTAAATCAAATTAATTATATATTCTTGGATTTTGATAAGAGATAGGAAATTATATAAAAGTATGCATTTTGACGTTGGCTAAAAACCTTAGTGTGTGGATCAATAAACAGGCTGACTCCTGCTTAAAGGTGCCCAAATCTTAGTGTGTGTCTCAATTAACAGGCTGACTCCTGCTTAAAGGTGCCCAAATCTTAGTGTACGGCTCAATAAACAGGC
>NZ_JAKIKS010000332.1 GCF_023284005.1 Shewanella surugensis
GTACTTCTGCTAACTGCGATGGAGAGACGGAGAAGGCTAGGCTAGCGCGGCGTTGGTTGTCCGCGTTTAAGGTTGTAGGTTGTATTCTTAGGCAAATCCGGGGATACGCATTAAATTGCAAGACTGAGGACTGATGACGAGACCCCAAGGGGTTGAAGTAGTTGATGCCATGCTTCCAGGAAAATCTTCTAAGCTTCAGGTTAGTAGGAATCGTACCCCAAACCGACACAGGTGGTTGGGTAGAGAATACCAAGGCGCTTGAGAGAACTCGGCTGAAGGAACTAGGCAAAATGGTACCGTAACTTCGGGAGAAGGTACGCTGCCGGTGGTGATAGGACTTGCTCCTTAAGCTGCTGGCAGTCGCAGATACCAGGTGGCTGCAACTGTTTATCAAAAACACAGTACTGTGCAAACTCGCAAGAGGAAGTATACGGTATGACGCCTGCCCGGTGCTTGAAGGTTAATTGATTGGGTTATCTTCGGAGAAGCTCATGATCGAAGCCCAAGTAAACGGCGGCCGTAACTATAACGGTCCTAAGGTAGCGAAATTCCTTGTCGGGTAAGTTCCGACCTGCACGAATGGCGTAATGATGGCCACGCTGTCTCCAGCCGAGACTCAGTGAAGTTGAAATTGCGGTGAAGATGCCGTATACCCGCGGCTAGACGGAAAGACCCCGTGCACCTTTACTATAGCTTGGCACTGAATATTGACCCTACATGTGTAGGATAGGTGGGAGACTTTGAAGCATTGTCGCTAGATGATGTGGAGTCAACCTTGAAATACCACCCTTGTAGTGTTGATGTTCTAACCGAGGCCCCTGAATCGGGGTCCGGGACAGTGCCTGGTGGGTAGTTTGACTGGGGCGGTCTCCTCCCAAAGAGTAACGGAGGAGCACGAAGGTTGGCTAAGTACGGTCGGACATCGTACGGTTAGTGCAATGGCATAAGCCAGCTTAACTGCGAGACATACA
>NZ_JAKIKS010000333.1 GCF_023284005.1 Shewanella surugensis
GTTTTCGCGGGGCAGGACGCCCCATCGGAAACGATAGAATATTTTCAACGAGGTATGAGGATAATAACTTCGCTAGGGGCGGCAGGGTGATCCAAGAGGGAATTGCCGTTGATCCCCTATTGGCCCAGTGTGGATGGGAATCCACGACCTTAGCCTGCGGCAAGCAACCAAATAACCATAAATAATCAAGCCACCCATTGTTAAATTTTTAAAAGTAAGCTGGTGTATTTAATGGAAATAAAGTAAATTAGCTCTGCGCGTCCTTACTTGTCTGACATGGTAATCGCGCATGCGCACGATACAAAGGTTATAACGTTTAAAAGAGATTTATAAATGACAAGATATATCCCATTAGTGGTTTTATTTTTCTCTGCATTCACCATTGCGGAAGAAGAAGTAGTAATTGGTATAGATAAATACCAAGGATTAAAAGTTCATACATCGTTGCATAGTATGTCGAAGACAAGAAAAATTGGCCTATTTAAAGTTGATAACGTTAGGCCTGCTTGTAGTAAAGGATTCTTTTTTGAAGTTGAAAATGACAAGGAAACATATTCGGCTTTATTGACAGCTTTTACTGCAGGTAAAAAAGTTTCGATTGCCTACTTACCTGGACCTACTCCATGGGGAGATACAACTTATTGCTCTATTAGCTCTGTTGAAATTTTAAATTAACTTTAATATTAGTTATTGTCCATAAAAATAAAGGATAGGCGCGCGAAGTCGCGTCCTTGTTTTTGAAAGAGGCAAGTGTACTCTTTATTAACGTGAGGAGCCCGAGGCTGAAGTTTAGTCATACTCTTTATGATGCAAATAGCAGAACGAGGGCTTGCTCTGTTTGAGTGTAAGTATTCACCAGAGGGGGATTGACTAAGCTGGCATGAGCCCAAATACGTCTGGGTAGTCCTTTTTACCAACCACGGCCGCAATGATAGTGCTGATCACTCTTATCGGG
>NZ_JAKIKS010000334.1 GCF_023284005.1 Shewanella surugensis
TGCTTAACTGCTTAACTGCTTAACTGCTTAACTGCTTAACTGCTTAACTGCTTAACTGCTTAACTGCTTAACTGCTTAACTGCTTAACTGCTTAACTGCTTAACTGCTTAATTGCTTAATTGCTTAATTGCTTAATTGCTTAATTGCTTAATTGCTTAAATGCTTAATTTGTCGTTTATATTCCGGGTAGCATTTTAAAGTGGAGCTTTATTCTCCTTCTTTAGTTCTTTTTGTGGGTAAGTTTGGGGGTAATGAGTGGGAATGCTGTGCTTAATAAAGAAAGTGAAAATAAATGCTATTTATCGCTAAAAAGCGCTTGTGCTTAGCTCAAATCTCCCTATAATGCACAACCACTGACACGGCAAAGCAGGCTTACTACCTAGTTGAAAGATTAGAGAGTACGGGACTTGCAGCGGTGTTAGAGAGAATAATCTATTCGGATTTTAATCTCAGGTGACAAGCGCTTTAAGGGCTTCGGTTTTGATTATTTATCACGTCAGTGATTAAGAAATCAACACTTGAAAAGCTTCTTAAAATAAGCACTTGACGCCGCGACTGGAGAGTGTAGAATACGCCTCCTCAAGTCAACGACCTAGCGTCTTAGACTGCTAGCTGAAAAATGCGTTTTTCATACTAGCAACGCTCTTTAACAATATGACAAGCAAATCTGTGTGGGCACTCACAGGTGTTGAGTTATTCGAAATTGCTTTTATTTCTTCGGATTGAAAGCAATCAAAAAATATCTTAATGAACCACTGAGTGACCATAGCAATATGTAAACTTCATTATCTTTTGATAGTGAAAAACAGAATTCATTGAGCAGGTCTTCGGACCAAAAAAACTTTAATTGAAGAGTTTGATCATGGCTCAGATTGAACGCTGGCGGCAGGCCTAACACATGCAAGTCGAGCGGTAACAGGAAGTAGCTTGCTACTTTGCTGACGAGCGGC
>NZ_JAKIKS010000335.1 GCF_023284005.1 Shewanella surugensis
AAAAATTCTTCTTGGCTTTTTCTGTTTGTTCTTTTAAACCTCTGGCAAGTTAACACCTTGTTACACAAAAGGGAAGGTAGCAACGCAAAAACAACAATCAGCAAGTTAGTGCACACAATTTAAGTTATGGTAAATAGCCCATTTAAGGCCACAAAACAGCGCCTAAGCACGGCTTAAGTCCTCAAGTAGACGATCTAACCCACCTAAATGATCACTTTCAGCCCCAAAACCGCCGATCAAAATAGTACGAAAAAAGCCCCTCACTGAACAAACAATAAACAGACTTTGGTTAGTGGCCTATTGAGTCACCAAATGCCTAAAAGGAATCGTTCTATAGGAATCTCTTTTAACAGCGACTCGCTTTTAGCCGTTTTCTTATATGACAGCTACTCGCACCGAATTGATTTAAATATTTTGAATAGCATTCTTTATATAAAAACTCGTCGAGTTTAAAAAGGGTATTAGGGAAACCCTAAGCACACGGAAGTATACTTTCGGCAACGTGCCTGTGTTTATCTTTACATTTCAGCCAATACAACAACCTTACATCATACCTACAGCAATCTCACACCATTAAAGTATCTCTAATAGCTAGATACCACGCTAAATACAACAATCTTACATCATACTTACATCAATATTACAACATTACGGCGGTGATTTGGAAATTGAGAGCGTAGATGTTGGTTTAAAATAAGAGAAAATATAGGTTGGATGATTTTTTTTGATTAAAATAACTTGGGTAAGATGATCAGGAATAATAAAAACACTAGAATTAAATGTAATGATAATTTATTTATCTAATTTAAGATTTGGAGCTAAAAAAACGATAAAAATAACCATATCGAGCCTTTTAGGCGTAATTCACTAGGTGTATTGCATTTCCAATGCATCACAAATAAAATCACTTTAAATTAATGACTTACACTCACAATAAAGGCAATAC
>NZ_JAKIKS010000336.1 GCF_023284005.1 Shewanella surugensis
TAATTCAATCCACTCTTCATGAGAACGTTTAGTCATGTTAACTCCTGATGTGATGTTAAAATAAGGGATCAATGAACGCAGTTGAAGATGTACTTGCTCGGACGGTTACAATCTATTGCCTGCAGCAGACTAAGATCGTGGATTCCCATCCACACGGGCCAAAGGGGATCAACAGCAATCCCCTCTTGGATCACCTTGCCGCCCCTAACGGAGTAAAGCACTTCAATTTTCGATGAACAAAAATATCTATCGCCTCATATTCGCCATCCCTGGCTCACCTGAGGCTATTTTCAACATCCTGTCTCAATCACAATATTTTTTATCGAAAAGTTAAAGTTACTCCAATGAGGATCTCAGAATAAAATCATCAAAGCAGTGAGTTGCTTCGATTGATGATGTGGGTTGTTAGCAGTGCCATAAGCAGACTCGTTGTTTCTGCTGATAGCCGCAACGACGACTGAGTGAGAATGAGCAGGTGAACGAGTGATGGTTCACCTTTTTTATATCTGGTTGGATTAGTATGTAATCATTCGTATCGGATAATTTATCTAAAACCATAACCTTATTGCAGCTAATCGCCTCCAGCGAGGTTTTGTGCAAGTAACTCTCGGGACGCTGTAGACCCATCCTTGGGCACTCTGTGATTTCATCCTTGAAATCGAAGCCCTCTAGTTCACTTACACTGATGGTAAAGCAAAAGCAGTGGATTGCTTCGATTTATGCGAGTGGGTTGTTAGCAGTGCCATAATGACTTCATAAATAGCAATAGTTCATCTTTTTTATGGTTCAATCCCCCCGTATTAGTATTAAACAAGGTGTGAGCGTCCGGCGAACTACGCCTTGCTTAGATTAACATGCCAAGGTAAGAGACTATTGAGATCACAGTTGGGGGGAGATAGCTGTTCCAAGCAATGTTCGATGTAATC
>NZ_JAKIKS010000337.1 GCF_023284005.1 Shewanella surugensis
CACTAACTTGCTGATTGTTGTTTTTGCGTTGCTACCTTCCCTTTTGTGTAACAAGGTGTTAACTTGCCAGAGGTTTAAAAGAACAAACAGAAAAAGCCAAGAAGAATTTTTAAATTTAGCTATACCAAGCATTCTAAGGGAAAAATTCTAGGTAGAATAAAAGGGATTTAATGATGAAAATACAAGGTGCTGTTATAAATGAGCAGGGTATCAATTTCGCAATAGTTGTTGTGAAAATGGGTATAGTTAACTCTCAGTATGAAAGTGAAAAAGCAATGAAGTCATTTATGTGTTTATTTTCAGGGATACCGTTGATTCTTATGGCCCAAGATTCACGAGGAACCCCCAAATATAGAGGTCGCAAGGATATAGTTAATTTTTTATCTAACATCCACCCTTCTCGAATTCCATGGAAAGAATATTCATATAGCTAGAGTGAAATTTGTTATACTGTGCTTATATTAGCTAAATACAATGTATTATTCTTGAGAGTAAAATAGGACATGCTTTTACAACATGAAATTAAAGAGTCTTTTTGTGAACATGAAGGCGATGAGATGAATAAGCAAAAAAAGCAGAAAAATTCTTTCACATACAACCTTGAGAGAATGACAAAATGTGTTGATTCAGACACAGTAAAAAAACCTAAAGGTCTAAAAGGTAAAGACCTATACACTTGGTTAATGTCGCATTGACTGAGTGGGGTTGAGAATAAATAATTAAGGTTCATTTTAACGGTGATGCGGTAACCACCTACTTAATAGTAATTAAATTTAATATCTCCGCATGGGTAAATAACATCCATGCAGGCACTTAAGAATAAGATAATTTATGTATACCGTTGATTATGGTCGTTGTTTTTTAGAAAACTTTAAATATTTTCCTGAAGCTGATAAAAATAAAATAACAGAGTTCATAG
>NZ_JAKIKS010000338.1 GCF_023284005.1 Shewanella surugensis
GGTAAGGTGTTCGATCAGGGTCATTGGGTTACATCTCAGAAAGTGAGGTGCGATTAGATCACAGTAATTCAGCAGATTCAATCTTTGTTAACAAAGTGCGATCCCGCCCTGGGGCAAGTGAGGTATTTGTAATAACCTTCGCTATTGGTTGCAATTAAGCATTCAAAATCTATTGTTTCTGCTTTTGCATCGGGTCTGAAACTAGGCACCATAATATTGGCGTAGGTGGTTGCTTCATTCAGCGCTTCATCATCGTCAGTGCAATAGCTTTGCTGACCGTTATTGGCACTAATATAAATAGCGGGATTGTTGCTGTTATTATCACTAATATTGTTATAGCTAAAATAATTGGCTTTAATCTGATTAAAACTCGGCTTTTGATGGTGAACTGTTCCGCCTTCACCACAGTTTCGATAAAGATAAATACCACCATTATCATTTAGAATAAAATAATTATTTTCTATTTTGTTATGAGCAGAGCCGTCAAGAGCCATGAGTTGTTGAGCGGTATTGACTTCAATTTCATTATCGAGGATCTTATTATAATTGGATTCAGCATCGAGGTACAGCGCAACAGTATCTGAAGTGCCATGAAGGTATGACTGTTTCAAATTAACATGATTGACTCCGGGTGAAAAATAAACCGGGGGACGTGAGATCGCCTCAATATTGAGGTTGATGAGCTTTATTTGGTGCGGCGCTGCATGATTGCTTCTTTCGGTATGATTAGCGGTAAGATAAGAGGCTTAACATCCATGCCCAGTGCATCACTTCCCATTCCGATCAAACGGATAAGTGCTTAACTAAAAGTTATCGTATATTTTGACGGATAATTATCCATGATGTTTTTTACACTCTCTTTGAGTGCATCAAAAGTGATAAAATCATGGCAAGATAACCA
>NZ_JAKIKS010000339.1 GCF_023284005.1 Shewanella surugensis
GCTGCTTGCTGATGTCATATCAGGTATTCAATTTAAAGATGGTGAGCGGATCACTCAAGATCAAACAGAACATCACGATTCATTGATACACCACATTTGACAATAACTCTTATCAGTGTCAGAAAAATTGTTCGTTATGGCAGGCAAGTCGCCAATGGAAAGCATCAAGATGATCTCACCAACTTTTTAGGGCTGCTCGATACCAGAGCCGGCTTTATGACCATCTCTTTAATTCGAAAGCTACCTAAAATCGGTAAAAAATATAATAACAGTAATACACTCAATGATGATTCAGATAAAGAAAATTACTTTAGTCAGTTCAATAGCATTAACGATATACGTAATGATCTTTTAGCCAATGAAAATATGGACATTAGCTATATAAGTCATTTAGATGCTGCATGCAGCAATGTCAATTTGCCTATGATCTGCACTAATGCAAGCACCAACAGTTTATTTGATCGTTTTGATTTTCAAGACGCTAATTTATCAATTGAGGAGAAAACCCAAAATAAAGCCCGCTTTTATGCCTTAGCCAAACATTCTTTTGGCAACGCCTACAATCAAGTATCCACACTATTCACCAGCGATGAAGTAACAACCAATCTCAATAATGCTATGTATCAAAGTGATCCGCTTAATGACGGTATTGACAGACGACTACCCTATATCGTCAGTAGTGACAGTCTAGGTGCGTTCATCACCGATGGCAATGACGGTATTATTTTACTCAATGATAAATATTTCACTATGCCGCAAATGGAGCAAGAAGATAAAGACCTAGATCTCAGCAATAAGCGACACACGTTTACCTGTTAAAAACTCATAAGGACTGAGAAAGTTTAACGCCTTTCTTGGCCTCATGTTAATTAAAAATTCAGCATTGGC
>NZ_JAKIKS010000340.1 GCF_023284005.1 Shewanella surugensis
ATCGGGATCAATTAAAACTCGGAATGTAGATAGTGCCTTGGGCACGGACTTAAGCCCTTTTAGGGCGTCACCCAAATAAGCCTCCGGCTTTGCCGGAGGTAAGTTAACTTGGAATTTTTTTAAACGCTTCTTGAGAGTCAATGGATTGTTTTGGATGTTTAGAGCGTAAGGTTATCCACGAAAATCCCATATGATTCAATAAATAGTAGATAGAGTCAGGGTAATAATTTTTCCCAAATTCAGATTGGATATACCGGTGAATATCTGCCCCTGTTAATCGTCCACCTACTTGGGTATTACCTGCTCTTTGTTCTATATATTCAGCAAGTTGAGTTTTCTGTTTACCGATAAGGTAGGCGGGTCTGCCTGTGCGTGGCTTTTCTTGCAGTCCGGCTAAGCCTTCTTCTAAAAAAGTCTTTACCCACTTGTTAACACTCGTTCTACTCACTTTTAAAGAGAGTGCAATTTTCGTTCTAGATTTTCCATCTTGAAAATGAGCGAGCGCAAGGAGTCGCATTCTCATTTGAATCAATTTTTTTTCGTGTGAGTGAATTAAAGTCGATATTTTTAAGGTTATCCATAATAACTCATAAAGAGAATGTGATAAATACAATTAGGTCATATTTTTACTTAGATTGGTATAATCCATCAATGCCTCTCCCTGTACACGACAAAACGAAGAATAACTACCAAACAGAATTAAAGTAACTTGCTGATACATATGCTTAATTTGGTTATAATGTTTTTGCTAAAAAACAATTATAAAATGAAATTATTAAATCTATCAGCAAGTTGTCATCTATTTTAAATACTTCTTTATCTTGGAACAAGCCTAGGATCACCTTATTATCTCATTTCTTGATGTCACT
>NZ_JAKIKS010000341.1 GCF_023284005.1 Shewanella surugensis
GTTATCTTGCCATGATTTTATCACTTTTGATGCACTCAAAGAGAGTGTAAAAAACATCATGGATAATTATCCGTCAAAATATACGATAACTTTTAGTTAAGCACTTAAATAAAGAGAAAATGATAAGTACAATTAGATCATATTTTTACTTAGATTGGTATTAACCTTTGTATTGGCAAAGCAGACAGGGCTCAAATGTGCCTTCAGCATGTGAGATTGGCCATTTTCTATTTATAAAGAAGCTGAACTACGAAGTGCATGGAAGTACAAATGTCATGTAGAGCATCGATGGTCGAGAGTAACCACTCGGTTTTTCACTCATTTAAAAAATGAAAAAGCCCTAGCATTTCTGCTAGGGCTTATCAAAATGTTGGCGGAGTGGACGAGACTCGAACTCGCGACCCCCGGCGTGACAGGCCGCGTTCTATTTATAAAGAAGCTAACTAACTGAACTACGAAGTGCATGGAAGCAAAAATGTCATATAGAGCATGGATGGTCGAGAGTGGCCACTCGGTTTTTCACTCATTTAAAACACGAAAAAACCCTAGCATTGCTGCTAGGGCTTATCGTAATGTTGGCGGAGTGGACGAGACTCGAACTCGCGACCCCCGGCGTGACAGGCCGGTATTCTAACCAACTGAACTACCACTCCTTTAACAAAGTGCTTACGCATTATGCTAAATTCTTTTATCGTCGCTAACGTGTCAAAGCTAGTAGACGTGCTCTTTCGAGCATTTATTTGGCGCCTGGAAATGACCTACTCTCACATGGGGAGACCCCACACTACCATCGGCGCGATTGCGTTTCACTTCTGAGTTCGGAATGGGATCAGGTGGGGCCACAAT
>NZ_JAKIKS010000342.1 GCF_023284005.1 Shewanella surugensis
TTGTGGCCCCACCTGATCCCATTCCGAACTCAGAAGTGAAACGCAATCGCGCCGATGGTAGTGTGGGGTCTCCCCATGTGAGAGTAGGTCATTTCCAGGCGCCTAATAAAACATAAAGGCCACCCAATCGGGTGGCCTTTTTGTTATGTTTACTTTTTAAAATGACCCTCTCATACCAATCTGGAAAACTAACTGATCAACTTTGCCCAGTCTCTTGAACACATTTGCGTGACTCTTGCTGCACTCTCAGTAAAGCTATTCCAAGCTTTACAAACGCTATCGACAATGTCTTGGTAATCTTTGAAAACCCTATTGGCGAGACAATGCTGTACTTGTTCGATTGAATTAAGTTCAGGTGAATAGGGCGGTAATTTGATGATGTTGATATTGTTAAATTCATCTGCAATGTCATCAGTATGCCAACCTGCACCATCCATTATTACCACGGCATGTCGTTCTGCTTCTGTCACTGTCGAGATCTGCTCTAAGTGTAAGCGCATCGCTTCTTTGCTTGTCCACGGCATCACTATTGCTCGACCTATCTCTCTGCTTGGACAGACTGAACCAAATAGATAGGCATAGTTGAACTGTTGCTGGCGTACAGCCCGCGGCCTGGTACCTTTTCTGGCCCAAATTCTCGTTGTCGTGTTTTGTTGGCCAAATCTTGCTTCATCTTGAAACCAGATATCGACGCGATCTAAAGGGAGGTGTCCGGGGATCTTATGGATCGTTTTAATTAACAAACGGTAAACCCCCGGCTCTGCCGGGGTGACTCGCATAGGTTTCACCTATACCGCGGTATAGGTAGGCTCAAGTCTCGACCAAAAGACAGGAGAGCAAC
>NZ_JAKIKS010000343.1 GCF_023284005.1 Shewanella surugensis
GATGAAGTTAGTTATTGCCGAGTGTAATATTCATAAATCCATTAGCCCGCATAACTTACGTCATAGCTACGCTACTCACCTACTTGAGCAAGGACTCGATTTACGGTCAGTTCAAAGCTTACTCGGTCACAACAGTCTCAACACCACTGCTCGCTATATCAAACTCACTACCATTACTCGTAAAAATACTGTCAAGGCCATTAATCAACTCACTGATGGGTTGGCTTTTAAATGGGAGTGTGACACATGAGGTTTATCGATATTTTACGTCAGCATCTTGATCTATTTAATCAAGATTACGACCATCAAATAACAGCATCGATGCGCCAAGCTATCCATGCCATGCTCAGTTGCCGCAGCAACACCCTAAGAGTGAGCCAATGGGCTTGCCAAGCAACAAGCTAAAGACTCCCTGCTGACTATTACATGGTCACTTTTACCTTGCCTTATGAGTTGCGAACAATGACTAAACGTCAACCTGAGCAAGTTTATCAAGCCATGTTCACCGTTGCCGCCAGAGTGCTGAAAGACTTTGCCAAAAATGCAAAACAACTGGGCGGTGACATTGGTTTTACGGGCGTATTACATACTCACAGCAGGCGGCGTGACTACCATCCCCACATCCACTTTATCATCCCAGCAGGTAGCTTCAATAAAGTCAAAAAACAGTGGCAAAAGAGTAAAAGCAAGTACCTGTTTAACGCCTTTAACCTAGCTAAAGTGTGGCGAGCACGACTGTTGGAAAACCTAGCACAACAACAGGATATCAAGTTGCCTGGCTCACTCCCTAAAAAGTGGGTGGTCGACTGCCTATATGTGGGTAAAG
>NZ_JAKIKS010000344.1 GCF_023284005.1 Shewanella surugensis
GTAAGGTGTTCGATCAGGGTCATTGGGTTACCTCTCAGAAAGTGAGGTGCGATTAGATCACAGTAATTCAGCAGATTCAATCTTTGTTAACAAAGTGCGATCCCGCCCTGCGGCGTAAGCGGGGCCACTGCTGAAAGTATTATATGTCTTTAAAGGAGTCGGTTTGTGGAAAATATGGATATGGGTGGATTGTTAGTCTTAATTTTATTAGGTGGTGTTTTTTTATATGAAGTTTGGGCTGTGTTTCAATCTGTTATAGCGCAAAAGTGGCCTTCGACACAGGGGAAAGTGATTAAGTCTATGTTAGATGTACATCCCCGACTCAGTGCGACAGTCCAAATAGAATATTCTTATACTGTAAATGGTCAAGAGTTCAAGTCTTCGAATAGTGTTTTTGGTTATGTAGGTTATGTCTTTTGGTTAGTTAGAAAATGGTATATAAACGAAGATGATTTAGTGGTTTATTATAATCCATTAAAGCCGAATAAAGCGGTATTGGTTACAGGGGTACGATTATTCTTTATTGCCGAATTTATACCTTTTGGCTTGCTTTATTATTTCTACTTAAAACCCGTGTACGGTATATAACTGGCCGTTAAAAAATGGAAGACTGAATACATTCACACTCTATTTATTCACATGTACGATATTGATGTTTTTAAACCTCATCTTATTGGATATTATGGAAAACCGTAAAAACATGATCAAATCAATTTTAATTACGGGTTGCAGTAGCGGTATCGGCCGCTTTTGTGCTGAACAGTTACATGAGTCCGGTTTTAAGGTCATTGCCAGTTGTCGCAAGCTTGAAGATGTGGCGGCG
>NZ_JAKIKS010000345.1 GCF_023284005.1 Shewanella surugensis
AGTTATACAAAAATTTCGATATTGATACAAGTTCTATATCATTGGTAATGTAAAAAATATCAAAGATTAAATATTAACCTAATTGTTGGTAATTTTATACTCAGGTACTTAACACCAAATATTAACTTACGTCTCTTTTTTGGAATAAATACAAATATGGTACTTACAATCCCAACGTGTATGGGACAAACTCTTAGGGTCTCGCATAGGTTGCTCTCCTGTCTTTTGGTCGAGACTTGAGCGTACCTATACCGCGGCATGGGGATTCGATGAGCATGATACCATTTTCTATTTCCACAATAATCAATGGACGCCAGTCGAAGGGGCTTTAATACAAATCGCCGTGGCGAATGCTGACGATGTTTGGGGGATCAATGCCAATAACGATATTTTCTATTTGGAATCCAATCAAACTTGGCAACAGGTTCCTGAAAAGCTCACTCATATTAGTAATATGGGCCATAATGCTGTTTAGGGCGTAGGCACAGATGGCTATGTTTATTATCGAGTAAACAGTGAATGGAAACAAAGTGTCTATGGGGGCAATAAAAACCTCATATCCATTGGTAACTATTAATATCTTTGGGCGCTTGACCGTAACAATAATATTTACAGTGCTGGAGGCAGTGGCTACTAAGTTAACTTACCTCCGGCAAAGCCGGAGGCTTATTTGGGTGACGCCATAAAAGGGCTTAAGTCCCTACATTCCGAGTTTTAATTGATCTCGATGAATGTCATTTTTTTCTTGGTTTCGTATGTACTCTTTTATCATTTCCTCATCCAAACCAACCGTAGAAACATAGTAACCCTT
>NZ_JAKIKS010000346.1 GCF_023284005.1 Shewanella surugensis
ATTTTAATTACGGGTTGCAGTAGCGGTATCGGCCGCTTTTGTGCTGAACAGTTACATGAGTCCGGTTTTAAGGTCATTGCCAGTTGTCGCAAGCTTGAAGATGTGGCGGCGCTTCAAGGGCAGGGGCTTCATTGTGTTCAACTGGATATGACAGATGTTGATTCTATTCATGCTGGATTGAAGGAGGCTTTGGTGCTGACTGGCGGCACGTTAGATGTGTTATTTAATAATGCGGCTTATGGTCAAGGGGGAGCCATTGAAGATTTACCGACGGAGGCGCTGCGCACGCAGTTTGAAACGAACTTATTTGGCTTACATGAACTGACTCGGGCGGTGCTCCCTGTCATGTTAACTCAGGGCTCTGGAAAAATTGTGCAAAACAGCTCTGTGCGGGGTTTAGTCGCGATGAAGTATCGCGGGGCTTATGCGGCCAGTAAGTTTGCTTTAGAGGGGTATACAGATACCCTTAGATTAGAATTGATGAATACCAATATTTCGGTGAGTTTAATTGAGCCTGGGCCGATTGTTAGTCAATTCAGAGCCAATGCGTTGCGTGCCATTGATAAATCAATTGATATCGACGCTTCACGTCATCGAAACAATTATAAAAGAACCTTATCACGCTTAGGCCGCGAAACATCTTCAACCCCCTTTGCCCTTGGTCCAGAGGCCGTATTAAAACCCCTTCTGAAGATAATAAAAAGTTCCAATCCCAAGCCGCGCTATTATGTGACAAAACCGACTTATCTCTTTGGCTATCTGCGCCGTTTTTTACCATCAAGTCTGCTTGACCGTATTTTAGCGAAAGG
>NZ_JAKIKS010000347.1 GCF_023284005.1 Shewanella surugensis
CCACTCTTCATGAGAACGTTTAGTCATGTTAACTCCTGATGTGATAGTCAGACGTTAAAATAAGGGATCAATGAACGCAGTTGAAGATGTACTTGCTCGGACGGTTACCCTAAAGGTGATCTTGAACAGAAATTGATTGAGATTCAGAGGGTGAATGAAGATTTTAAACAAGAAATTACCCGAGCTCAAATTTTATTCAATTTGGAGTTGTAAACTGTAATCCTAGAAATTTACGCCACCACGACACCATCAGTAAATGATCAGGCTAAAACCATCTTAATATATATCAATGGGTTTGAATTGAGTACACCCTAATGGAACCAACTAATTACAAGTGGTCAAACTCGTTCCATTGGGCCTCATACCCCTACATTAATTTCTGAAAATTAATTGTTATATGGTCATAATTCAAGGGCTGCCTTAAGTTCCCTTTGTTCTTCAATATCTTCTATGCGCCTACGGGTTTTCATAGCTTCGGGATTGCTTGCTTTTCTTGATGGTTTATCTGACTTCTTAGGCTGGGTAACAAACTCTCTTTTTTTCACGTTAACTCTCTATCAAAATAAAGTAATCTGACATTATACCAAGTGATAAGAGGGGAGCGCAAAAATTCCAGAAACCATTGACTTTTTTGCTGGGTTATAATGGATTGAGTTTTATTTTTGGCTCCGTTGCAAAGTTTAGCTGGAGTCTGATTTTTCTGTTAATTCATCGCCTAGAAAGTAAATTGTCTCTCAATTAGGCGCACTTCGGCTAAGGAGCCACGACCATACAA
>NZ_JAKIKS010000348.1 GCF_023284005.1 Shewanella surugensis
GCCAATGCTGAATTTTTAATTAACATGAGGCCAAGAAAGGCGTTAAACTTTCTCAGTCCTTATGAGTTTTTAACAGGTAAACGTGTGTCGCTTATTGCTGAGATCTAGGAAATCGCTATATTTAAAACTATAAATATAAAATAAATATCATTCTTCAACATTATGATATTGACTATAAAAAACTGGCCATACCAAAAAAACCATCTAAGTAAATCAACCCTTAAACAATTAAGTTAAATGACGTTAATATTAATATAGAGCATTTCACCTAATCATTATAAAATGCTAGTATGCAGGGTAGACTGATTTTTAAGGTCATCAGATGAACGCTCACAACCTGCTCGCGAACGACTTAAAAATATTATGTACTTTAATTCAAGTTACTGATTCTGACTTTGAAAGTACCATGATTTTACTGGCTTCCGATTATTTACTTCAACATTTTGTTGCAGGTGATTACATTTACAATAGCGAAGTCCTCTCTAAAGTCTATTTAATAAAATATCATATCGATATGTCTTTAAAATATAAAGAAGTCGATGTGAGTAAAGCCCACCCTAATATCGATATCGCCCTCAACGAATCCATAGCCTTAAGTCATACCCTTGCTCATCAAGGATTACTTTGTTAGAAACATGTAATCAATATAAAGCTAAAAAATCAGGGCGGGATCGCACTTTGTTAACAAAGATTGAATCTGCTGAATTACTGTGATCTAATCGCACCTCACTTTCTGAGAGGTAACCCAATGACCCTGATCGAACACCTT
>NZ_JAKIKS010000349.1 GCF_023284005.1 Shewanella surugensis
GATGAAGTGGATGTCTTTGAGCAAGATAAGTTAGATGTTGACGATATTCGAAGCCAGTTAAGCGAGCGGTTACCCGATTACATGTTACCTTTGACTTTTACTGTGATTGACAGCGTGCCGTTAACCCTTAATGGTAAGCTTGATAAAAAGGCGTTGCCTGAGCCAAGTTTCGTCGATAGTGATAATTATATATCGCCACGAACAGAATTAGAGCATCAATTATGTCAGGTCTGGCAAGATGTATTGAACCTTGAATCGATTGGTGTCCATGATAACTTCTTCCGCATCGGCGGAGATTCCATTGTCAGTATTCAACTGGTTTCTCGCCTGCGAAAAATGGGCTTTAATTTGCAAGTTAAAGCGATATTCGATTCTCCGACGATTAACCAATTAGCACTGCGATTAGCCCAAGGACCATCAGAGGTTAGCATTAAGGCTGAACAAGGAAGCCTTTTTGGTGAATTTGACCTATTGCCGATCCAGCAATGGTTTTTTACTCAACGGATGGCTCATCCAAATCATTTTAATCAATCATTTATGTTGTCTATTCCAAGTGATGTAGACACTAACACGATTGAGCAGGCTCTTTATGGCTTATCGCAACAACACGATATTCTGCGGCTTGATTTTGAGTTAACTGAAGAGGGTTATCGCCAAGCTTATACTGCCAACAGCACCATGGTACCGTTAGTGACGTTGGATGTATCCAATTTCGATAATGAAGCTTTACATGTTCAGTTGACCG
>NZ_JAKIKS010000350.1 GCF_023284005.1 Shewanella surugensis
CCCGATAAGAGTGATCAGCACTATCATTGTGGCCGTGGTTGATAAAAAGGACTACCCAGACGTATTTGGGCTCATGCCAGCTTAGTCAATCCCCCTCTGGTGAATACTTACCTATATGCTACCGACAAAGCAAATATTTTTGGAGTAAATGCGCAATTTTTATAATATTAGGCCGCAACTTGGTGCAATGGGATTAATTAATCAGTCACTATCTCTATTGATCCGATAGCATTAAAGGACGTTAAAGCCCTTTTTTTAAACGTTTAGCTGGCTTTATGTTCATCCAGTTGGTTTGTTTCATTTAAATGCTAAAAAAGACTTGTGCTTAGCTCAAATATCCCTATAATGCGCAACCACTGACACGGCAAAGCAGGCTTACTACCTAGTTGAAAGATTAGAGTGTACGGGACTTGAGGCGGTGTTAGAGAGGATAATCTCTTCGGATTTTAATCTCAGGTGACAAGCGCTTTAAGGGCTTCGGTTTTGATTATTTATCACATCAGTGATTAAGAAATCAACACTTGAAAAACCTCTTAAAATAAGCACTTGACGCCGCGACTGGAGAGTGTAGAATACGCCTCCTTAAGCCAACGACCTAGCGTCTTAGGCAGCTAGCTGGAAAATTAGTTTTTCATACTAGCAACGCTCTTTAACAATATGACAAGCAAATCTGTGTGGGCACTCACAGGTGTTGAGTTATTCGAAATTGCTTTCTTATCTTCTTACTTTCGGGTAAA
>NZ_JAKIKS010000351.1 GCF_023284005.1 Shewanella surugensis
ATTGGTTTTTCATTTGAGAACCTTGGCCGATTTTGTGAGAGATTGAAGCTTATAGGCAGCTAACCCTCTTTTCTATACCAAAGTGTGTCGGTTATTATGGCAATCTAAGTTGTATTCTCCTACTGGGATTATTAATCTAGATAGATTTATTTGGTATTTTGGATTTGGTTTCATAGATATATTATCGATATTCATTATAGTAATAGCTCATAGAATTAGAAGAATACCATATTCTATAAATGCTTTTTTGATCTGTTTTATTTTTTTTATTCAATGCACCCTGCAATTTTCACGCTATATAGATAGAGTTATTTTGGAAACAGATAAGCTTGAAGGTATATACTTAGCAGGGGTTCCCACTGTAAATATTATAGGGTTAGTCTTTTTTATGTTTGCAATATCACTATATAAAGGCGGTAAAAAGTATGTTTAATATATTAAGTATATTAGTCATTATTTTAACATATATTTTTGGTGCCGCATGTTTACATTATATGTTAACGGTTAAATTGAAGATCAATAAAGCTAGTGGTGCTGGGATAAATTTGCTTAATCCTGATGTGGGGCATGGGATAGTTAGTGATAATAGCAAAAGTATATTGAATGAATTAAAGGCTATTGCACTAAGTGCTTAACTAAAAGTTATCGTATATTTTGATGGATAGTTGTCCATGATATTTTTTACACTCTCTTTGAGTGCATCAAAAGTGATAAAGTCATGGCAAGATAACCATT
>NZ_JAKIKS010000352.1 GCF_023284005.1 Shewanella surugensis
TTTTTAGTCATTGCGATGTTCCTTTTGTTAATTGTTGATCGGCCAAGATCAATTAACAGGTTACATCGCAATGCTTTATCCTCATACACCAGAAACGACTATAGCTCCTCAATCAGCCTCAAGCCTCAAAGTGGTACTCTTTATCTTAACTTATAGGTCACTCAATATTAGCAGGGTTATTTTTGACCTTTATCTCCAAATTAACATAGGTTTTTACAGCGTTCGAGAGGGATTAAGACTTAGTACCATAATCGCTGTAGATCCAATATAGTAATGTCACATTCCCCCAACTTAGAGATATCACATTTTGATATGCTTGGTCATAAATTGTCCTGCATAAAATAATGTTGCCATGTTAATTACGATGAGTGAAAACGAACTGCACCGCATTGGTGTGATCACAAAAGTTTGTGATAAAAGGTTAACCCAGTCAGCTGCGGCTGGGTATATTAGGGATCAGTCGCCGGCAGATCCAAAGGCTGGTTAATCAACTGCGTCAGCAAGGTGACGTTGGCCTAGTATCTAAACGCTGTGGATTACCCAGTAATCGCCGTTTTTCACTTGAGTTTAAGGATAAAGTCCTAACGCTAGTTAAGCAAAAATATGCGGATTTTAAACCGACGTTTGCCTGTGAAAAATTGGCTGAATTACATGATATTCACCTGTCGAGTGAAACCTTAAGGCAATGGCTTATCACAGAA
>NZ_JAKIKS010000353.1 GCF_023284005.1 Shewanella surugensis
TTGCTCTCCTGTCTTTTGGTCGAGACTTGAGCCTACCTATACCGCGGTATAGGTGAAACCTATGCGAGTCACCCCGGCAGAGCCGGGGGTTTACCGTTTGTTAATTAATGGGAATACAGAAGTAGGAAGAAATTAATATGACTGTTTATTTAATAGATGGTTTATGAAGAAAAAATATTACAGGTTATTACAAAGAGCGTGGGAGTTTAAACTGGAGAAGGAGTGAATTCAGAGTCGATTACATCATGGACCATATGGTAGTGATGATTATTTTTTAATCTCAGTAGGGTTTATTCCTCGCTGCTGCTGCGGCGCTGGCGGATCCCCTCATAATTTTGGCATTCCAGAGCAGTGAACTCGTCTAATATATTCATATATTGGCCATCGTAAATCTTGCGCTTTTATCGGGTAATTTGACCTCCTTCGAACTTCTTTCCCTAATCTTACAATCGAAAGCACTGCTCTATGCCGAATGCTATTTGCTTGAAAATGGCACTGCCACCCATTGTGATTAGTAATGAGCCCGATAAGCCAAAGAACGATTTCAGCCAGCATAGCGATAAGTAATAAAACATCTAATCGCCTAGGGGGCGTTGACAATTGGCCATGATTAGCTGATTAAGATACAATTTTTCTCTTTGAAATTCATATGTCTCGTAAAATGATTAGCGATAAGCAGTGGCGACGAATTC
>NZ_JAKIKS010000354.1 GCF_023284005.1 Shewanella surugensis
AGCTGCTTGCTGATGTCATATCAGGTATTCAATTTAAAGATGGTGAACGGATCACTCAAGATCAAACAGAACATCACGATTCATTGATACACCACATTTGACAATAACTCAGGACTTGCTTTCTCATATCCTTTTAGCCAGCCTTGCACTGCGGTTTGCTCTGGGAAATTCAGTTCATCTACTCGTACAAAACGCTTATTTTTTCTATCTTCCTCGGACAAGGTTATTAGTCGGTTACTCTTGAGTGCTGCGATGAAATGCTTGTCCTTACTGGTGATGAAATCGAAATTATTTTTTGATGAAACCAGCTATCCATAAGAATAAAAAGAAATTTCAAGTCGTTACTAATACAGGTTTCGATCATTTGACGCATCATTTCGTTTTTGGTTATCTCGCTTTTACGTTTGACCTTCCTAGTCTTCAGAACACTATATTGGAAGGGCTTTTTTACCAACTCAAATGCCACTGGAATAGACATTTCGCCTGAGTGGTACAGTGCATTCAACAGGTTGACGCCCTTGACGTTGCGGCCACTGCCACTGCAGTGATCGTAATGCCAGCACATTAACTCATTTTCATCCGTCCAAGCTTTTTCTTGAATCGTGTCGTCAAAAATCAACACGCCATCATTACGCTCAACGTTTCTCACTGTCGATTTAACCTGCTGCCATAAATCTTTGGAAG
>NZ_JAKIKS010000355.1 GCF_023284005.1 Shewanella surugensis
TGCGTGTCAATCTGTCCCCCTTTAAACCCCTTTTGCGTGTCAATCTGTCCCCCTTTAAACCCCGCAGCCCATTCATACCAAGGCCTGTAGAGGTGCTAAAAACAAGAAAGCTTTAATAAACAAGAAAGATATAAAAATAAAAAATTAAAAATAAAAAAAATCTGTGGATAACTTAGCCATTTTGAAATTTTCCAAGTGATAACCCTTCTTGGGGGTTTCACCCCCGCCAGCCCTTCCCCTCACTTCGTTCGTTTCCGGCATCCCCCAAAAGCCAAAGCAAGAGACACAAGCGATAATGCCTCGCCATTTCCTGCCGGTGGCAGGGGCGAGAACTTAAAGCCCAGTAATCAAACCTTAGTTTTGCCTACGGCCAGCTTAGGAGCTGAGTCAATCATGATGGGCTACAAAAGCGGGCTTAGCAGGACAAAAGGCAGGTGCCAAAAGCGCACCTTAAGAGCGTTTCGCTACGCTCCCATGCTCTCGTTACACTCGAAAACGCATTTAAAGGCGCTTAAATCTAATTTCTCGGGTTTTTTTTGAGTTTTGCATACAACGTGAAGGGTTTTATTATTTTAAAGCCTTAAAACGCTTCTGAGAGCCTCCTGTTAATCTCAAAAGAAAATGATTATTGAGTGCGGAGCACAAGGCTTATTTGATTTGAATAAAAAACAGACTAAAAACGC
>NZ_JAKIKS010000356.1 GCF_023284005.1 Shewanella surugensis
TCTAAAATCTGAGTATTTATCTGAGATACCTAAAGCAGATTTAAAATCATCAAGGTATATAATTCTTTCCCCTGTGCTATTGAATCTCATTAATAGCTCGTAAACTCTTATAGAATGGCTGGATTGTAGTTGGGCTATATGATGCAATTTATAGGTTGTAAATCTATTTTTTAGCTGACTAATATATTGAAGTACATCATCAGTCCATTTTATTGTTATTGCCCCCTCACCTTTGTGTTTTTTGACGCTTCGTTGCACCCAGTGTAACTCAATAGTTTCATTTTCATTTTTCAAGGTGATAATCGAACGAAAAAGACTATCTGCGGCCTTATAAAGATCCCTTCTTGAGTTGTGTTTTATCCCCATCAACTCACTATATTCTTGCGCTGTTATTGTTATTTCTTTAGGTATAGAAACTCTAGAATCAATTTTTCCCAGACAAGCTAAAACCAGCTTTTGGGCTTGTGCGTTTAATTTATAACTAGCATCAATTAAATAGTTTGATTTAGAGACAGATAGGTTGTTCATAAGCCTTCCAATGGATATGTTTATTTGATAACCATACAACATGGAGGACATTGTTTCAATGTGTCCACGTTTTCTTGTTAGTATGCGTGTCAATCTGTCCCCCTTTAAACCCCTTTTGCGTGTCAATCTGTCCCCCTTTAAACCCC
>NZ_JAKIKS010000357.1 GCF_023284005.1 Shewanella surugensis
ATACCATGCTGCTTGAACAGCATTTCTTGGCGATAAAGCGGTAATGCGTACTGATACTTACTTGTTATGATTTGACTCAGTAAACTGGCCGTGGCAAATCCTTTCGGTATTGGACTTGCAGGGACGGGTGCTTGCTTGATATTGGCCTGCGTCCCTTGAGTTTCACACTGGTTGCAGCTGTATTTTAACCTAATGTGCTCAATGACTTTGATTTGAGCAGGAATGAATTTAAGTTTTTCACTGCTATCTTGTCCCATTAACGTCAGCGGCTCGCCACAACAATCACACTGTTTATCTTCCTCGCTAATATCATGGGTAATGATTTCACGAGGTAAGTCTTTAGGCAAAGGTTGACGCTTAGGACGTTTTTTAGGTGCGGCTGGCACTGCATCAGTACTCGATTCAACAGGCTCATTATCAACGTCATCAACCGTTACCTCAGCTTCGTTAAATAACTCACCCTGATAATCATGGCGTTCACTACTGGCGCCAAACCTTTTTTGTTGTGCTAAGCGAAATTGCTCAAGTAATCGCTGTACAGATTGTTTAAGTTCAGCGATTTCAGCATTTTTAGCCGCAAGCGTCTCAAGCAGTAATTGCTTAAGACAATCAATATCGTTGGGTAGATTATCGGGTGTAAATTTCATCGGATGATGATATCAAATATCG
>NZ_JAKIKS010000358.1 GCF_023284005.1 Shewanella surugensis
GGCACTTAAGAATAAGATAATTTATGTATACCGTTGATTATGGTCGTTGTTTTTTAGAAAACTTTAAATATTTTCCTGAAGCTGATAAAAATAAAATAACAGAGTTCATAGAACACTATGAAGATCATGGTCTTGTTGGTCTTCCTGGTCGAATTAAGAATTCTGATAATGTTGACCCTAATGACCCTGAATTTCTATCAAAAGTAAAATATGCGCAAGAGCATAAGCTATGGCATTATCACCTAGGAATACCTAATTATGATGAGTCTAACTCATTTGGTGACTGGACTTCAGAATATCTATTGCATTATCAAAGCGTATCATTGTATGAAATTAAGATTGTTGATTTTGATTATCACCCCCCATTTTCATTCCCTGAAAGTAATTACTTAACATAATATCCGAAGTGCGCCACGGTGAAAAAGGAGCTTGTAGATCTCAAGCGTTGTTGTACCGCTTCCCATGAAAAATACAGATACTAATTAGTAAAAAACTTCTATTTTTCAGGAAGTGAGCTTGAGTTTCCTTTGCTTATCTTGGGTAAATTGAAATGATAATGCCGCTACTGATCGACCCTTTTTAATGGTTTCGTATTCTACGGTTAAATCACTACTATTATTTAATTCATCGATAGAGGGCTTGATAACAGCTCTATTTAGGATTTTAAAT
>NZ_JAKIKS010000359.1 GCF_023284005.1 Shewanella surugensis
CGATTACATCGAACATTGCTTGGAACAGCTATCTCCCCCCCAACTGTGATCTCAATAGTCTCTTACCTTGGCATGTTAATCTAAGCAAGGCGTAGTTCGCCGGACGCTCACGCTTAACACCATCTTTTACTCACCATAAAAGTAAACCTAACCAAGTATTCTGCTGTCCTCACTATTTTGATAGAATATCACTATCCATAATTCAATATCGCTAAAATTAACAGCACATACAGGTAAACTAATGAATCCTATTCTTGCTATATTAAAAGAACATAATGTCAGTGACGCTCAAATCCAAGCCGTTTTTCAGGCGTTAACGGAAAACCCACTAATGGCCATGGCCACAGTCCAACAATTGGGGTTCCCTCAAGACAAACTGCAATCATTAATGATGTTATTAATGCAACAGCCTGAATTAATTAAAGAAGCGGTTAATGAGTTAGGACTTGATTTTTCTAAAGTTGAAACAGCAAAAGAGGTATTGAACAAGTAATATGACCTCAATCTAAAAAGCTAGCTCGCTAGCTTTTCCTTTTCTCGTAGCCTATCGATTCTAAGTGCTTAACTAAAAGTTATCGTATATTTTGACGGATAATTATCCATGATGTTTTTTACACTCTCTTTGAGTGCATCAAAAGTGATAAAATCATGGCAAGATAACCAT
>NZ_JAKIKS010000360.1 GCF_023284005.1 Shewanella surugensis
TTTTGTCATATAATGATTGCACTAAAGTTACTGAAAGAATAAATAAAATAGACAATAAAGCCATAACCGGTCAGTTCTTAAAAGACACAAACAGGGCTGATTATTTCTTAAATGGCGAAAAAATGGCATCGAGTGAAGTCGAAGGTACCTTTGCTAACAAAGTCAATGTACAGAGGGGGATTTGTCAAACTATATTTGCAGAAATTCTAAAAGATCTTCAGGAAAAAAGAGGAATGCATCTTGATGTACCAGGAGTTGGAGATACAGCTGATATTCAATATAGAATACAAACCAATAAAAATAACTCATCATTTGATATTCAAATAAGTTTAAGAAAGGATATAACAACAATGAAAGATAATGAGTATTTTAATGACTATTTAGCCATAGTCGATGACAGTCCTAATTCAGTTAACTCATTAAAAATAGAAGCTAATATTAAATGTGACGGAGACAACATAGTTGTGACTAAGATTACACAGTCCATTACATAAACACACTAAAAAACTAGTTCAAAATGAAATAGAAAACTCAGTCATTACCCTCAATTTTATGCACCTTTTAAAGTTATGGAAGCTGCAAAAATGGTAACAAAATAATTGGTAGTATTATTCATCCCTACCCGCGATAATCCGTATTTATCACTGGTAG
>NZ_JAKIKS010000361.1 GCF_023284005.1 Shewanella surugensis
ATACCGCGCTCAACACGACCGGTAACAACTGTACCACGGCCTGAGATTGAGAAAACATCTTCAATTGGAAGAATGAATGCACCGTCAATCGCACGCTCTGGCTCTGGAATATAAGTATCTAAGGCTTCTGCAAGCTCAAGAATTTTAGCTTCATAACCAGCATCACCTTCAAGGGCTTTAAGTGCTGAGCCTTGAATAACCGGTAAGTCATCACCTGGGAAGTCATATTCAGAAAGAAGTTCACGCACTTCCATTTCTACAAGCTCAAGTAGCTCTTCGTCATCAACCATGTCACATTTGTTCATGAACACGATGATGAAAGGAACGCCAACCTGACGAGAAAGCAAGATGTGCTCACGCGTTTGTGGCATTGGGCCATCGGTAGAAGCAACCACTAAGATTGCACCATCCATTTGAGCAGCACCAGTGATCATGTTTTTAACATAATCCGCGTGACCAGGGCAATCAACATGCGCATAGTGACGAGCTGGAGTATCATATTCGATGTGAGAGGTATTAATGGTAATACCACGCTCACGCTCTTCTGGAGCGTTATCGATTTGTGCGAAGTCTTTAACGTCACCACCATAAGTCTTACTTAAAACTGCAGAAATAGCAGCAGTTAGTGTAGTTTTACCATG
>NZ_JAKIKS010000362.1 GCF_023284005.1 Shewanella surugensis
ATTTTTAGTCATTGCGATGTTCCTTTTGTTAATTGTTGATCGGCCAAGATCAATTAACAGGTTACATCGCAATGCTTTATCCTCATACACCAGAAACGACTATAGCTCTTGCACTTCTACCACCATCTAAAACAAACATTGTGTTTACAAAAGTAACGTTTTGGTGGTATTTTTGCTGGCTAGCGTGAGGGGCAGGCCGTTTGTGATTTCATGACTTACCTCGCTTAATAGTTAAATTAATCAGTTATTAATATTAAATACAGTATATTGGCGATGCGGCATAAAGAGAAATGGTCTGCTTTTTAGTTAAGAGCTGTGATAATCGCGTATGTGCATTATATAAGGGTTAGGCATCAATCGTGCGGCAAGGATAATAGCCAGAAGCAATGAAGAATAATTCTAAGCATTTGAGAAAGAGATTAGCTAAAGTTCAGCAGCGCAAGAAGCGACTAAGTTGGGTCGAGCTACGAATTAAGCACAGGAAGGAGCTTTCTGCATATTCGGCTAGCTTGGTTGCCCGTCGAGCTATAGTCGTTTCTGGTGTATGAGGATAAAGCATTGCGATGTAACCTGTTAATTGATCTTGGCCGATCAACAATTAACAAAAGGAACATCGCAATGACTAAAAATG
>NZ_JAKIKS010000363.1 GCF_023284005.1 Shewanella surugensis
CATCGGGATCAATTAAAACTCGGAATGTAGATAGTGCCTTGGGCACGGACTTAAGCCCTTTTAGGGCGTCACCCAAATAAGCCTCCGGCTTTGCCGGAGGTAAGTTAACTGGCTTAGGTATCAATGATGATTGGAGCTTTGAGAGTGATTTTTGTCAATATAAAGATGTGCCCGTTTATGCGTATGATGCATCAGTAAACAAGAAAGTATTTTTTAAGAATATTAAAAATGCACTACGAAGATTTCATAGACCAAAATACTTCTTACACTGGATAAAAGTTTACTTGTCATATAAAAATTTTTTTACGGGTAATCGAAAGCATATCGAGAAGTTTGTTGGTGTGAATGCGGGTGGAATTCATTGTTCTATGGAGGAAGTTTTTGAGACCGTTAATTACTCAAATATTTTTCTTAAAATAGATATAGAATGTTCAGAATATCGGATCCTGGATACCTTGATTAAAAACCAAGATAAAATCACTGGAATGGTGATTGAGTTTCATCATTGTGATGTGAGCTATAGTCGTTTCTGGTGTATGAGGATAAAGCATTGCGATGTAACCTGTTAATTGATCTTGGCCGATCAACAATTAACAAAAGGAACATCGCAATGACTAAAAATGA
>NZ_JAKIKS010000364.1 GCF_023284005.1 Shewanella surugensis
CATTTTTAGTCATTGCGATGTTCCTTTTGTTAATTGTTGATCGGCCAAGATCAATTAACAGGTTACATCGCAATGCTTTATCCTCATACACCAGAAACGACTATAGCTCTATCAAATGTGATGCGATCAATAGTGACAGGTGCTGCTTCTATAGCATTTACAATAAAACTAGTTAATTCATTTTCAGTACATGCCATTAAAGGGTCTTGAGTGGTACTACCAATATCGCCACTCACAATTAGACCGAGGCTGCCGCCATTAGCGACAAATCTTTGATATTCAGTCTCGTGTCCTGTTACAGGATTAATTCCTGAACCGTCTGTTACATTACTGAAACTGCATTCTTTATTCATGTTAAGAAGTAAATACCCAATATCAACATTGGAGATCCCATAATTAATCATTAGCTTATCTAACGCATTAGAGTCAACATTTAGAACAAAACCGCTAAACAATGCTGCGGGCACCTTACTTTCACTGATTTTGAGGTTATTTTCAATGGTATAAGGTTTAAGTGCTTAACTAAAAGTTATCGTATATTTTGACGGATAATTATCCATGATGTTTTTTACACTCTCTTTGAGTGCATCAAAAGTGATAAAATCATGGCAAGATAACCA
>NZ_JAKIKS010000366.1 GCF_023284005.1 Shewanella surugensis
ACAACTCATGCTCGCGGTTGCAGGGGCCGTATTTCCAAGATTACCCGAGATAAAACGTACTTTATCGACACGCTGTTGTCCGTGTTGCCAACAAGCAATGCACTTTATGGGTATTCACCGACGTCAGTTGGGAAACGGCCGACCGACAAACTTCATGATCACAGCCTAGCGCTGAAACATATTTCTAGAAATAGCAGATAATGGTTTTCAACCAACGAAGAGGTGGTAACTGGTAACGAACTGACATAGAAACAATTATTTTATTAGCTACGAAGCTAAAGGATCATCACAACTATCAAAAACGGTCCCCTGAAACATCACCCTAAACAGAGCGAACTCTCGTTCTGTTATTTGCATAATAAAGAGTATGACTAAACTTTAGCCTCGGGCTTGTTCAACACTTGGGATAAGGACGCGGCTGCGCGCGGCCTATCCTTATCTGTTATGTTTGTTCACCTAGCATATCGATTAATGGTTCTGCTAAGATAAGTGCTTAACTAAAAGTTATCGTATATTTTGACGGATAATTATCCATGATGTTTTTTACACTCTCTTTGAGTGCATCAAAAGTGATAAAATCATGGCAAGATAACCA
>NZ_JAKIKS010000367.1 GCF_023284005.1 Shewanella surugensis
AAGCTGCTTGCTGATGTCATATCAGGTATTCAATTTAAAGATGGTGAGCGGATCACTCAAGATCAAACAGAACATCACGATTCATTGATACACCACATTTGACAATAACTCGCTATTCTTTGTTGGATTCTGGTTCTGTCGCAAACAGCATGAATGTTTTATGATCTAAGCATCACTTTCTATGCTTATGTTTATGAAACTCAATTTTTCAGGCCGACATTATCCCTCTGCGATCATTATGCAGGCACTGCGTTACTACTTGGCCTATGTAAGCAATGGAATGGACTCCTCCTCACCTTACAAATCGGCGTCGATGAGCCAAAATGGGGCTCCGCAACTATTTATAGAATATTGAGTGATGTTTTTGAAAGAATATCACCAGAAACAACGAAATCATCTTGCTAAAATTAACACTAAGGTTAATTTCGAGGGGATGTTAGCAAAACCCCAATTAAAGCCCGTATTGACCTAAAAAATAAATATTAATTAACAAACGGTAAACCCCCGGCTCTGCCGGGGTGACTCGCATAGGTTTCACCTATACCGCGGTATAGGTAGGCTCAAGTCTCGACCAAAAGACAGGAGAGCAAC
>NZ_JAKIKS010000368.1 GCF_023284005.1 Shewanella surugensis
TTAGTAAGAAACCCCGTAAAGCTAGAAGTCTTTCATTGTTATTTCCGAGCGAACAGTTACCCGTTTTGAAGTGAATCCAATCGATCATTTTCACTGTGTTTAAGTACTAGGAGCAATACCGTGATTTCATCGAAAAATATAAAGTTGAATAAAGACCGATAGACATCGCGATGGATCGAGACGGATATTTTAGTGAATTTTATTGAATAACGAATTAACAATAAATGCTTGTAGATTGAAAAGATCTTTATTGGCTGATATTACCTAAGGGGATCTCTAAGGAACTCAGGATAGATTGGTTTTTAGGCAAGATAAGTTTGTGGAAAAGTGAGTATAGAGAGTGTGATATTGAATAATGAAAGATGGCTCCCCTGACTGGACTCGAACCAGTGACATACGGATTAACAGTCCGCCGTTCTACCAACTGAACTACAGGGGAATCGCAATTTGCTACATTTTTATCATTTCGTTGCGCCGTTTTACATTCAATGAGAATGAAAGATGGCTCCCCGGACTGGACTCGAACCAGTGACATACGGATTAACAGTCCGCCGTTCTACCAACTGAACTACAGGGGAATCGCAATTT
>NZ_JAKIKS010000369.1 GCF_023284005.1 Shewanella surugensis
CCACTCTTCATGAGAACGTTTAGTCATGTTAACTCCTGATGTGATAGTCAGACGTTAAAATAAGGGATCAATGAACGCAGTTGAAGATGTACTTGCTCGGACGGTTACATTCCAATCATAACAAGTTTCGCATTAACTGTTGGACCAATAATTACTCTTTTAACAGCATCGATACTGAATGGTATAGGCTGATATGACACCAATAAATCACTCGTGGTTTTGAATCCAATATCTGGAAGTGTAGGCTTATTATAAAGGGTTCGTAACGCCGCCATATCATGGCTATTTATTTCACTTTCTTTGCGCTCTCCTATATACAGAAGTCTGATTTCACGCTCATCTGCAAATTCTACTGGCTTGATACTCGATGCAAGAAAAATGCTGTGAAGGAATAATGTATTAACCTTTAATGAAAGCTGCTCAATTAGCAATCTATCTGAAATACCATTTTCTATACCCGTAAGTGACTCTACTAGGGGGCGTTGACAATTACGCTAACCAAATCATAGAAGCAGCTAATTGAAGCGTCCCTAAATAGTACTTAGCCTTTCTCTCATAGCGCGTAGCCACTCTACGGAACT
>NZ_JAKIKS010000370.1 GCF_023284005.1 Shewanella surugensis
ATTGGTGATTTTATTCTTAGCCTTGCCCATCGGTGGAGCCTTTTTAAATCAGTGATAATGATCTGATCGCAAGATTTACGATAGGTTCCCTGATTTAGTCAACAACGCCCCCATAAGTACCACTCAACTTTAGTCAGAAGTCTAAATTAATGAATGAAATAAAAAGGTTTATTTCATAAATCAACATCAGCGCTGTCATTGCAAATAATCACAACACCCACCAATGGACAGTGTTTTTCTTTGATCAAAATAAACCCAAGTCTATTAAAGATGATCGTTTCAGATCGCATAAAATTGTTCAATCCAAAGACACATCATTGAAAGAATCTAGGCCACAGTTTAAGCTGATGTAACACCGAGCGGAACGATTTGACATGTTCCTATAACCCCAAATAACCAAAGTTTCATCGACTTTTATTCATGATGCATATTGGTCCGTTCATACAAGTAACATAACAAACAATATCCTGATTACCCATAAAGCTCAGCCATGCTTAAATACTTCTGTGGCATAGGAGCAGTTCGTAGTGCGACATACATAAATCGTGGCAACATGTCTTCAAGCGAGAACCTTCG
>NZ_JAKIKS010000371.1 GCF_023284005.1 Shewanella surugensis
ATTTTTAGTCATTGCGATGTTCCTTTTGTTAATTGTTGATCGGCCAAGATCAATTAACAGGTTACATCGCAATGCTTTATCCTCATACACCAGAAACGACTATAGCTCCTTTTGCTCAGCTTCTTGAGCACATGCTTTTAACTCTGTTAGTACAGTCAATAAATTTGTTCCATGCACTGCAGCATTGTTCAACAATATCGTCATAATTTCTGAAGCATCGGTTAGCTAAACAGTGTTGCCTTAGCCATTGCCATACTTGTTCAATGGGATTTAATTCTGGGGAATAGGGCGGGAGTTTCAATATTGATAAGTTATCGAATGCTTCTGTCGTTTCATTCGTATGCCAAGGTGCGCCATCTGTGATAATAAGTGCATACCTGTCCGATCCTGTCGCCTCTGAAATTTGCCTTAAGTGCTGTGTCATGACGTCTTTATCCACAAATGGCGCGTAACCGTTCACCAGCCCCCTATTGACAATAAATACCGCGATCTTATTAAGATCGCAATGACCACTTGAACGATCGTTTTTTGGTGTCATCATGCTGACATGAAAAAGAAA
>NZ_JAKIKS010000372.1 GCF_023284005.1 Shewanella surugensis
ACACTAAGATTTGGGCACCTTTCAGCACAAAGCCCACTCTATTAGCCACCACACACTAAGATTTGGGCACCTTTAAGCAGGAGTCAGCCTGTTTATTGAGCCGTACACTAAGATTTGGGCACCTTTAAGCAGGAGTCAGCCTGTTAATTGAGACACACACTAAGATTTGGGCACCTTTAAGCAGGAGTCAGCCTGTTAATTGAGACACACACTAAGATTTGGGCACCTTTAAACAGGAGTCAGCCTGTTAATTGAGACACACACTAAGATTTGGGCACCTTTAAACAGGAGTCAGCCTGTTAATTGAGACACACACTAAGATTTGGACACCTTTAAGCAGGAGTCAGCCTGTTAATTGAGACACACACTAAGATTTGGGCACCTTTAAGCAGGAGTCAGCCTGTTAATTGAGACACACACTAAGATTTGGGCACCTTTAAACAGGAGTCAGCCTGTTAATTGAGACACACACTAAGATTTGGGCACCTTTAAACAGGAGTCAGCCTGTTAATTGAGACACACACTAAGATTTGGACACCTTTAAGCAGGAGTCAGCCT
>NZ_JAKIKS010000373.1 GCF_023284005.1 Shewanella surugensis
TCGGGATCAATTAAAACTCGGAATGTAGATAGTGCCTTGGGCACGGACTTAAGCCCTTTTAGGGCGTCACCCAAATAAGCCTCCGGCTTTGCCGGAGGTAAGTTAACTATTGCTTTTATGATTACTTATAGATGATACTGTGGATCATCCAAGCTTGGCCCTCTTACACTGGTTGATTGAGTGGAAGTCGTGGTGACAGCATAAGACTGTCGTTACACTTTTTGTGCTAGAAATAACGTTAAGCAATATTGCGTTGTTACAGTGATCATTTAGAGCAGCGACTTACGTACAGTAACTCTTACAGAAAGTGTCACTAGGAGTAAAAATGTTGATTGGTTTATTACCCCGTTTTATGCAGTTTCATACAGCCTAAGATTTAGTGAGAGTCGGTAGAGATTTTGATGGGGGATATTTGATATCAGAAAGTGATATCTATGCGTCAGATGCATTAATTAACAAACGGTAAACCCCCGGCTCTGCCGGGGTGACTCGCATAGGTTTCACCTATACCGCGGTATAGGTAGGCTCAAGTCTCGACCAAAAGACAGGAGAGCAAC
>NZ_JAKIKS010000374.1 GCF_023284005.1 Shewanella surugensis
TCGGGATCAATTAAAACTCGGAATGTAGATAGTGCCTTGGGCACGGACTTAAGCCCTTTTAGGGCGTCACCCAAATAAGCCTCCGGCTTTGCCGGAGGTAAGTTAACTATTCTAGGAGTGATCTGGATGTTTATTGCCACAAAGGAAACTAAGACTGTTTCATCACTTGTTACCCTTGTTGGTATAGTTTGGTTTATTACTAATAAATTCCGCGTTTGGTGGCATCATAAATAAATGGCATAGTTAGTTAGGCGAATAATTCAGAGGGAATATGAATAAATTACTATTAGGGGGTGTAAGCGGGAACCGCCGAAATTTCCGTGACGCTTAATTCTAGTGTCTACCCCAATAAGGATGGCCGCGCGCAGCCGCGACCTTATCCCGATTGTTCAACAAGCTAACTTAATTTTCCCATTTTAGCCCTTATTGTCGAGTAGGCGACACTTGTTACCAAGTGCCGCCCCTCTAAGAACCCAGCGTGCAACTTTCACTGCACTGGGCTCAAGCCTCCACTAAGGCATCATATGACACCCAGCAACCTACAAAGCATTTAAGA
>NZ_JAKIKS010000375.1 GCF_023284005.1 Shewanella surugensis
TTCATCTGCAGTGCTTTAGCGCCTAGTACATCAGCCTCTTTTTCCAGTCCTGCATTATCATTGATTACCATGCCGCCGACTGTGGTAGTGGGGTTGACTCGGCCTTGGGCTTGTTGGATAACATGACCGAATTCATGGGGTAAATGTTTTTCTTGGCCCGCGCCTAGATGAATTTCATGACCTTGGGCATAAGCATGAGCCTGCACCGTCGCAGGTTTAGCCGAGTTATAATGCACCTTGACATGATTCAAATTAATGCCCGATAAACTTTCCATACCGCTTTTTAAATGTTCAGGCAAACCGGTATTATTAGTATTAGTGTCGGCTTTTTGAATAGCTTGTTTGGCCACACGATTATCGGCCATGGATTGTAGCTGTGCCATACGGGCAGCTTGTGGACTATTATTAGCCATCTCTTGATACTTTCTTTGCAACGCGGCTTCAGGTCGATTATCAATGAATGGATGCTTAAGCGGACTCTTTTTCTGGGAAACTTTATTGTTAAGGGAATGGCTTTGACTCTGTGGATCCTTATTCGCGTACT
>NZ_JAKIKS010000376.1 GCF_023284005.1 Shewanella surugensis
GTTCCGTAGAGTGGCTACGCGCTATGAGAGAAAGGCTAAGTACTATTTAGGGACGCTTCAATTAGCTGCTTCTATGATTTGGTTAGCGTAATTGTCAACGCCCCCTAGTCAAACAGGCTTACCTGAGGGGACGGGGCTCTACTTTCTGGGAGCAAGATGTTGGCGGTGTCATCACTTTTATCATTCAGATGTCTTAGTATCTTTGTTATCACAATGGGATCTTCAATGCTGGCAATGATCTTAACCACACCTCCACATTGATGGCAGGTCTCAATATCTATCCCAAAAAACCATTTGAGTCTTTGCGCCCAGGTCATTGATTTTCGTTTCTCAGTGATGGTTTGTTGTTGGCTAGCGTCATCCAGTTTTCGATGTGCCCCGCGCTTTCTTTGTTTAGCCTTGTTGGGGGAGATCTTTGCTCTGTATTGTAACCGTCCGAGCAAGTACATCTTCAACTGCGTTCATTGATCCCTTATTTTAACGTCTGACTATCACATCAGGAGTTAACATGACTAAACGTTCTCATGAAGAGTGGAT
>NZ_JAKIKS010000377.1 GCF_023284005.1 Shewanella surugensis
TGCTTGTTACTAGCTCGCCAACGCTTTTCGCAAGTTACTACGTCCTTCATCGCCTCTGACTGCCAAGGCATCCACCATATACGCTTAGTCACTTAACCATACAACTCTAATGAGTCTTTTCGCTTGCCTATCATCTTGTTATGCTGCATTGCGAACCTCACTTCTCAATCCTGTAGCGCTGCTACACTCATTCGTCGTTCAATTCACAGCTTTGCCTAACAAGCGATGTTCTGCGCTTGATTTATTGGGTAAACAAATCAATGACACTTTATGTTATATCGTAACTAATGGTTTCTACTTTCGCCAAAATTAGAATACGTTATTTATTGCCGAAGCAATAAATAACAAGACACTTAATGTTTAAGTGTTTAGAACTCAATTTTTTATTTCGCGCTAATGCTATAAACAACAACCTACAAGTAAGTCACTGTCCCTTTCACATTAACACTATCAGCTTTCCAAATTGTTAAAGAACGGGCTAAAAAAAGCCAAAGATAAATTATTCTATTTATCTTTGGCGTCTCT
>NZ_JAKIKS010000378.1 GCF_023284005.1 Shewanella surugensis
TTGTTACATTGTCAGACTCGCTTCTTTATTCAGAGTCATAGGGTCATCTGGTGATACAGATGGTTCACTCATAAGCGGTGAACAGCGCTTCATACGACTTCACGTCGCACTTACATAATAATGATTGTACACATCGCGGTAGTAGTCTTCGGGAAAGTAGAGGCTGGAACGCCTTAAAATGAACAGTTATCTTAACAAAAAAAGCCAAAAAACGGAATGCCAATAGTGAGTGAATCTCACCACTCTAACCTTTCACGTAAAAATGCAGATTAAACGGCCACAAACAGAAAAAATACCAATAGCAAAAAGTGGTGACCGATGAGTTCAGATAAAGAGCACTACTATGCTACTAACACCTAAAAGCAGTTAAAAGGCATCAACTAGGCCAATCAATCCCCTCCCCCCTTTCCAACCCAGGGCGGGAGCATACTTTGTCGGATAATTAACCAAAGAAAACTTTTGCCCTGTAATCATCGTCCCAACTCGCCTTTTTTAGCTTATTTCGCTGACTTGGCGCACCGC
>NZ_JAKIKS010000379.1 GCF_023284005.1 Shewanella surugensis
ATCTGATTTTATCTGTATATATCAGTCTGATATTGAAAAAGGTTTCGATGATAAGGGAAATCAGATCATACCTATTTTAATGTTAACAAACCCCAAGAAGACACCTTCTATAATTGAAGTCATTAGAAATACTTCTCTCTTTGTGGTTGAAGAAACTGAGATAGAGGGCAATATTGTATTGAAATCGATTCATTAAAATCAAGGACATAATATGGCTTACGATGAGACCAGTATTCGAGTGCTAAAAGTTGACGAGATTTATGATCGTTTTGAATGGGTCAGAGCAAACGAGTTAGCCAAGGAGTACAAGCAACCGTTAGCGTGTGTTGAAAGAGGGATTGAAGCCTGTCGTGTAACTGATACCCCGCTTGATTACTTTATTGAACGTTATTTGAAAAATAATAAAGATACTCTCAAAAATGAAACATTCGAAAATGCTTATTTCGACATAATGAAAAGAAGTCAGTGGCGGCGTAAATAAATATTTCACGTCACTGGTTTACTTAGGGTGTGGTTCACAAT
>NZ_JAKIKS010000380.1 GCF_023284005.1 Shewanella surugensis
TTATACAAAAATTTCGATATTGATACAAGTTCTATATCATTGGTAATGTAAAAAATATCAAAGATTAAATATTAACCTAATTGTTGGTAATTTTATACTCAGGTACTTAGCAAATAATATTGAGCGCCATTGGGTGTGTTAATTATATTAGGACATTGAACTAATTAACTAATTAACTAATTAACTAATTAACTAATTAAGAATTAATAGAATTAACAAATGTTTTTAAATATTTTATATGAAATATTTAAATGTAATTATATATAGTTTTTAGAATACTTGTTTTTTTGAGTATTAACTTATTTTAATCTTAATTTTTAAATTACCTTTAGTTATCTTTGTTTACTTTTATACGCCTTATGTTTCTTTGATTACTTTTAATGATCTTTACCTGTCTTTAATTACCTTTAATTAACAAACGGTAAACCCCCGGCTCTGCCGGGGTGACTCGCATAGGTTTCACCTATACCGCGGTATAGGTAGGCTCAAGTCTCGACCAAAAGACAGGAGAGCAAC
>NZ_JAKIKS010000381.1 GCF_023284005.1 Shewanella surugensis
CATCGGGATCAATTAACACTCGGAATGTAGATAGTGCCTTGGGCACGGACTTAAGCCCTTTTAGGGCGTCACCCAAATAAGCCTCCGGCTTTGCCGGAGGTAAGTTAACTGAATGGCATTTTTATTTCTTTGCTATGTCATTTTTATGTTATCCCTGTTAGGTTTTCATCGTAAGTATTTTAATTACTTTTTACTAACGCAACTTCATATTCTGCTGGAATATAAGTTTGGTTCGCATAGTACTTAATATTATTCAGATTGAGATCGTTTATGTTGCAGTTACTGTAATAATGTGCTTCAAACTTGGGCAACCACATATTTATTAAGCTTATAAATGATCAATTAAAATTGTGAATGGGTCTGGTTTGTTAAGTATGTAATCATATTCTTGGTATTGCTGCTCCCCAGGGCGGGATCGCACTTTGTTAACAAAGATTGAATCTGCTGAATTACTGTGATCTAATCGCACCTCACTTTCTGAGAGGTAACCCAATGACCCTGATCGAACACC
>NZ_JAKIKS010000382.1 GCF_023284005.1 Shewanella surugensis
ATACAAACAATCGTGCTCTATTCACCTGACTATCCGTTAATGCGTATTGAGATCACCTGTGATGCAAATAAATTATCAGCTGAGAGATCACCACTCGATTCACTCTCAGCAGAGAAGGATGGCTACTCTTGGATTATTGATCCAGCTTGTTGTTTAGCGCCACTTTCCTCCGTTGAAACAACAAAAACGTTAAATCAAAACAAAGCATTTCCTTGTTTAGCGTTGATCAGAGATGGTGTTGAATCAACACCACATTCATTTTTGCTTGAAGCTGTGCTTAATGTAAAAGTTTATGGCGCCCGTGACGGTCAATATTATAAATTATCTTATTTTAAAAACGGTACTGATCAATTAACTGGCCCACAAGATGGCTGGCAAATAACAGAGCATACAATTGAAAGTTTTGAGACTGAATCTGATAGTTTTTATGCATTGAACTACAGTGATCCAGCCCCAGATATTCCTAGAGATGGGCTAGTACATGTTATTAGGCTTGAGTCTTCTCG
>NZ_JAKIKS010000383.1 GCF_023284005.1 Shewanella surugensis
AAGGCCAATGGGTTTACTATTATCGAGCTGTTGATAAATTTGGCGCGGTGATTGATTTTTATTTGAGTGAAACCCGTGATGAGCCAGCGGCACTGGCTTTTTTCGATAAAGCGATAAAGAGTAGCGGAGTACCACACCGAGTTGTCATTGATAAAAGTGGCGCTAATGCCGCAGCATTAAATACCATCAATATTCGTCTTTGGCTGTCTGGGTATATGCTGTTTATGATTGAGGTTTTGGCTATCAAATATCTGAATAATATTGTCGAGCAAAGCCATCGAAAAGTGAAAGGAAAAATGCATCAATGTTTGGGCTGGAAATCTTGGGAAGGGGCTGAATCGACCTTGGTGGGTGTTGAGCTTTGGTCCATGATTAAACAAGGACAAATGAACACTACTGAAATGATGACACCATGGGAACAATTTTATTCTTTGGCGGCCTAATTGTATCTGAGAGATCTTGTGCCCTTAAATTATAGCGGTGAGATCTCAGTTTGCGACAGAACC
>NZ_JAKIKS010000384.1 GCF_023284005.1 Shewanella surugensis
AGCTCAATCTTTTTGGGCTGAATCGGTCTTGGGATGAGTAAATTCAAACAACGGTTAATGGTTTTTATAACACGGCATGAGCCGATGGATATTTGCTGCAATAAATCTAATTCGTGTCGAAATAAGCTCTTTTCGAGCCTCCCGTGTTTTTTCGTTTTGACCCCATCGCCTTGTTCTCGGCGCCACTCCCCCATGTTGTGAGCCCAACAGTATGCAATTGATAGAACAGCAACCATTTTACTCACTCGTTCTCGCTCAGTAATTCGGGTGTCCTCAAAATTAAATCCACGCCCTTTTAAGCATTCAAATAATGTTTCAATTTCCCAGCGCTTCAAATAAACTTCAATGCTATCAGGTAAAAAATGGTTTGTAGCGATAATAAGCAATTCGCCATCTAACAAACGTTTAGCGGCTAAATAAACCTTTTTATTCCAGAGGATGCGGGCCCCTGCTAAGGATTGTGTTTGACCTGCTTTTAAATGAAAAAATAACCCATGAATA